>JAFMMM010000087.1 GCA_017859815.1 Planctomycetota bacterium | reverse complement strand
GACTTTTAATCCGTAGGTCCCGGGTTCGAGTCCCGGCGCACTCAGTTTTTCCACCAGTGTTTTCACCGCCCCGGCAGATTCGCCGGCCACTCCAGAATCCCGCTTTCCTGTCGGGGGCATTTTAGGGGGCATGTTTTTCGGGCAATGCCGCCCAACACTCGCGCCGTCGCATCAGCGAGCTCAACACGCTTCACCCCAAATCGCGTTCGCACCGTCCTGGTCAGGCACACCAGTGAATTCGCTGACTTGGCCCTCTGAAGCAAGTCACCTCTGCCCGGACACAACAACATGAGTTTCGCCGGCCGCAGGGCTGTCGCGTCAGTGGGCCGTATCCCCAGCCCCTGGCAAAATACGGTCTGCCCGAAACCGAACCACATAAGGTTCCTTGCCGTTCACCTCGCGGGGGTTCGGCACAAGAATGAAGTCGTCCGCAATCACTGGTTCCAACTGCTGACCATCAAGCACGTGAACTTCGCTCACTCGATGCGGCAGAAACTGAACCATCGGACGCCAGCCACGCTGTGAACCGTTTGTATTGACCGGCCGAAACGAATCCTCGCCACTTTGCGGCGTGATCGTCAGGGTATACTCGTCACCGTCAATCGTCAGATGCTGACCATATCGCTTGGGCAATTTCGCCATCGTAGCAGACCATTTGGGGTCCCCGTAAAAGGCGACGACGTCCCTGTCAAACTTCAGCCCTCGCAAGTCCCCAACAGGCGTTGCCGGATCGTTCAGCCGATGAACCAACGCATGGTGATTGGCAAAAAATGCTTCCGTCAATGTATACCGCCCAGGCTGTTCAACAAAGTAGTCCAGTACTCCCCAGCCCATATAGCCAAACCATGTTGGCTCGGTGTAGCCAAGCATCTGACGTACACCAACATCATTCATCCACGCGAGGGCCATCGCATCCGGACCGTTAATATCACCCATCAAACAATTGCCAATCGGCAGGTAGACCTTGGCATTGGGGGAATTGATCTCCAGTTGCCGACGTTCCGTGTCCTGCCCATACATCCGACCGGCTGATGAACGAAAATACCCGCTGCGAAATCGAAATCCAATCTGCCAGTTTCCCTGTGTCGCGTGTCCAGACGTAATCATCAGGTCCGGCTGATAGTTATTGACAAGGTTCACCAGCGGGGCCGTCGTGTCATCCGGTCCCCGAAGCTGCTCAACCTTGCCTCCGGGATGCTTGCGTACGTGCTTATTTTTCACAAGCTCATCATACCACTGCCCCTCCACCACCATCTCCGTCGCAAATTCAGTTCCGGAGGCAACTTTCCTGATCACCAGCGGCTCCGTATGAGATGCAATCGTGAGTGCATTCTGTGCGTCGTATCCAGTCAAAATCGCCCAGAATGTGTCAGTGAATGGGTCGCTGTCAAGTTTTGCTGTCAGCTGGTGAACACGCCTGACAAAGTCGCCACCAACATCATCCGATTTCCCCACAAAGCAGGTGTAGCGCGGAAACAATTGCTGCAGCGATTCCAGCGATTCCTCGACTTCCGTATCCCAAACAATGACGGTCCCGTCATGCTTGTTCCGCAGAGTCTCGACGACTGGCTGCCATGCGGAATCTTCCTCCGTCGCCCGCTGCACAACAATCGCATAGCCCCCCTGCACCCCGGTTTCCGGCTGCATTCGGGGTACCGGTTCACCGCCCCACGCAATACTCGGCGATACAATCAGCGACAGCGTCAGTCCACGCAGCAGTTGCAGTACTCTCATGTCTGTATCCTTGTCTTCGTGAGATTGCGACGATGCACACCGCAGACGCGTTAGTTCGAGTTGCTCGGCTGAGAAACGGCAGACCGAGCTGTGACCCGTTCAGCTTCAATACAGATCAGGTTTCGAATCGTTCTGGTAAACAGACGACCGCTGTCATAACTGATACTGGCCCGGGTCCAGGTGGGGCCAACCGGCCCCAGATCGCTGATTCCCAGCAAGGCCTCTTCATGCAATTGCTCTGCATCCCAACGAATGCAGTAAACAGTACCTGACATTGTGGGAAGATAGAGATGCTGCCCGACAACGGTCATCAACGGGGAGGCGTGATGGCCCCACGTATTCGTCCGCGAACGCCGGTCTCCCATGACCACGTGACCATCTGCATTCGTCATGTCAGCCGGAATAAATTCCGCATCCTTTAATCCCCATACCCTGACCTCTTCCTCGCCAGGCTTCCGTACCAACTGTACAGGCAATTGCAGATACTCCACCTTGCCACTCCGAATCTGGACGCGTCCCAGATAAGGATGCTGATAAGCTCGGAAATAATGATAGTCCCCGATACGCAGATTCGACTGCTGAGTGATCGCACGGCCTCTGCCTGTTGGATATTTCAATGTCTCGACGGCATTCACATATTGACCGCCGTCCCATTTCCGCACGACGGCATCTGTACAAAAATTGACTCGCCGGGAGATCTTCCCCGAAAGGTCCACCCACAGATGTTCCGGACCGTAAAACACCAGCGTCTGATCGTTCACAACAGGATAGAGTTGAGTGGACATAAAGTTGTCCAGCGGCAGTGTCCAAAGCGTTTCGCCCGTCCTTCCGTCGACCATGGAAACGCCTTCCGGACGCTCCGGCGGTGAATGCCCACCACCACGACCAACCACAATGACAACACGCCCGTCGGATAACTTCTGTGGTAACGGAATCGCCCCCATGTTCACACCGCAGTCAGAACTCCAGACAGCCTCACCCGTCGTCAGGTCGAGAGCTTCCAGCTGAGTCCACAGTTCGTGCGGCGCATCGCGGTGTTCGTGCCCAAATTTCCCCTCTTCCGGCATGATCAACTGGCGGGTATACACGACTCGGCCGTGAACCAGAAAAGGCTGAGATCGTCCGACGGCCATCGTTTCACGACGCCAAAGCTGTCGACCTTCAAAATCAAAACACACCACCGCGCCCGACGCATTAAAGAAACAGACCCGCTTGCCATCGGTCACCGGTGGCGGTGATGTGCTGTCCGAGAAGCAACCACTAACACGCAATGGATGCCCGGCCGGGATCGTCTGAGACCATAACAACTGGCCCGTTTTTGCGTCCGCACAACAGGCAACAATTTCAGATGCAATCTCAGCAGGCCCGCCCAGCACTGCATACCGCGTGTAGAACAATCGGTCACCCGAGATAACGACCGTACTTTGGCCGGTTTCAGGCAGCGGCTGCACCCACGCAATATTGCGATCCTGCACAACACTCCACTCAGCCGGGGCCTGCCCCTGAGTCACGAATTCTCCACCCGGGCCGCCCCCCTGAGGCCACCCCTGAGCCGGCAAGCGGGAAATACATCCACAACACAGCCATGCACACAGCAGCAATCTTCCCATCAATGTTGTCGCTCCAGTCAATCAGACAAGAATGTCAGAAAACTCACCAGTGCTGTCCGAAAACTGCGAGACAGGTACATCAAGGCGATCAAGGATTGTCAAAAATAGATTCGACAGTCGCATCTCTGTCTCGTTGTACCGCAGATACTGCCCGTGCCTGACCCCAAGCCCACGCCCACCAGCCAGCAACAACGGGTAATTATGATTCTGATGCGTGCGGCTGTTGCTTGATCCGTACAGCACCATGGTGCTGTCCAAAATCGAACCGTTGCCCTCCTGCGTTTCTGACAACCGCTGCAGAAATCGAGCGTGATTACCGGCGAGGAACTGATCAAACTTCCCGAGCTTTTCAGCGCCGCCTGGCTTACCGGCACCATGTGCCAGCCCATGCCAGTTCCCCTGCAGCCCCAGACAGGCGGGAAACGCATTCGCTATCGTGGTCGCTCCAGCCACCTGCCCAATCATATATGTGGCAACTCGTGTGGAATCAGTCTGAAATGCCAGAAACATCAAATCATAAATTGCCCGGATGTATTCCTTCGGAGCGTCCGGATTCGCCTCCAGATTTAATGTTTCGGTATCAACCTCCGGCTTTGGAACATCCAGCCATGCCTGAGCCCGTCCGACACGTCGCTCAACGTCGCGAACCGATTCCAGATACTGATCCAGTTTCTGCTGATCCTGTTTCCCCAGCCGCCGTCCCAGAGATCTGGAATGATCGAGCAATCGATCGAGCATACTCGTGGAATTGGTCAGACGCCGACGCTGCAATTCTGCACTCTCCCCACGCTCCTGACCAAAAAGACGATCGAAAATCTGCCGCGGGCTGGAGATTGCCGGGATTGGACGACCTTCCCGCGAATACGACAAAGTACAGGCGCGAGTTGGTTCACCAATGCCACCGTCGCTGGACAAGGTCAACGATGCAAAACGAGTCTTCTGTCCCAGTACTTCGGCCAACTGTTGGTCAAGTGAAATGGAGTTCAGGTAAGAACCACTCCTGTACTTCGCCCCCGTCAGGAAAACGTCTCCAGTGTCATGCCCGCCCATCGCCCACCCGTTGGGATGAGAAATACCGCCAATGACGGTAACCTGATCCCGCAGTGGCTCCATCGGTGACAGGACATCTGTAAACTGAAAATCCTTCCCCGCGCCGGTCGGAAACCATCCCCAGTTTCGATCCGCCGCCTTGTCACCCGGCATCGCGACTCCGAATGGCCAGTACACAGCACAGAAACGCTTCGGGAATTCGGCCGTCCGAGACGACTCGGCCACCGACATACTCTCCAGCCACGGCAAGGCGATCGCCACACCACTTCCACGGAGCAATGTTCGTCGATCAAGATCCCAGGATTTTCTGCTCATCAGGGTTCCCTGTCTGTGTCTCTTCCAATTCTGATGCCGGTCATCTGCTGCCAAACACTTCGCTGCTGACAATTGCGATCACCAAATCTCTTAATCGGTAGTCCTGCCCACGAAACTCCTCAACCAATTCCTCGATCACCGGCTGGTCGGCCAGAACCAATGAACGCCCTATCGCGTAAGCCAATAGTTTTCGGACCAGCGTCTCTGCAAATCGATCCCGTTCAGAACTCAACAAGTGCTGTTGCAATTCCCTCACCCCGGCAATCACTTTCCCGTTCGGCAGCTCAGCCACATCATCGACTGCAGATTGCAGACGCTGTTTTCCCCGTTTCCTCAGGACAGTATCACGCATCCGGCCAACAGCATCAAAGGACTCAAATGCAACCCCCCACGGATCAATCGCGCGGTGACAGTCATGACACGCCTCGCGAGTCCGATGCAGTTCCAACTGTTGCTTCAAAGGTAATGTCGCCAACTCCGCCTCTTCCGTATTCAATTCCGGAACGTCCGGGGGAGGTGGAGGAGGTGGGGAACCCAGAATTCGATCCAGCAACCAAACGGCACGGCGGATCGGGTGAGAATCCTCTCCGGTCGAATTCAACAACAGGATACTGCCCTGAGTCAACAGACCACCTCGATCAGATCCTGCCGGCAATTCCACTCGCTCAAAGTCAGCTCCCCGCGGCCCCCCATCGGGCAACTGCAGCCCGTAATGCCTGGCGAGCGGCTCGTTCAGCATTGTGAATTCGGAATCAATGAAATTCAGAGCACTCTCGTTGCCGTGCAGAACCTCCGCAAAAAAGGCCTGTGTCTGCTGACGCATCTGAGACTTCAACCCGTCATCAAAATCCGGATAGTACTCCGGGTTAATCGCGACCCGATCAATTCCCGGCAGGTGCAGCCACTGGTTGGTAAAATGCTGCACAAACTCCGAAGAACGATCGTCTCGCAGCATCCGCGAAACCTGCGTCTCAAGCTGCTGCACATCACTGAGTCGCCCCATGGCTGCCAGCGAAAGCAGCTCTTCGTCCGGAAGAGTAGACCAAAGAAAATACGACAGTCGAGATGCCAGCTCATACTGACTCAAACGCTCAGACTCGACATCCTTCCGCTCCACCAGATACAGAAACTCAGGCGCAATCAACACCATGGCGAAGCACTCCCGCATCGCTTCTTCAAAACTTGCTGCCTGCGGACGAATCTCCTCGTAAAATGACACAATGGAGTCCACTTCGTTCGCGGTCACCGGACGCCGCCATGCTCGCTGCATCAACGCAGCAATCGCTTCTCGAGCACGCTGAGGTTCAGGTTGTTCAGACGGTGGCAATAACGCCGCGTGACTTTCCGGCGGCCATGTCTCATAAATCGGCCCTTCAAACTCCAGATAGTCCAGCACAATCGTGGATCTCTCCGGAACCGGCTCCAACGGTTCGGCCATACGCTTCGTGCGACGGTCAATCGGTTCGACGCCGTCGAAGCGATCCAGTATCTGTTGGCGATCAGCCAGTAAGTTGGCATTCAATAAGCGATAAGCGTCCAGATATTGTTGCGGATCGTCCGGCTGTTGCTGTTCTGCCAGCATCTGCATTTGCTCCGCTTCCGCAGCCACACCTCGATGGATGTCAAACATACGATATGCCAGATCCGTACGATTGCTGTCCTCAGGTGATATCAAACGCTGCTCCTCCAGCCGCACCTGAAGCTTTCTCAGCTGACCGGAAATCTGCTGTTCGAGTTTGCTGCCACGTTGTCCGGCAATCACAGGGAACTGATGCACATTTTTCTTCGCAGCCTCCTGCACCAACATTCTTTGAGCATCGTTGAACTTGATGGGCTTGTACTTCGGCGGACGAATTACCCCCAAACCATCGTCATAAACATTGATGGCCGAAATTGTCACGCCAGGAAACTTGGGGTTGTGCCCGGGCAAAGGAAAAGACTCCATGCGCCCCCGAAACTCGTAAACCTGCGGCTGGGCCACGCTGGCCCTGATATCGATTTCCCCAATCGGTTTCGCCGGACTCTCCGTATCGGACCGCAGGCCCATGGTTAACAACAGATGGGGATTGCCCATCCCCGCAGGAATTTCTGCACCTGCTTTCACCCGAACAATGAATTCACCCGCCCGAGGATACTGCTGAATGGTCGCGGGAAATCTGCCGTGAGGCGGCAGTCGACGCCCCGTGACATTCTCCTGTTGGCGTGTATTCCCCGATGGCGACTCAAAACGCTGCGAATAAACCTGTGGTGGCGGCCCGGTCACGATGGCCTTGTCCATCGCGAGGCGAGCCGCCTTCAGGTAGTACTCAATCTGCAGGGGTGAGATTCCGAGCACCGATCCATTGTTGCGAAATCCATCTGCCGAATTTGCCTCGGGCGGAAGGTCCGCCGCAAAGTCGAAGTTGATCCCCAGTAAGTCCCGCAACGTATTGTTGTATTCATACCGCGTCAGCCGGCGCAACACCGTTTCCTGCCGCCGCCCATTCCGGTCGCGGAGTACTCGATCAATGTTGCCTCGCAACCATGCGGTCAAGATCTCGCGATCGTTCGTTGCCAGCTCCGGCTCGCCTTCGGGCGGCATGTCGCCGACACTGATCCGATTCAGAACATCATGCCATGTCTCTGCAGATTCCGCATCAAATCCCGGATCAAGCGTATCCAGACGCAGAGCAGCCTTCTGCTGTTGCGGACCGTGGCAGCGGAAGCAGTGCTGAACCAGCCGCGGACGCACTTCCGCAGAGAAGTCCGGTAACTGGTCCGCTAACTGCTTCTCGACTGCAGCAGATTCCGTCAAGCTTGTCGCGATGGAAATAATCATGAACAGCCACGCACGGCAACTGCCGCAGGTGAGCCTTCCCACACGTGTCACCATCGATTCTTTCTCACTACATCTCTCGCAATACACACTGGCCATTCCGCGACGGAAATCACAACTCTGGAATGAGAATATCGTGCACAACATCACTGTGTGCACTGCACAACATCACACAGGCCGGAACAAACTTCTCAGCGAACAGCGTTGTTCAAATACATGCGCACATTGTGCGTTGACCGACCGCCCGCCGCAATATCCGGCCTGCCGTCACCATTGAAATCGGCAACCGTGACATCCTCCGTCGCGACCTCACCCTCGTCAAGAACCGTTGACGCCCAGCTCGCTCCATCTGAATCTTCGCTGCTCCATACCATCACTCCAAACTTTCCAGGCGTGTCGCTGTGGCCAAACACAATTTCGTCGTCACCGTCTCCATCAAAGTCCGCAGTTTGCAGAGCGTGTCCGCGGCGAAATCCACTGTGAATGACTGTTGCCGACCATTCTCCCTGCCCTCGGGCGGGTTCCCGATAAACCACAAGCTCGTCCCCGTGCATGGGCTGGACCGCAACAAGAAACCGTCGCCCGCTGCTCAAACGGCCGACCCGAACTTCACCAGCTCCATTGGAATTCGCATCCGCCTGACCGTCACGCCCGCGAGCCAGCAGCTGGCTTTGCCACTCGTCGCCGTTGCGGCGAATCAGGGTCAATCCCTCCCGGCTGGCAGTAATCGTATCCACCGCCTTCTGGCCGTCGAAATCCAGGTGGAGATGGTTGTGCATCCGATTCAAACTGGAATTCAATACCGTTGCGGGCCAACGTTTACGACTGGGATCATCGGGCACTTCAAACGCCAGTAGCCGAACTCCGTCCCCAACACTGGCGTTCAACGGTGACACCACCAGCTGCGATCGCCCCCGCCCCAGAACATCCGCCCAGTACATGCGATGGATCGCGCGTTCTTCACCAATGGACTCAACCTGCCACAGCGCTTCCGTGTCCTCTTTGCGATGAATCCAATGCAACACTCCCCCCCGTGGCCAACCCGCACCAATCGCAAAATCAACCTGGCCGTCGCCGTCGATATCCCGAGCGGCGATGCAGACGTGATCTTCCGGTAACTGATCCTTCAGGATCGTATGAGCCTGCCATGATGGCTGCTCATACCACAACACGCGATTCTCAGTCAGCACCACCAGATCAGTATCACCATCCCCGTCGACGTCAGCCGAGGTCACCGCGTAGACAACACGGCCCGGATTCGGATCGATCTCCACAATCCGGAACGCTGGATCGATCGGCCCCGCCTGTACTGTGCCCACCAACGGCAGCAACACCGTACAGTATCGCAAAATCAGGAACGCTCTCTGCTTGCTCTTAATCATCGCTTCACTTCCCTCACAGGCCCATTGCATCGCCACGAACTGATTGATGGAATCTGCCCCGAAACCGCATGCACCACCGCCGATCTGCCATCCGCCGCAATGCTGCCTCAGAAGTGTGCAGAACAGATCGCCTTAACAGATCACCACTCGCCTCATTCAACCAAATCCGGCGATCGGGAGCGAGCCAGTCAGTGAGCGGAATTGACAGGGCAGAAAACGCAGCAGCGTAAACCCCCGTTTACCGCAGCTCGCCGCCCCACCAAATTATTGAACCCCACCGGTTACCGCAGCGCCGGTTGACGTACCGCTGGCGGGAGTTCGAGGGACGGATCGTGCCAATGTGCTCTGGTCCGAAAACATCACCTGCTCATACCAACCGTGCAACTCAACCGTATCGCCATGCTGAGTCACCGGCAACACAAACCGCAGACGCAGGTGAGGCCGCTCGCGAAACCAGTTATTCAGAGCGTGCGACAAATAAGCCGGCAGATCCGCCCCGGGCTGCCCCTGCCCCACAAACACGCGAACCCAGCCCCCCATATCAAGCTGCTTAATTCCAATTCGAGAAGATGCCATGCCCAACTTCACTCTTCAGGACCTACAGAACCTGCAGCGCCAGACGCTTTACTCTTTGACGACAAACTGCCGCAGCAATACTGCCAATGAATTCGATTGTCTGAATCCACAGACACTCTGAATACATCAGCCGCAGAGACGCTGACCGCCGCCGGAACGGACATCCGGAACAACGCTGCAAACTGACCAGTGCCACTTTTACCGGTCGTGGCGCGCGGTGCGGATCAACCCCGCAAAAATGCCAATCACCTGAACCTGTTCTGCCGGAAAAATCAGGTCCTGCATCTGCTGATTCGCAGGCGAAAGCCGAACGGTGTCTCCACAGCGGCTGTAATGCTTCAACGTTGCTTCCTGCTGATCAACCAGCGCCACAACAGTCTCTCCATCACGCGCCCGATCAGCACGACGGATAATGGCCAAATCGCCATCGTGAATCCCGTCCTCGATCATCGACTCCCCGTTGACTCGCAATAGAAAATGATCCCGCGGATCAAAAGTGCGATTCAGATCAAACGTCTCTACATCTTCCAATGCGTCAATCGGTGCCCCCGCAGCGACATCTCCAAGCACGCGAAATGGCTGAGCCTGCATCCCGGCGGATGCCAGCAGCAAATCCTCGTCAAGGTCCAGTTCACCCGCCAGACGCAACAGGGATTCCCGACCAATGCTGTCGTGACCGTTCTCCACTTTTGACAAATGACTAAAGTGAATCCCAATCCGCCCCGCCATCTGACGCAGCGAAATCCCCCGTGCCTGACGCACGCGACGAATCATTGCCCCCAACTCTTCCGTCATGACTGAACCTGCAGTGATGGTCGCGGACGCATCGGAACCTCACGCGATAACTGACGCGGTGCAAGCCGTCCGGAAACTCGCTGAATCTGCCCCGCCGAATCCGACAACTCCGGCGATGATGCCCCCGACTGCCCGACGGACGGTCGCTTCAACACTGGCCTCTCCAACACTGGCCTCTCCAACACTGGCCTCTCCAGTCGCGCAGCAGCCACCGGAACTTTCGCCTGAGTCGCTGAAATGCGCTGACATTCCTCTTCAAATACCGGCAACTCCGCTCGACGAATTCGGCAATCCCGAGGCGCTTCGAAGGCCAGACTGCAACTGCCATCTCCCGTTTGAACCACCACAATCCGTATCTGACCGTCAATCACAATTTCCTGTCCCTGCCGTCGCTTCAATACCAACATCTCTCACCTCAATTCGTCCTGAACTGAATGTCCCTTAGCCACTAACTCACTTCCCTGCACTCTTTCCTTTCAGCGAATGTCCCTCGCATCAGTGTCCGCTGACCGAATACGACGCCCGACTCGGGATCATGAACTTTTATGAACACTGCCCAAAATCGAACACGGAACAACCACACCACTGTTGCAGTTGAAGTTGAGAATTTCACCGGCCCAGCAGGAAACCTGTTTTTGTTCAACAACTTCCAATCCGCAACATACGGCACAGCCTTTTTCGCCTGTCACACCTCCCTATGCAAAAATCCTATGCAAAAATCCTATGCAAAAATCCTGTGCAAAATGCACGGCACCTATCGGCAAAACACCAAATGAAAATACCGTCAATAAACTGACAGAATGATAATTTTACCTGCGTGACAACAGGTGTTGGGTTTTTGCCCAACACCAGATTACAGAGATATCGGCAGAGTGCCAAGAGCTGTTTGCAAAAAAATCCGAAGGGAGATGATTTGGCCGGAAGTACTGAGAGCCATTTCCCGCCACCGCCCGCCGGGATGTGTGCCCAACCGGCCGATCTGACTGCCAGCGAAGCAACGCCTGGCGGCTGCTCAAGCCAAACTTTTCATCATGAATCGGGCTGTCCAGAGATGCGCAGGGAACCCAACGAAACCTGCGAGCGGGCTAACTGACCGCGGAAGTCATTGACCATCTGACGCAACTCAGTCAGCCGCTGAACCTCGCGGTCAATCTCGTCACATTCCTGCTCAAGGTCCGGATACAGTCCCTCTGATAACTGTTGCTCAGCGAGCCGGTCGGCGAGATCCTGGATCGAACTGTGCAGACGTCCGCGCAGACCGGATGAAAAGGCGACCAGCCCAGTTCCGCACCAGACCACAAGAAAGAATAACGCCGGAATATAGAACTCGACCGCCAACAACGGGGCGGCCGCTTCCGCGTATCCCAGCAGTGGAGCAAGGCAGGTCTCCCAAAAGAAATTGTGCCCCATCCGCAGCAACACAAACACAGGATAGAGCAGGAAAATCAGCTCTGTCAGCCAGCGGCGAACTGGCCGCGTCAGCCTTTCAGCCACCAGCGAAATCTGACGATCCACCTCCTGCCCAACGTCTCCAAGAAAAGATCGTTCCATCCGCACCAATTGCCGTCGCAGATCATCCAGTTCACGCCCCGACTGCTGGTCCATCCGGTCCAGACCAGCATCGGCGCGATAGCGGGAGATCTTCAGGCTGGCCGACCGCAATAAATGATCCGGGATGCCCAGCGTCGACAATCGATTCAGTGATTCCGTTTCCGCCTGCTGTTCGCCAACCCCCTTCAGCCAGCGAGCTCCCTGAACCGCGCCTACTAACGCCATCTGTACTGAAGACCGCGCACGCAGAAACGACAGCGATGCCAGCAATCCCCCAATGCCACTGCTGAGTCGCAACAGTGCAGAGAATGGGCTGAGCCCCCAGCGATCGACAATTGCCGTCCCCAGTCGTCGTTCCCAAATGCCTCGATTCTGCAACAACTCCTGTGTTAACACGGCACTCATTTCTGCCCGCAGTTCGTCACGCAACTCCAGCATGACTTCCCGCAGCCGGTCAACGTGCGGGCTCAATTCTCCATACGCCAACTGGCCTTCCGCCAAAGTCTCACCCAGCAGATCTGTCAAACTTGCTCGACGAATGGCCAAACGCCTGCTGCTGCCCAACTGTTCCTGCAGAAACCTCTGCAGACTTCTGAACTCCCCGGCCGGCTGTCGACCCTCCTGCTGATCCAGCAGGGCCTGTCTCGAATCGACCAGGAAAATCCGTGAGGCCAGAAACTGATCGTCCAGCTGACGCTTCCAGTCATCCCGGATATCAGAGTCAAGATCAGCGTGAGTCTGAATGAACACCAGCTGGCAACCCGATGCAGCCTGAATGAGTTCTTCGGCGATTCGGCTGCTGCGATATTTCTGCTGCGTCGTTACATAAAGCAGCACATCGCAATACGGCAGGATTTCTCTGAGCACAGCGAGATTGCTGCCCGGACTGTCACCCTCACTCGTGTCCGGGTCCGGGCAGTCGATCAGCACCACGTCGCGCAACAGACCAGACTCCAGCCGACACACCTGCACCTGCTTGAGATTCAACCCACTGTCGGTTAAGTCAAGATCACGATGCTGCAGCAGGACCGGACGGCGCGTTGTGGGACGCTGCCGACCGCTGGCAGTCACTTCTTCGCCAACCAAAGCGTTCACCAGACTGCTCTTGCCAGTTCCGGTGCCGCCAAACGTTGCCACAACCAGGGGGGAATCCAGTCGCACACGAAGTGATTGCACTCGCTCCAGCACGGCAGCAGTGTTTCTTCGCAGCGACGATGCCGGCTTCCACGCCACCGACAATCCCTGCCACTCCCGCAACTGCAGTAACAACTCATCCAGCTCTCGCAAAAGTGCGAGGTGCTGACGTTCATGTCCCGCTGTCATCAATCACTCTCCACCGTCTCGCCGCTATCGCGACCATCCTGTTCACTCATCGCTCGCCCAGTTAACTCCTGCATCTGATCCAGTCCGACAGCGACCCTTCGATAATCTTCTGATTCCACCACCGACGCCGCGCGACAAATCTCCTCTGCAAGATCACCCAGAAGATGCTGCTGCAGTTGTCCCGCCAGCCACGTTGCTCGCCGCGCGGAATAACCCGCCTGCAGACGACAAAACCACGACTGTACAATTCCCACACCAGACTCTGCAGCGGTCGTGACGACCGCTTCACCCGCGATCGCTGCGGCTGTCCCCCCAAAGACATCAGCAGCAGTGTGCATCACAGCCTGGCCGGCGAGAGGAGCCAGCAGATCACCGGCCGGACCGAATCCCACGGAAAACAAAACGGCACTGGTGACCGGGCGAACAGCAGCAGAAACGTGATTGATCCGTCGCAGCATCCGATACAACTCCGGCCGCTCGCTCTCCAGTTGCTGCATACTCCTGTCGACCAATTCACGCAATTCCTGCTGCTGATCAAATCGCTTGTGCTCCGCCAGCAGTCGGCTCAGCAATGCTCCAGTCGCGTCTCCGCTGAGCATTCCGCGGACCCGCTGCTGCAATGCAGCGCCACCGGTGTCCTGCAGCCTTTCCAGTTGTTGCATCACCTGCTGAACTGTCTGCTGGACGATCCGCCATTCCTCGTCTCTGTATTCCTGCAGTCCGTCCGACTGTTCATTTCCCGCTGGCCGACGACGCAACAGATTCACCGGCTGCAGCAGCATTTTTCCGGCCTGACCATAGACACGGTTGATTGTTTGAGCCCATGCGGGCTGACGGATTCGCCACCAGTCACTCAACACCTCCAGCACCGCAGGTACAGGAACTGCCGGCCATTTTTCGACCCGGATCAACCCATCCTCGGTCCCAATGCCGCTGTCCCGCTGTAATCGTTCGGCAGCCTGCCGCAGACGACGTAACCACTCGGGAATTCCAACGGCCGGGTCGCACAACAGGTCCAACGACCCACGCAGTGACTTCAATCGCAACTGCCCCGCCGGTAATTGCCGCAAATAGTCCAGCAGCAGCCTTGTGCCAGCTTCCGGCACAGCGTCACCAGCAACGCAGCTCCGCTGCTCCAGTTCATTTTCCGCAGCCGTCTTTTCCTCCGCTTGATCTGCTGACGCTGACCCTCCCATCAGCCGCTGAGAAAAAGGCAGTTGCATTGCTGCAGCCGCACGACGATCTGCAGGCGCCAGGAAAACAACTTCAGGAACAACACCACTGCCTTCACAGAAGGTCTGCAGCCAGACCGGCCAGTATGGCTCGTCCTCCGGAATGAGAACCTGATTGAACACGGGAATGATCGTTCGTCCCTCCGCGGCAGCACGGCGAAAAAACTCACGAACAACAGCATCGTTGTACTTCTGCTGGGTGAGCACGGCGATGATCACGTCGGCCGCGCGGCGAATGCTGTCTGTTCGCTTCCAGTTCACTCGCGCGTCACTGTCGATATCCGGAGTATCCAGCAGCAGCAAATGGCTCGGCAATTCCACACACTCACGCCAGAACAACAGATTCTGCTCGTCAGGCAGCAGAGCATCATCAGCATTCTGCCAGTGCTGCAGTCGCTGCTCCGGAAAGATCTGCTGCAGTCGCGCCTGCTCCGAAAACTCCGACGGAACCAGACACACAGGATGCCGTGTCCCGGCCGCAAGCGGTGACGCAGAACTGGCGCGGGTTCCCGCCAACTGATTGAAAACCGAGCTCTTTCCGGTATTCGTGCCACCGGTGACTGCAACTACGAGAAATTCCGGGGAACCAAGTTGCGGCAGCAACTTCTCCGTCAACAGTGCATACCACTCCTGGTCCCGCGCAGCCTGCACGTCCAGCAGTTCGATCTGCTGTTCCAGTAGACCGATTGCCCTGTGCAGGTCCGCCGCTGTGTCACGACATTCGTGCCAGTCACCACACTTCTCTGTTGCCATATTTCCCGTCTGCCTGCGCCATCTGCGTCGGCTCATTCCCTGCCGAATTGCCTCTGACAGTCAAAAAAACGCCACTCAAACGGATCACTGCTTCCCATCTCCCGGTGGCAATGGAAACAATCGACGGATCTCGTCTGCTGTCGGCTGACGTCCGTATTCGCAGATCTCAAATGCTTCCGCATACTTCACGGATTTCCCCACATCAGCGCCATACCAACGAATCAGAGCGTCCCGATAATTATTCGCTTCCGCAGACTGACGCCGATCCCAGCGTTCCCGCAACCACGCCCGTCGGAGTTCCGGCTGAGATGCCGGCGGAGCGGCTGCAGCACGCTCCGCATTGCCAAGTGCGCCACCCTCAAATGTCTGCGACTCCAAAGCCAGCAATGCGTCCACCTTGCGCTCAAACACACTGTCCAAAGACACCGCAATATCTGCTCGAAATGCGTACGGTTTCTGAAAGCGATCGCTGCTGTACAGAAACACCGGGTTCTTCTTCAATGGGGGTGTATCCGGACAGAAAAACGGTACCGCCACCATGTACGCCGAATCCTGAACCAGCACACCCACGTAACGATGATCAGGATGATAGTCCCAGGGCCGATGAGCAATCACGATGTCGGCATTCCAGTCGCGAATCAGGCGAGTGATGGTGCGCCGATTTTCCAGCGTCGGCTCCAGCTCCCCATCGTGAATGTCCAGCACCTGATAGGTGAAGCCCAGTCTTCGAGCGACCTCGGCAGACTCCGCAGCACGCCGCTTTGCCAGCGGCCCACCCGCCATCTGCCAGTGGCCAATGTCGCCGTTTGTCACGGAAACCATCTTCACGTGGTGGCCCCGATCAGCCCACAACGCTGCCGTACCACCACTCTTATACTCCGCATCATCCGGATGCGCGCCGAAACAGATGATTCGCAATTTGCCGTCGTCTGCAGGGGGATCATCGGCAACTGCAGGCACCAGCAAACCCAGCCCTGCCACAAATACGACCAGCCGCCACACGACTTCCCGCAACACCACCTGCTTCATCGTCATTCTCCCCCGATCATCGGAAATTCTCGCAACTCCACAACACACTGCAACAATCGTATTTCCACGGCCGTTCGCTGCCGTTTCCCGTCAGGCTCCGCCAGCGTCACG
>JAFMMM010000449.1 GCA_017859815.1 Planctomycetota bacterium | reverse complement strand
TGGCATCTTCGTTCAAACGCGGCAACGCGGTGCCCTGCAACATCTGGTTCAAACTGCGCAGACCAGTCACGGAATCATTGACCGTGGTAAACGGGTAATCCGTCCCAAACAGCACCTTGTCCCACACACCGTATTCCTGCACCAGCATCAACGAATGGTACAACTGAAACGGTCGATAATGCAGAGCTGACACGTCGGCATAAACATGCGGGTGTTTGCGAATCACCGCCACGCACTCGCCTTCGAACGGGTGGCCCAAATGAGCCATGATGATGCGTTGTTCCGGAAACCGGATCGCCACCGCATCCAGATGTCGTGGCAACGTGTACTCCAGCGGAGCCTGAGAAATGAAGGTGGTGCCCGTATGCAGCAATACGGGAAGTCTGTGCCGACTGGTATACGTCCACAAATCATCCAGCAGCGGATCATCCGGACGGAACCCCGCGTACATGCTCATCAGCTTCACACCGCACAGACCCAGTTCCTGATGACCATGCTCCAGTTCCTGTTGCCAGTTCGGCTGCGTTGGATCGACCGACAGAAACCCGATCAACGTGTCGGGATGCTGAGCCACATAGGCCGCCACTTCCCGATCATCGACCCACAATCCGCTGAGCCGCGCCTTCCCGCCGAAGACCACTGTCTTGACGTCGTCCGGGGCCGTTCGCCGATAATCTTCGTAACGGACGGTTAAATCCACCTCCGTGCCCGCGCGCGCCCGCATGGCCTGAGCTCGAAAGTCGTCGGTAAAATCGCGAGGATATTGCCAGAAGTGACTGTGGACGTCGAGAATCATGCAGATTGGTCCTGAAAAGATTCGGGCTGGGGAAACAGCAACCCCACCGCCGCAATGCTCAGTGTGGTGGCTGCGGACACTGGCGCGATCCATAAGCTGGTCACAGCGGAGAATGCCGTGACCCAACCGGTCACGCAGCCGGCCAACATCCCCAGCAGCATCATCCTGGGGCGAACAGGTTGCTGTGACACGGCCCAGCCCATACAGACCAGCAGCGGCCCGAGAAAGACGCCCAGCACCGCCTGAGCCACATCGAAGATCTCCCCCAGTTCTTTGACAACGCCAGCCAGACCCGTGGCCGACAGCCCCAGCACAACCGCTGCGCGGCGGGCAAACTGCAGGCGTGCCACGGGATCTGCATAGCGAGGCCAGCGGGCCGCGAAATCCATTGTTAAACTACCGGCCAGCGAGATAATTCCGCTGGTCATACTGCTCATCGTCGCCGCCAGAATTGCCGCGAAGATCAATGCCGAAACCCCGGGCGGCATGTTCTGAGTCACAAAGGTGGGGAAGACGTAATCCGGTTTCTGCGCCGGGACGTCCGCCGGATGCAGGCCATACCAAACCGAAAGCAGCACCCCCAGCAGGATCAACGCAGCGATGACGACCACGACGCCGATCGTATTCAGCAGGAAGGCACGGCGAGATTCCTGCAGATTTCCAGCTGCCAGATAACGCTGAATCGACATTTGATCGGCGACAGCAACGCCCAGTTGCGCCACACCGATCCCGGCCAGAACGGACCAGACGGTAAATTTCTCGGTCGGGTCAAGGCTGAAATTGAGCCAGTTCAGGCGATTCTGATCGTGCAGAAACTTCACCGCCAGATCGTAGTCGAAACTTTCATCCAGCAGGATCAACACAATCGGGCCAGCAACCCCCGCAGCCATCACCAGGAATTGAATGGCATCTGTCACCAGGACGCCGCGGAGACCACCGAGCGTGGTGTACAGAGTACTGCTGATGCCGATGATCAGGATCAGTGGCCAGAACCAGCGATCGTCCAGTTGAGCCGCCGCCATGATTGCCAGAACCGGGGCGTAGATCAGCACACTCATCCAGCCGATTCGCAGCAGCACATACATCCCTGCTGCGACCGCCCGCACCGGATATCCCATGCGTTGTTCGATGATGGCGTAAGGTTGTTTGTGAGCGTGAGCGAAAAAGCGAGGCAGGAACCAGCGGACGATCACCACCGCCATTAGCGGCAGCACGGTCACGACCAGGGCAATGGGGACCCCGCTGGTATAACCCTGGCTGGGATAGGCGAGCATACTGATGCCGCTGAAGAAAGTCGCCCCGATACTCAGCCCCACGATCAGCACAGCCAGCCAGCGTCTCAGGGGACTGGTGGCGGCCCCGGAGAAGCCGCCGGTGAAGTATTCCACATCATCGACCTGTGACCCGCCGCAGCGGATCCCGACCGTGACGGTGAGCAGCAGATAACCAGCGATGATGACGACATCGACGACATTCACAAGCACAGATCCTTTGCTGCAGCGTGGGGTGAGACCAGGCCCCTGTCCAGCATCACCACGTGGCCGCAGTCCCGGCAGTCACGCAGTCACCCGTGCTCTTGCGCACGCAGTCACCCGTGCTGTCGTGGTGCAAGCCAACCGCCGCCACGATCTTGCAACGATTTGCCACGATCTGCCCCCGATGGTGACATTCGAGACCGGTGAACGCGGACCGCAACGCCTCACCCTGCGATTGTCGACCATCCCCCCCACTGCGTCAAACGCTGCTTGCCCAGACGGGAGTCGGAGTGACAGCGTAGTTGAGGAGCCAGATTTCTTCGGTTTGATGACCGTTGTTGTGCGGATTTCCGGACCGACAATCGCACAACGAGTTGTCTCTACTATTCGTCGAAGCAGATCTGCTGGTTGTGGTAGTCAAGATACTCGCGGGCCAGTTGATGTTCGGTGTGCTGCGTCAGCCGACCCTCGTCGATGGTGATCGCTCCGAAGTCACACAGGGCGTGATGATTTGGGCAGACCACCAGCAGGTTTTCCGCAATATCGGGACCATCATGCGGGTGCCCCAGTGGTTTGAGATGGTGAGCTTCGGCATAAAAGCGACCGTCCGGTAACTGCAGCTGGGTCCCGCAGATCTGGCAGCACCAATTGTGCAAGGTTTTTATGTGGCGCGCCAGTGTGCTGTCTCGGATGATTCGATTCGTGGTCATTGTTGTACGAGCTGGCGGACCAAGATCGATGGAAACTGCGGATGCTGAAGTCATGGGTTGTGTTGCCACCCAGCCGAGCTGTTCCAGAGCCTCGGCAACTTCCGGGTGCATCTGCCAGTGAAATCCAGAGGAATCTGAATAGCCATCTGACCATGTGGACCACCAGCGGTGAGTGTCGTCAGGCCGCAGGTCAGGAATCAGACCAGTCAGTTCGCAAAATCTTCGTCCCAGCCGTCCGTAAGCTGCGTTCACGGCGGGGCGTCCCCCGTTGACATTCGCAGCTTCAGCCAGCTCGGGCGAAGTCACAGTGCGATCCGGAGCCTGATATTGTGCCACCAGCAGGCCGCGTTGCAGCTCTGTGACCTTGTCGCCGAGCGTCTGGAGGCCAGTGACATAGTCTTCCACGGTGGGCACATTTTGCAGCTGATAAACCGTCATGGGAGTCCTGTGTCAGGGTTGATGGTCACTTTCATCGTCAGGCATCTCGTTTGGGATCGCTGACTCCAGCCACTCAACATTGAGGAGCGGCCCGGTAAACGCATCGTGAAAGGCCTGAAAATCCTCAGCTGTTTCCAGGAACAGGCGTAAACACTGTCCCCGTTTTACCGGTTCGACGACCGTGGAATCGGTCACGCGTGACCGCCAGAATTCGACGTCCCCTTCGAATCGACCGTACTGCCAAAGGTAGGCATGGCGATTCCTCGCTGCCATAAACCAGCGGCGTTTTCCGTTCAGCCGATACATCAGCTCTCTTTTTGCCAGATATGGTTCTCGCCCCGCGTTGAGTTCTTTCTTGAAGTAGGCCACGAGATCAGGGTTCGTGATGCCGCTGAGTGCCTGCTCCCAAGTGGTCCACCGGCCGCTGCCTTCTTCGCGGCGGCGACCTCGGCTAACTGCTTCGTCTTCCAGCTCGGGCGTGGGGTAAACGCGTGAAGACACAAGATACTCAGCTCCGGTTTGATGATCCGTGGCCAGTCCTATCCTGCAACAGTGGATAT
>JAFMMM010000448.1 GCA_017859815.1 Planctomycetota bacterium | reverse complement strand
TTGCGGCCAGTCCGGTCTCCGCTGGAGGGGATTTTCTGGCGGCGAACTGCACAGCCCCGGTTGCGCCTCAAATGCGTCAGGAAGTTGTGTGGGATACGGAGAAGTATACCTGTACGAAAACGGTGTACGACTATTGCACAGAAACCGTGCCGGTGACCTGTAAGAAGAAAGTCTACGAGACGTGCTACAGGGATGAGACATATCAGGTTTGCCGCCCTGTCTACGAAACCTGCTATCGAGACCAGTGCTATGAAATATGCAGGCCTGTTTACGAGACCTGTTTTCGCGAGGTAACGAATACAGTTCGCCGCCCTGTTTACGAAACGTGCTACCGCGATGAATCGTACGAAGTTTGTCGTCCGGTCTACGAAACCTGCTATCGGGACTGCACCTACGATGTGAGCCGCCCGGTTTACGAAACGTGCTATCGAAATGTCAGCAGCAGTTCGTGGAAAACGGAGTATCAGACGTGCTACCGCGAAGAATGTTACACGACATTTCGTCAGGTCACCGAATGCCGAACAGTGCAGGAATGCGGCGGCGAATGGGTGAACGAAACTCGGCACATTCCCGGGCGTGTTGTTGAGCAGTGCGTCCCTGACCCATGCGATCCGTGTAAGATGAAAAAGGTCCGTGTTCAGTGTCCGGGGCGGACGGAGACTTGTCGCCGCTGGGTACCGAAGATGGTGAACAAGCAGGTCACCTGTACTCGAATGGTTCCGCAGGTCTGCCGCAGAAAAGTCCCGTATACGGTCTGTCGGCGCGTTCCCGTGCAGTGCACGAAAAAAGTGCCCTACACGGTTTGCCGTGTGGAAAAAAAGACATGTACCAAGCGGATTCCCTACACAGTCTGCCGCATGGAGAAGAAGACCTGTACTCGCAAAGTTCCCGTAACAAAGTGCACATGGAAGGAAGAGTGTATCCGGAAGAAGATTCCCTACACGGTTTGCCGTATGGAGAAGAAGACCTGTACCCGCAAGGTTCCCTACACGGTCTGCCGCATGGAGAAGAAGACCTGTACTCGCAAGGTCCCTTATACGGTCTGTCGTGAGGTATGTGAGACGCATCAGGTGACACGTACAAAGTGCGTTCCACGTGAGGTCTGTGTCACAATGACCCGTTGTGTGCCTCGCGTTGTATGCCGCCCGATTTGCGATCCCTGTGCTGTTGCTGAGGCGCCATCCTGTGCTGCCTCGCCGGCAGTTCACTGAAGTTTTCGGTGATCGCCTGTGCTGCCTCGGGCCGCGCATCAGCGTGGCCCTTTTTTTATGTCTGCTTTGACGCTCGTCTCGGATGTTGTTCTTAAAAAAGACGCATCCTTGCTCTAGGATATGAACTGCCGGATACGATCCGCCTGATGGTGATTCAGCACTCAGTGCTGGCTTCCCAAAGTGGAACCGCCGGTTTTACCGCGGGATGACACTCTTCGGGAATGGCAACATTTCTGACATGCATGTTCAGCAGTGAAGGCAGGAAAGACAGGATGCCGAAGGAAGACTCGAATTCAGAAGATTTCAGTTTCCTGCAGGACCATGATGCGGTCGCAGACTCGAATGATGGCGGTTTGCCGACACCAAATCTCGCAGGTCTTCCGGACGAATCAGAACCGGCAGGGTTGCCGGATCTTCGCATGGCCGTTGAGAAAGAGCCTGTCGCTGCAGAAATGACATCCAGCGATCAGTCGGAGGCGGGCAGGACAGAGCGCAGGCGTGCGCGAGGGAGTCGCGGAACTGGTGAACAGCAGCCTGCCCCTGCCGTTGCTGCGAGTGAGTCGCCGAACGAGACGCAGAAGAATTGCGTGTGGCTGGTGGGATATGCCGCGGGATTGACAGTGCTTTTCCTGATGCTGCTGCTGAGCGGACGAATTCAGCTCAACCCGAATCATCAGTTGGAGAGTCTTCCGGACATTCGCCCCCTCGCGCCCAATGAGTTCAAGCTGGTTCCGGAGACCGCACAACTTCCGGCTGGTCATGAATTGCGTCTCGGACAGACTCAGCGTTTTGGTGATGTGACAGTGACCCCTGTGCGTGTGACTCGCGAAGTGCTGCGTTTTGAGCAGTTTGACACAGGAGTTGCGGAGGAGTCATTGACCACTTCCAGCGTGTTGAAGTTGTGGCTTCGAATTCGGAATGTATCCGAGGACATCGCGTTTCCTCCGTTTGATGCGGGATTAATGTCTCTGCGAAACCCCAGGTATTCGGCGAGTCCGGAGACTCAAGCGAGTTCGGCCCTCTGGGTAGAACGTCCCGATACATCGGAGTCGCGGAGGATTCTGAATTTCCTGCAGGATCCCAACAGCAACTTTGTTTTGTCCGGGCAGTCTTCCGGGCGGGTGCTGAATCCGGGTGAAGAGTTGGAGACATTTGCAGCATCGGAGACCTTACCGGATGCAGGTACCGAGACTGCAGAGATGCGTTGGCGAGTGCAGATCCGTAAGGGTGTCAACTCAGAGTCCGGGCACGGTGTAACAACGCTGATTGACTGTGTCTTCAGCGGCGAGGACATTGTGGATGGCGACGTTGAAGAAGGCTGAGTGTCCGCATCACTGCGGCCGAAGGGAGGCAGACCATCCCTCGCAATTCTCGCAACCGCGTCGAGTTTGATGCTTTTGCTGCCGCACTGCTTTTGCTGCCGCACACTGTCTACTGTTCAATACCGGGAATAAACTGCCGCAGATCAAACGACTCTCCGGTCGCGTAAGATTGATACCGCAAGGCGGCATCCTGCGGTGAGACGTCCGCCGGGACATCCGCTTTTTGCAGGCTTGCAGCATTCAGCAAATGCACCGAGTGCTGACCGATGACCTCTGCGGTGTTTCCGGCAACAACGATTGCTGTCGCTTCGTCGATACCAATTCCCAGAAATTCCGGGCGCTGCTGCACGACACTCAGCAGGTCGGCTTGCCGGTTACGTTGTGTGAAATGCTGGTCAATCGCTGTCAGGGGAAGGAACGAGAATCCCTGCTCGTATCCTTCAGCCACCATAATGGTGTTTCCGAGGGGATGTCCCCGCACCAGCAGATCGCCCTGAATGGTCGCTCCTGCAGAACTTCCGGCGATGACACCGCCTCTGGCCAGTACGGCGTGAAAGAGTTCAACAGCCTCGGTGTTCTCGTAGGCATCGAGGAAATTCCACTGTCGCCCGCCACCAAACCAGATTCCGGTCGCATCTGCTAGTGCCTGCTGAAATTCCTTTGAGGCGATTTCCTGCGGGCCGCGTTGTGGCAGCACGGTGATCCGAGCAATTTCAGAGTCGTTGAGGAACGAGGGCGGTTGTGTGTTGGTACGGCCTGGGGGGTATGCTGTAGGCAGGACAACGATTTTTGCCTCAGGACCACCCGCCAGTGAGACAAATCGACTCACAATATCCTCGGGCATGCCTCCGCCCCCAACGATGATCAGCGAGCCATTGGGAACCAATGTCTGAGGAACTTTTCTCGGCTGGGGTTTGGGGACGGTTCTTTGCCGCGCAGCACGACGCAGTTGAATGTGATCCGCCACATCGCCGGAGTTCAGCGTGATCGTTGACTGCGGGCGGCCGTGTCCCGCCGCGAGCATGACAGAAACCGTCCCGCTGCCCAGAACAACGAGTCGTCGCTGCTGGAAAAAAACGGCGGTGTTTTCGTCGATACCCAGTCCAACATGCCCCGGGTTTTGTTGAATCGCATGCAGACTTCGTTGTGTGCGACCGCGTTCGGTGAAGTGCTGATCAACCACCGTGTCTGGCAGCAGATTCCAGCCGTCAGCTGTTACCGAAGTCGCTTGACCTGATGTGATCATCAAGTCGGCGAGAATAGCAGCACCGGCTGAATTCCCGGCGATGATGCCACCCTTAACGACAAGTTCCTGCAGCTGACGTGGCAAATCGGTTGATATCCATGCTTCAGCAAGACGTTGCTGCTGCCCCCCGCTAATCCAGACCGCGCCGGCGGTGGTGATTCTCTTGAGAATCTCACCTCTTGATTCCGCAGTGAGGGGGGCGGTG
>JAFMMM010000447.1 GCA_017859815.1 Planctomycetota bacterium | reverse complement strand
TTGGTCATCCCCGTTTGCTCCTCTGCAACGCGGAGAGACGGACGCGAGGTTGCGTGGGGCCTTGCGGCACATCAGTTCCGAAGAGCACGCAGCCCTGAATGGACGCCGAAACCGCGCAGCCGACGACACCGTCGAGCCAGTGATTGTCGGCTTGCTCGGGACGGATCAGCGTGCCATCGGCAGTGTAATGCCACTTCCAGCCTCTCTCCGCTGCATCGTCGATGACGGGGTCATAGACCACCATATCGCCCGGATCAAACTCGTCGATTTCATCGTGTGGCTACTGCCGCGTGAGAATCGTGGACCGGATGCCGTTAGAGTACGTCGCACACGTGCAACGTTCTGAGCCAATTCCGGAGACTGTCCCAGTCACATCAAAATTGCCGTATCGGTAAGATTGGCGAAGGATGCACATACTCTTCTGATGACTAATCAACCCGATATCGACCGACAAGCGGAATTCGTGCAGTTGCTCAATGTGGCGCACCGGCGTTTGCTTGCGTATTTGGTTTCTCTGCTTGGTAACCTGCAGGACGCTGAAGATGTGCTTCAGCGAGCCAGTGTCACGATGTGGAAGAAGTTTGAGGTTTTTGAATCTGGCACAGATTTTTCTGCCTGGGCGAGCACGATCGCATTCTATGAAGCACGCAATTTCCAAAGGTTGAATGCTCGTTCGCGTCTTGTTTTCAGTGACGATCTTCTGGAAACACTTGCTGAAGAAAGGCTCCAGGACGTCGAGCACGTTGATTCTCGCCACAATGCCTTGAATGAATGCCTGCAGGGGCTTGATGAACCGGCGCGAAAACTGCTGGAGGCTGCCTATCTTGAAGAAGGAAGCGTTGTTCAACTCGCTGAGCGAATGAGGCGTGCTCCGCAGACTCTCTACAACAAATTGAATTCGTTGCGTCGATTCTTGTTCAACTGTGTTGAACAACGTCTAAGCGAGGGGCTTTCGACGAATGAACAGTGAATTCGACACCGCTGAATTCCATTTGCTCATCAGCGAACTGCGCGACAGTTCGATCACGCCAGAGAGGCACCAACGGCTGGAGTCGATTCTGCGGCAACACCCTCATGCGCGGCATCAATGGTTCTTGTTCTGTGATATCGAGACCGGTCTGAAGGATTGGGCTGTCACAGAGGATGAACGACGGTCAAATCACCTTCCAACCAACAAGACGAAAGCTCAATCGCGTCCGCTCCAAAAGATTGTCGCGTCAGTCGCCGCGACAATCTTGATCGCTGTCACTTTGGGCGTCTGGTTGAACCGTCCATCTAATCCAGCCACGAACAATGAGGTTTCTCAAACGGAGGTTCTCGTCGGAGATGTGGCGGTCTTGACACATGCTGTGGGTGCGGAATGGCAAGTCAATGCAGAAAGCCTGTCCGCCGGGTCGACACTGGCACCGTCGATGCTCCGGTTACGGTCGGGGGCTCTCCTGATCGAATTCTTTAGCGGGGCGACGGTTGTACTGGAGGGTCCAGCAGAGTTTGAGATTCTCTCAAAAACCAAGGGCCATCTGCTGACGGGAAAGCTAAACGCACATGTCCCCCCTCAGGCTCAGGGTTTTACAATCAAGACGTCTGCTGGAGACATTGTCGACCACGGGACAGATTTTGGCGTGAACATGGCGACTGAGGTGCCGGACGAATTGCATGTGTTTCGGGGTAAGGTCGAGGTCAAGTCGGGAGGAAAATCACGGGATGTCGAAACAGGTGAAGCGATTCGGTTAGGATCGGAGAATCTGGAAGTATTCGATGCTGACCGTTCTGCATTCCTTGTCGAGGACGAACTCATTCAGCAAAGCCGGTTGGCATCTGAACGTCGGTTGGATCAGTGGCGGAATGCGAGCGGTGCTTTAAGCAGCGACCCAGCGACTCTCTATCACCTGCGACTTGACGGTTCGCATGAGACCACTGGTACCACACGTGTTCTCGTTAATTCTGCAATGGGTTCCGACCCCAGTTCCGGTGGTAGCCTTGTTGGAAGCCAACGGGTTGCTGGTCGTTGGCATGGAAAAAGTGGAGTCTCATTTGGTGGTCCTGGCGACCGAATTCGGTTAACGATTTCTCAACCGATGAAGGTTGTTACGCTATTAGCCTGGGCCAATGTGCAGTCGCTTTCTCGGTGGCAAAACTCACTACTTTCCGCAGATTCGGAGACTCCAGGTTCAATCCACTGGCAACTTACTAAGCGTGGACAGTTGCGGCTGGCGATCGCTCGCGATTTGGGGGGAGCCCAATCCGATTGGGAGGCGGTTGAGAGTCAACCGTTCCTGACCGAGGGGCACTATCGCCAATGGATGCTGTTGGCCACAACGTTTGATGGAACCACGATTCGCCACTACGCAAATGGTCGTCAAGTTGGAACCGGAGCGTCTTTCACGCCTGATGCACTTCATATCGGCACGGCTGAGATCGGAAACTGGCTCGGTGACACCAGACGGGAGTTGCACGCGATCCTCGACGAATTCGTCGTTTTGAATCGCGTATTGCGGGAAGAGGAAATTGTTGAGATTCATCGCTACGGGAAACCGTAGACATTTTCACAGAAAGAGAAGTAAGAATCGCCTTTCCAGGACATTTACTGGTGTCGTTTAATTCCTCACTCCTCTTGCGCAAGAATCCAAATGTCGCCTTTATTTCATACCAGCGGTCGGGCAACGCTCGCTGGAGCGTTATTTTTGGTCCACCTCAGCTCATTGGTCTCTGCCCAGGAATCCGCAGTCGTTCCCTTGTTCGACACCACGACGAAGCTGGAGCCACCGACCACCGTAGACACGGCCGAGGCGTTGATCACGCGGATTGGTGACCGTGTCCGAGATCGCCACGCGAGGGAGTCGAAGTTCAAGGCCTATGATCATTACCTGAGTTTTTACTGGGAGCAACGATCGATCCACCTTGAGTTCGTTGACAAGATTGCCAGGGGCGGCAATGAAATCCTCGTGAACATCCGGTCTCTCACGCCGCTCAACGAACCAAACTTCCGGAGTTTCTACCGGGGACTCAACACGGTGGCGGAGTACCACGAGAATCTCATCGCCGCCGAGGTCGCCCCGAATCACTACTCGGTCAAACTCGCACATCACGCAACGGAACGGCGTCCTCTCGAAGTGGGCGATCAGATTGAATTCGAGTTTAGCCCTTTCCTGGCATCTCCGAAGAATGGACGCAGCAACTACTACGGAACGACCATGTTGTATGTCGTTGGCAAAGGAATCGTTCCATGGATGGGAGTTGGCGAGCGACAGGAATCAATCCCTCTCCCTGAGTCTGCACTCCTCGGTGGAGGAACCACAATCTCACGTCAGTACTCGGGAGAGCCCGCTGAGAGATTCAAGCAGATGGCAGGAAATATCTCGCCCCAAAGTGCACAGCCATTCTTACTGGGCCGCAGGCTCCACCATACAAACATGCTGGACGGCACGCATTCCGAACAACCGAACCCGGTATTCCGTGAGCAAGCAGGGAAGTTGGGACCGCACTATGTCGCCAGAAGTTGCATTGCATGCCATGTCAATAACGGCCGTTCTCTACCGCCCGCTCCCGGCGAACCGATGAACAATACGGTCGTCAAAGTCGCATCCGACGAAACGGGTACTCCGCATCCCCGGCTGGGAACGGCTTTACAGCCTCGTTCCACCAGCGGCGTTGCAGAAGGAAGTGCACACATCCAACGTTATGAGTTGATTGTGGGGAAGTATGCGGATGGTGAAGAGTATGAGCTTCGCAAACCGGTTTATGAGTTTGTGGGCACGGTCCCCAGGTTCTTTTCAGTTCGTTTAACGCCGCAACTTGTCGGTCTGGGTTTACTGGAGGCCATTCGCGAACACGACGTCTTTGCACTTGCTGATCCGGAAGATGAAGATGGTGATGGCATCTCGGGGCGTGCCAATATCGTTGTTGATTCTGAAAACAACAAACGAAGGCTGGGCCGATTCGGCCACAAGGCGGGGCAACCTCGGCTGCGTCAACAGATCGCGGGGCGCTGAACAGTGACA
>JAFMMM010000446.1 GCA_017859815.1 Planctomycetota bacterium | reverse complement strand
CTTGATATCAGACTTGCTCTCCCCAGCGGACGATCTCAGTGCCAGCCTCAGTGTTCTCCGCAGCTGTGGACACGACGTGGTGGTACTGCAGATTATGGATCCAGCCGAAGCAACGCTGAATTTTTCCGGACCGGTACAGTTTCAGGACCTCGAAACTTCTGTACGTGTCCATGCCGACCCCGACGCAATTCGGGCCGAATACGTGGAACAGATCGAGGCTCACAATCGTGAAGTACGGGAAGAATGTGAGGCGGCAGGCGCGGCCTTTCGACAGTTTCTGACGGACCAGGCACTTGAAGTTTGTCTTGCCGAGTTCCTGCAGGCTCGACGGGAACTGAGATAGACCAGGCGGACTCCAACTGCTTTGCTGTCCTGACAGGAAATAGAGATATGTTCGAGTTTTTGAGTCTGAACTTCGCGATCGCTGGTGGATTCCTCGCAACGGTCCCGTTCGTCCTGCACCTGCTTCGCAAGACTCCCGCACAAACCGTCCCCTTTACTGCTGTGCGATTCCTGCGTGCGACCCTGCCACGCACCACGCGACGATCGTCTCCAGAGCACTGGCCACTGATGCTGCTGCGAATTCTGGCGGTGGTGCTGCTGGGGATGGCGTTTTCGCGCCCGTTTCAGTTCCTGGCCATCGACAGGCAGGTCAGTACACCTGCTGGCAAGCGAATCGCGGTCCTGATCGATTCCAGTGCCAGCATGCGTCGCGATGGGATTCGGGATCAGGTTCTGGAACGCTTTACCAGCCTTGCGGAATCACTGAATCCCGACGACCTGTTGAGTGTGTCCACATTCTCCCGGTCT
The DNA here is from genome assembly GCA_017859815.1 of Planctomycetota bacterium. Classification (GTDB taxonomy): domain Bacteria; phylum Planctomycetota; class Planctomycetia; order Planctomycetales; family Planctomycetaceae; genus SXXK01. Next base: position 3,197 of record JAFMMM010000446.1, on the reverse strand, counting down.
GTTTCTGCGTTGATTACTCCCGAAGAATGGCAGCAGACTGCGGCAGACGGCCGTCCGGCGCTGCTGGATCGCGTTTCAGAACTGTGGGAACCCGATTGGTTTCCCACAGAGACTGCAGCCGCAATGCTCTCAACTGCCGAACAAATCGCGCGGGAAAAAACCAGCCGCAGCGGCACACTGGAACGGATTCTGGTGGTCATCACGGATTTCCAGAATGGCAGTCAGTTGCAACAGTTGCAGTCCGCAGCATGGCCCGAAAATGTCCGTATTGAACTGCAAGTCGTCGGTGCGACTCCCGTCGGTAATGCAGGGATCAGTCTGTTTCAGACGGAGAAGGGTGTTCGGGTTCGACTCACCAGCGCGGGTGACTCAAGTCTGTCGAAATATCGGCTGCAGCCTTTCGATGCCAGCGGGCTGCCGCTGGGGGACCCACTGACAGTCGATGTTGCTCCCGGCCAGCGACGAACAATTACGTTGCCGGAGTATGACGACGGCTCGCCGGTCGGCATCGAATTGCTGGATGATCTTCACCCTTTTGACAACGTCATTGATCTTCCCACAACGGAAGCACCAGTCCGCATCACAGGACATCTTGGTTCCACAGACCCGAACGACTCGGAGCAGATGCGTTATTACCTGCAACGCGTTCTTGACGGTGATGAATCGCTCGTGACGGACCTGGCAGATCTCCAGACCAGCGACGGGACTCTCGTTCCCCCTCCCAAAGATGCTCGACTGATCTTTGTCACAGCGGCTGCTTCGCCGGAAGCCAGCGACACACTGCAGGCTGTTCTGGAAAACGGCCGCAGTTTGTTCATCGCCCTCGATTCCACAACGATGGCCGAATCGCTGAAGTCGTTGCTGCCGGCCGGATGTGAAGTGACGGAAGCGAATGTGAAGGATTACGCCATGTTCACGTCACCCGACCTGAACGCACCACTGTTGCGACCATTTGCGGACCCTCGGTTTTCCGACTTTTCCTCCATCAGAATCTGGCATCACCGCCGACTGACGCTGCCTTCGGAGCCTCCGGAATCTCTGAGGATTCTGAAGCGATTCGATGATGGTACTCCCGCGTTGGTGGAGTACCCCGGAGCAAATGGAGGGCGGATCTGGCTCAGCATGACCGGGTGGCATCCCGGCGACAGTCAGTGGGCTCTGTCCAGCAGATTTCCTCCGCTGTTAAATCGGCTGCTTGAACTTGCGTGGCCCGACGAACGAGAATTGCGGATTCTGGAAGTGGGCTCGATTCTAACCCCGGCGGACCTTGCAGCAGACTCTGACTGGGTACTCACCCTGCCGGACCAATCCACGCGATCTTCACAGCAGGCCGCCGCTGATTTGCAGCAAAGCAACGGAGCTCCCCGTGTACTACTGGACCAGCCCGGTCGCTGGAAGCTGACGATCAATTCCCCCGACGGTGACCGGGATGTGGAATTCCTCGTCAATGTCGCCGCCGCAGAAAGCCGTACCGAAACGCTACCGGCAGGACAGTTGCAGGCACTCGGACTCTCATCCGATGTCGCGGCAATTCAGGATCAGAACGCTGTCACAGAACAGGACCCGGAGAAGCTCGCGCAATTGAATGCAGAAGAGCTGGAGTCTCGTCAGAAGATCTGGAGATATTTCCTGCTGGCTGCTTTATTCTGTCTGGTCGCGGAAGCACTGCTTTCACGGCGAATCGAACAGCAGCAGGGCCAGGCGGAACCCGCAGCACAGGCCTGATCAGCAGGCCTGCTGATCCAGCAACTTTGCTGAACCCGCCGCGTTGCTGCAGCGATGTGCTCACATGGCCGCTGTGTCCACGCCACCCTCGTGAAAGACACCGATTCGGCGGAATCGCTCGTAGCGATGCTCCACGATTTCATCTGCAGAGAACTTCTCGAATTTCTGCAGCGCTTCCACCAGCCGCCCTTTCAGAGTGGCGGCCATCTTGAAGTGATTTCGGTGAGCACCTCCCAGCGGTTCCGGGATGACTTCGTCAACCACTTCGAGGTTCATCAGGTCGCTGCTGGTAAACTTCAGTGCGCGGGCGGCTTTGTCTTTATGCACGGCACTCTTCCAGAGAATACCGGCACAGCCTTCGGGGCTGATCACCGAATAGTAGGCGTTTTCAAGAACCGCCACATGATTCCCCATCCCGATGCCCAGGGCGCCTCCGGAACCGCCTTCACCAATGACTGCACAAATCACAGGAACCTCAAGTGTTGACATGTCCCGCAGGTTGACAGCAATGTTGTAGGACTGACCGCGTTCTTCCGCGCCAATCCCGGGATAGGCACCGGGCGTGTCAATCAGACAGACAATAGGCAGTCCATAACGACTTGCCATCTCCATCTTCTGCATTGCCTTACGATAACCTTCCGGATGAGCACAGCCGTAATAACACTCGTTGCGCTCTTTCAACGTACGGCCTTTTTGATGGCCAACAAACATCACTTTGCGGCCGGCGATCGTGGCAAACCCGGTCGCAATTGCCCGGTCGTCACCAAATGCCTTGTCGCCATGGAGTTCCACGAATTCATCAAAAACCAGCTCGAGATAGTCGCGAGTCTGCGGACGATCCGGATGACGTGAAACCTGCACGGTCTGCCAGGGGTCGAGGTTGGCATACAACTCACGGGTCATTTGAGTGAGTTCCACCCGCATTCGCCGCATACTTTCCTTCTCTGCCGGGCTGGGATCTTCCTGCGCCTCAAGCTGAACCAGTCGATCTTCCAGCTCGTACAGCGGTTTTTCAAACGGAAGACGATGAAGTGATGCCATAGGTCAAGCATTCCGATGATGCAGAACAGTTGCAGATCCAGCCGGGCTTCTGCGCACTCGGCCGCCGTGCGACGCCTGCTCAACAGGCAGGTGTTGCCCGTAGGTTATCGATGACAACTGCAGAAGACCCCGCACTAATACCCTGCAAAGTCTAAACGGAACCGCAGGAAGATCACTAACCCGACCTGATTTTTTCTTGAAACCGCCCAGCAGTGAAAATTGCGGTTTGAATCACGAAAATCACATCGTGCGGCGGCGGCAGAGCCGATGCTCAGTCAATGTCCGGCAACTCGGTCATGTAGTCCATGTTATCGTGCTCCTCTGTCGGCGTCGCCGGAATTGCACCGCGACGTTCGAGGGGCAAAATGACCTTGGCCTGAGCCGCCTGCTGCTGAGCCGCCTGCTGCTGAGCCGCCTGCTGCTGAGCCGCC
>JAFMMM010000445.1 GCA_017859815.1 Planctomycetota bacterium | reverse complement strand
ATTCCATTGCAGATCGACATCGGGTTCGGGGACGCGATCACCCCCGGACCGCAAAGGGTCACCTATCCGACACTACTCGACTCCCCGGCTCCTCAGCTGCAAGCGTATCCGCGTGAGACCGTTGTTGCTGAGAAGTTCCAGGCAATGGTGCAGTTGGGAATCGCAAACAGCCGGATGAAGGACTTTTACGACGTGTGGACGCTTGCCTGCCAATTCGAGTTCGATGGACCGCCGCTGTCTGTGGCCATACGGGCGACATTCGAACGTCGCCAAACGGTGATACCGACGACGGCTCCATTGGCGTTGACGTCAGAGTTCAGCACTGACCGTAGCAAGGCGATCCAGTGGAATGCGTTTCTTCGCAAAGGACGGTTGATCGAAACGCCACCGCCATTCGAAGATGTCGTGGCGATGCTGGAATCGTTCCTGATGCCACCTACGCTGGCTTTGAATTCGACAACCAGATGGGACCGTATCTGGAGAAATCAAAGCTGGTCGTGAAAACCCAAACCCGTCGGGTCAAAGAACTCCGCCGAACGCAAAAGGCCGTAAAACACGGCGTTTTGACGACTCAAATTCTTTGATCTCCGGCGCTTGGTTTCCCGTGTCGGCACCGGAGACGATCCGATCTGCGGCGACGAAGATATCTGACGTCGTCAATCCCTGGAAGAAACGATGGACCGAATCGCCCGACAGATTTCTTGACCGAGCAATCCGCAACCGGTAGACACCGAGGTCACTCGTCACCGTCCCGCAGACGTTCATCAACAGCCCGATGATTGCCATGAGCCCACCCCAAAGCAGATTCATCGATGGGATTCCCTGGTTCGAAGCTGCCAGTTGATCATGCGTTTCATTCCTGAAGCACGTTCGTGACGTCTTCCGCGACTCCGGTTTCGCCGGTCGGCTGCGCGCTAAGTTTCGGATAGCGACGACCGTTCAGCAGCAATCCGACCCAGGTGTCTCTGACACCGAACTGATAACTCAGCAGCAACAGGGCCGTTGTTGCTGTGCAGACCAAACTGAACTTCACAAATGATGGGACTGGCCAGTCGCGGACCAGAAACTGAAACACCATCAGTAGCGGAATGTGAACAAGGTAAAGCCAGTATGACGAATCCGACAGGTACCGAACCCAGAAGCGGGGAGCTTGGCAGAAGCGGTGAAACAGTCCGATCACGCCGAACGACATGACCCACGCATAGCTGGTCTGCATGACGGCAAACAGAATTCGCCCGCCCACGGAATCCGGTCCCTGGAGACCCAAACCAACGGGAAACAGAATCAGGATGGCGATGGCCAACTTCCCCCCAAAGCCTCGGCCAACAGCAACCTTCGCGTCGCTTGCCCCAAAGTAAACCGCACCATATCCAAAGAAAATCGCGTAGTACGCGAAGACAGCTGGTAACGGCAACAGGCCGAAAGATGTATCTGGCCCGTAGTCATATTGCGTCGTCGCCATGAAATACTGAGCCGCAGCTGCAGACGGAATGAGCCACAGGTAACGCAGGCGGGATAACAGCCACCTGTCCGGAATGGCTGGAACATGCAACGCCCGCACAAACTTCACGATCAAGGCAAATCCGCCGACATACCAACACAGAAACCAGAGAAACCAAAGGTGAAAGAACACGGGAAACTTGAACATCGAGGCAAAGAGCGTAGGTCCATCCGCTGTTTGGTTGCCGGCTTCCAATGCTGTCTTAACGGCTCGTCCTGTCTTTTCGTCGATGGCCCGCGCGATCTCTTCACGACCAGCGCGTACTTGTTCCTGATCCAATGGAAGTTGCACCATCCGCGCGATGAAGAAGGTTGTGTTCCAATCGAGCTGCAACAGATCCTCAGGACGCTTTCCGTCGTTGTTCAACATCTCTAAATCGGCATCGGCGTCCAAAAGCAATTCCGCAGCCTCGGCTCGCCCGAAGAGACACGCCACGTGCAACGGTGTCGATCCATAAGGGTCTTTGGCCAGCACATCTCCACCTTGATCCAGATAAACCTTTAGTGCGGCCTGATCATCGGTCGCAACGGCGGCGAAGACATCAAAGTTCGAGGATTCCGACTGACTACTGCTGGGTTCCGCGTCTGAAAACTCTGTATCAGACGAAGCGGGTGCCGCGGCAGATCCCTGCGATCGCAAATAATCCGAGACAATCCACATCGTGGGGATGACCGTGACCATGGAAAGCAGTAGCGGCAGAAAGATGCGTTTGAAGCGGTGCATCAAGAGCGCTCGCAGTCCGCGTTTTTGCCAGAGCATTGCTGTAAAGAAGCCACTGACTAAAAAGAACAGTGGCATCCGCCAACCGTGAATCGAAGCCAACAAAACGCCGTAGAGCGGATCGGCATGTGCGTCCTGCACTCCCCAGAGCAGACCGCCACCTGGGATAAACGACATCGCACCGTGCAGCACGATGCCCAACAACATCGCGAATGCGCGAAGCGCGTCGAGGTCGTGCCTCCGAGTGTCGACTTGTGTGGAATTCTGATTTACGCTCTCGGTGCTCTCCATGGAAATGTGCTCTTGCGTTGTGTCATGATGGTCGATTCAGTCGCGTTACTTTGAATCCGCCCTCACGTTCTCGGACTGCGATTTCCGCAGTATCTCTGCGCACTGAAGTCGCGACGATCGCAGAAACTTCGCGTCAAGCTTCAGCCCAGAGACTCGGAGATATGGCTTTACGCCCCTGCCAATTTGTCATCAAACTCGATCGCCGCGACCTCCAGAGGCGGAAGCCCACAGTTGTTCACAGCGTCTGGTCCAGCCCCGAATTCAGCAGTAACTCCACAATCCTCGGATGACAAAAGAAGCACGTCTGATGAAGAGGTGTTCCGCCGGAGTTGTGTTTCGAATCGAGATTTGCACCGGCATCAAGCTGCGATTCCGCAACCGCTTTTCCCCCCAGATGGCAGCCAGGATCAGCGGCGTACTCCCACCAGAGTCTTCCTTCGATTTTAAGTCCGTTCCGGCCCCGACGTGTTCTTCGACGGCAGCTGTGTTACCCGTCATCGCGGCTTGCCCGATGCTGACAGGCAGTGCGAGGGTCCTGCGGCGTTGTCGCCTCAGAAGCCAATAGACGGAGAATCGTTGCCTTTCTGAATAGATCTGTTCGAGGCTTCCAGTTGTTCTGAGCACTCCTTCACCATGGTGGTAAGATTCCTCGAGCCCCATGCTCCACGTGATCGCCACATCATGACAATCGCTTCCTGCAACGCCTCGTCCACCGAATCCCGGACGGGCACGAGGCGACGTCTATCAGCGTCTGATTCGTGCTTCACTTACAGCGTAAGGAAAGCCAATTCTGTCGGCTCGAATTGTGGTTGCTCGAGATCCATGTACTTATGCGGCGGGTTTCCAAAACCTGCCAGAGTTTTTGGAAAAAGGCATCAGACCGGGCTTCCGACCATGAACGACGTGCCACGTGCCAAGCCTGAAAACGGCGAGGGATGGTCCCAGACATGACATCGTCTTAAACTATTGCTACGCGACGACCTGACTTCCCTAAAGCAGTCCACGACAATGATTCGATCCCGCCAGATTCCGCACGTTTTGGCTTTCATTCTCTGCTTCAACTTGTGTGCTTTCGCCGAAGATGTCCCAGATTCGCGGAGTAACGCATCGAAGCAGAATGCCACGCCATTGATTCTCGCCCACTACATGCCGTGGTACACGGCCAGACCGTTCAGCGACCACTGGGGATGGCACTGGACGATGAACCACTTTGATCCGGAACAGGAGATCGATGGCAGACGGCAGATCGCATCAAAGTATCATCCCCTCACAGGGCCGTACGACTCGGGCGATCCTCATGTGCTGGAGTACCACCTGCTGCTGATGAAACTCGCAGGCATTGATGGCGTGATTGTCGACTGGTACGGATTGACGAACTACCGCGACTACGCCGTTTTGCATCGCAATACGACTCGGCTACTGCAGCAGTGCGAACGCCTGAACATGAAGTTCGCCATCTGCTACGAGGATCAGACGATTCCAGCACTCGTAGAGG
>JAFMMM010000444.1 GCA_017859815.1 Planctomycetota bacterium | reverse complement strand
TGGAAGCGGGGATTTCATCACGAATCTCCGGGAGCCGGATTTGGTGTGGAGGAGTATTTCGGCAGCGAGCTTTCCTGACCGGATGCGTTACTGAACAGTTCATGATTCAGAGCAAACGGGGGAAACCGGCATTGTTGTCAATCATCCGCCGTGGCGGAAGTGGTTTCCCACGTTCATGTTCCATAGACTTCCGGAAACGACAGGCAATTTCTTTTTGAAAAGATGAAAGAAGCTGAAAATGGATCTGCAGCTGAATGGAAAAGTCGCAGTTGTCACCGGAGGTTCCAAGGGAATTGGTCTGGGAATTGTGCGTGCGTTGATTGACGAGGGTGCGAAGGTTGTGAATGTCAATCGGAGCGCTGAGGACGGTCAGCGACTGCAGCAGGAGTATGCTGCCGAGGGAAAGGTGTGCCGCTTCGTGCAGGCAGACCTGACCAGTGTTGATCGTTGTCGGGAGGCCGTGCAGTGTGCTCTCGATGAATTTGGACGCATCGATATTCTTGTCAACAATGCTGGTGTCAATGACGGAGTTGGTATTGATGATGGCCCTGGTGCATTTTTGAACTCACTGCAGAAGAACCTGATTCATTATTACGCGATGGTTCATTATGCGGCTGACGCGCTGCGTGCACACAAGGGGTGCATCATCAATATCGGGTCGAAAGTCTGTGATACCGGCCAGGGGGGGACATCCGGATACGCTGCGTCCAAGGGAGCGATCAATGGCCTGACGCGTGAGTGGGCTGTGGATCTTGCACCGCAGGGGGTACGGGTCAATGCGGTGCTGCCTGCAGAAACCTGGACTCCTCTTTACGAGCGATGTCTGGCCGCGATGCCGGATCCGGTTGGAGCGAGGCAGGATATTGAGCGACTGATCCCGTTGGGGCAGCGTTTCACAACCATTGAAGAGATGGCGGCAATGGTCGTGTTTCTGGCCTCGCCGCGGTCCAGTCATACGACAGGCCAGATCATTTATGTCGATGGCGGGTACACTCATCTGGATCGCAAATGCACCGCATCCAGCGTCTCGAATTTCGGTTCAGCCGAAACATAAAAAAGGCTCGTACTGAGAGATCAGTGCGAGCCTGAGATGGCGCTGAACTGAGATCTTCTTCAGACCAGTTCGCGAATCGGCTTGCCGGTTTCGTTAATGTACGTCGGTCGCCCTGACTGGTTCAGGAACTGAATTCGCTGATCGATGTCGAGGACGTGCATTACTGTTGACAGCAGATCTGCGGGAGTGATTGGGGTGGTTCGCGGGACATCCACCTTTTCGGCAGATTCGCCAACGACCTGTCCCATCTTCAGCCCCCCTCCAGCCAGCGCGAGTGTGCTGAGTGGAGCCCAGTGGTCACGACCACCGCTACCATTGATTTTTGGAGTGCGTCCAAATTCTCCGCTGACAACCAGCAATGTGTTTTCCAGCTGACCACGCAGCGAGAGGTCCTCCACGAGGGCGGCAACAGCACGGTCTACCTGAGGACCAAGGCGGTCCATTGAGGTCTTGATGTTGCTGTGCATGTCCCAGCCGCCAAAGTTGAGGCTGACAAATCCGCAGCCGGCTTCGGTGAGGCGACGCGCCTGCAGCAGTTGCTGACCGAGTCCCGGGCCATATCGATCGACCACTCGAGGATCTTCGTACTTGAGATCGAAGGCCTGCTGGGAACGACTAAGGATGATGTCGAAGGCCTGCTGATCGAAGGCATCAAGTCCGTCGATCAGATTGCTGCGATCGATATCACGGCGAACGTTGTCGATGTTATCGAGCAGTGTGCGACGTGTGTCGAGGCGATCGCGGGTGATATTCAGCGCCATATTGCGACGCGCTTCCCCACCGGAATCAAATGGTCCGAATGCCGTTCCGAGGAAGGCTGGTCCGTCGGCATAGATGCCGTTCAACCGCACGTAGGTTGGCATTCCCGTGACTGGATGATTCGTCCCGCGAACGCGAGAAAGAATGGATCCGATGCCTGGACGTTCTGAGGCTGCCCCGTTGTCAGCCAGACGATTGTCGTAGCCAGTCATCACGTAGTGAGTACCACCGGAGTGACCACTATTTGTGTGAGCGAACGAACGCACGAAAGCCATGCGGTCAGCAACGCTCGCCATTCGTTCGAAATTCCCGCCGAGTGTGACGCCAGGAAGAACCGTTTGCACCTCTCCTGTCACACTTCGATACTCTGCAGGTGCCGTCATTTTTGGATCGAAGGTCTCGACGTGCGTTGGACCGCCGCTGAGCCATAACCAGATCACGGACTTGTCGCTGACTGAGGTTCCAACCTCGGCAGCACCAGCCTTTGAGCGAAGCATGTCGCCCAGTGTCAGACCACCCAGACCAAGTGCACCGACCTGCATGAAGTCTCTGCGAGACTGTCCCTCGCAATTCCCTCTGCGTCGCGCAGATGTCAACCTAAGCATTGTGAACTCCCTTGAACAATTGGAAGAAGTCTTTTGAAGGCCCCTTCCTGAGGGGAAGTCCTTCGCCGGGCGCCAAGTCTTAGTTTTGATGTCAACAATATCCAAATTATCGTAACTTTTGGTCCATCGTCTGAACAGACTGTTTCGTGGAATCGATCTCTGGTTGCGAAAAAATCAGCTGCCTTTGTGATCTCCTGTAGTGAATAAAATGCCAGTGTTTTTGTGGACTCACGTCAGTAGTGTATCAGTTTTCGTCTTCTGGTTGTTGTATTGCAGTCAAGGTTTGCAGCACCTGACCATTCTGTCCATTCCAGAGTTTAACAGTACCGTCGGCCATGCCGGCAGCGACAAGTCGCCCATCCTGAGTGGTATCGACACAGTGTACCCATGCCTCAACGCCGCCAAATGTGCGTAAATTTCCGCCATTTGCGGAGTTATAAAGGCGGACCAGCTTATTTCCTGATCCGGTCAGGATGGTATCAGTCTCACCGATATACCGAACGGCGGTCACATGTCTGCCGAAGTTGTTGATCGTGCGGAGCTGATCACCGGTCTCTGAATTCCAGATTTTGACGGTGTCGTCGGCAGCCGCCGATGCGATGGCGCTGCCGTCACCCTTCCATGCGAGCCCGAGCACATAGTTTGTGTGACCTTCCATGCGCAGCAGTTGTTCGCCCGACTCCGCATCAAAAGTTCGGAGGTAACGGTCGGCTGCGGCTGACGCGATTCGAAGTCCATCCGGGGAGAATGCGGCGGCGTAGATCACGTCATCGTGAGCCTGCGGAAGGTGCAGCAGCTGTTTCGCATCTGCGATATTGAAGACATGCAGTTCACCGCTGCGCGACGGGGTTCCTCCGGCAACCAGCAACCGGTCAGTGTCACGCGAGAAGCCAAGCCCGGTAATTCGGTGTGAAAAAACCTGTGCTTGGTCAGCCGCACCGATGGTGGTGGCGAGTTCCCAGGACGGATTGAGTTCCCAGATTCTCAGATTGCCGTCAGCAGCGGATGTGACCATTCGAGCTTCATCAAGAAAGCAAACCTGCTTCGCAGCCTGAGGGGCACCTGCGAATGCAGCGAGGGGACTTCCGTTCTCTGTGTCCCAGGTGTGGACACTGGAAAAATCACCGGCGGATGCAAGCAGAGTACCATCCGGAGAAAAGCTGACAGACCGGACCGGTAATTCTGCAGCCGTGGACTGAGCAGTCGCGGTCTCAATCTCTTTTTCAGCCAGCACAAGGGCCTGTTCGAAGCCTGTGTGTTTCTGTTTGGCGGCCGGAACAGCAGCCTCAGCTTCTTTGAGTTCACGGGCGGCAATCGTTTGCTGCTGAGTGGCCAGTTTTTCGTCGGATTCCGCGGTGGTTAGAGCCAATTCGGCATCTGTATAAGGCTTCTGTTTTGTGTTGACAACCTGCGCAGCTTCGTTGGCGGCATTGATGGCTGCGGTAGCTGCCTGAGTTGGGGCGGGTACTGCGGCGGTCATCTTTTGTGCGGTTGCTTGAGCTGTCTGAACAGCCGCGGTCGCCTGCGCGGCCTGCTGTTTGAGTGATTCATTGCCAGGTGCTGCATTGGAGGCTGCAGTAATCAGGTTGGCGC
>JAFMMM010000443.1:2687-4016 GCA_017859815.1 Planctomycetota bacterium | reverse complement strand
GGTGGGTGGCACCGTGGTGGGTGGGTGGCACCGGGATGGCACAAGCCGGACCGGCAGGGAATAGGCGTGGTCAACGAGCCACGACGGGCACTCTGCCAATCGCCGAAGGCACAAACCGGCTCTCAGCCGCACCGGCAAACGGTGGGTGGCACCGGCAAAAGTGGGTGGCACCGGCAAAAGTGGGTGGCACCGGGATGACGCAAGTTGGGTACCACCGGAAAAGGTGGATGGCACCGGGCAGGCGATACGCCAGCACCCGCTGTGTCGAGCGATCCGCCCAACCCTCAAAAACCGCATATCCGGCTCGATGGCACTGCAAGGTGCCACGCACCGGCAAGCGGTGGGTGGCACCGTGTTGGGTGGGTGGCACCGTGTTGGCACAAGCCGGACCGACAGGGAATACGGCGTGATCAACGAAGCACGACGGGCGCTCTGCCAATCGCCGAAGGCACAAACCGGCTCTCAGCCGGGCCGATCGGATCCTCGACGGAAAGGACGGCGCCCTGACGAGGGGGGAATGGATTCGACACACCCGCGATGATCGGGTATTTTACGCATCTCGCCACACGCTCAGTCGCCCGCCAATTTTCGGACTGTCTGATGATTCCGCTGTCTTTTCCCGCCATCCGCTCAACAACAACTCGAAGCCTGTTGTTAGTGATGTCGGTTTCTCTGCTCACTCCACTGCAGGCAGACGAGGGCATTGACTTCTTCGAGAAGCGAATTCGCCCGGTCCTGGCAGACCACTGCTACCGCTGCCACGCCGCGGAGTTCAATGACGCGAAAGGCGGACTCACGCTGGATACTCGCGAAGGGATCCGCCGCGGTGGCGAATCCGGCGCGGCGATTATTCCCGGCAAGCCCGAAGAAAGCCTGTTGCTGGAAGCCGTCCGCTACGAATCGTTTCAAATGCCACCGAAGGAGCGGCTCAGCCCCCAGCAGATCGCCGATCTGGAAAAATGGATCAGCATGGGCGCTCCCGATCCACGCGACACTCCGGCAAAGACGGTACAGCAACGTGCGGCGGCAGACATCGACTGGAAAGAAGCCAAACAGTTTTGGGCGTTTCAGTCTCCAGTTTCAAAGCACCCCAACTTGAGTGGCCGGGAAGTCATCGATCAGCAGGTGAGCATGATTCTTCAGCAGCATGAGTTGCAGCCGAATCCGCTCGCAGATGCTCGCATCCTTCTGCGGAGACTCAGTTTCACACTAACCGGGCTGCCGCCTTCGCCGCAGCAAACACAGCATTTTCTGGAAACGGCCTCAAACGACCGGGCAGCGGCAATCGCGACGCTGACAGATTCCCTGTTAAGCAGCCCGGCGTTCGGC
>JAFMMM010000443.1:0-2677 GCA_017859815.1 Planctomycetota bacterium | reverse complement strand
ATTTCTCGGGGCGTCGCAATGCAATTCGGCGCGGAGCACTTCGCTGCGATGTGGCTGGATATTTCTCGCTATGCCGAAGACCAGGCGCACATTGTTGGGAATAACAAATCTCTATTCTTTCCCAATGCATGGCGATACCGCGAATGGGTGATGCAAGCGTTCAACAATGACCTGCCCTATGACCAGTTTGTCCGGTTGCAACTGGCAGCTGATCTGCTCACACCGGACGACCCATCAGACGACGTCGCGCTGGGCTTCATTGGTTTGGGTCCTAAATACTATCGGCGAAATGCTCCGGACGTAATGGCAGACGAATGGGAAGATCGTGTCGATGTTGTCTCCCGAAGCTTTCTGGGACTGACCGTCGCCTGTGCACGCTGCCACGATCACAAATTTGATCCGATCCCAACTGAAGACTATTACGCGCTCGCCGGCGTTTTTGCCAGCACCGAAATGTGGAACAAACCGCTCACTGACGAAACTGAGGCAGAGAAAAACGGGCACGCGAAGAATCCGGAGGAATCACTTCATATTATTCGCGATAAAAATGTGCGCAACCTCAATGTGCTGATCCGCGGAAACGTGGAGAATCCTGGCGAAGTGGTTCCCCGCAGATTTTTGCAGGTCTTGTGCCAGGAAGCTCCCGAAGCATGGACCCAGGGCAGCGGTCGCCTGCAGCTGGCAGAGCGAATCACGGCCGTCGATAATCCGCTCACTGCCAGAGTCATCGTGAATCGAATCTGGCTGGCGATGTTTGGCAGCGGGCTGGTTACCACTCCCAGCAATTTCGGGGCACTTGGCGAACACCCGACTCACCCTCGTCTGCTGGATGAACTTGCCGTGAAACTCATTGAGAACGGTTGGTCCCTGAAATGGCTGATTCAGGAAATTACAGCGAGTTCAACCTGGCAGCAAGCCAGCGGCGTTCAGGCAGTTGCCCTTGAAAAGGACCCCGCCAATCGATTGCTGTGGAGAATGAATCGCCGCCGCTTGAGTGCTGAGCAGTGGCGTGATGCACTGCTGACCGCATCCGGTCGACTTGAACAACGGTTGGGCGGAGCATCCATCCAGCCGGATCAGAAAGAAGCGGTGCGCAGAACGGTTTACAGTGAACGCAGCCGATTCCAGCTGAATCCGCTTTTAGCCATGATGGATCTTCCCGACCCCAATGCGCATGCAGCCAGACGAGTTGAAACCACCACGCCGCTGCAGAAGTTGTTTGTGATGAATCATCCGTTTATGGACCAGCAGGCAGAAAGTTTGGCAGCGTTGCTGCAGGAATTGCCAGGGGATTCTAAGCAGCAGATTGCCTCCGCCTACGATCGTCTGTTCCAGCGGCCACCAACAGAAGCGGAACTGGAACTGGGCCTGGAATTTGTCGACAACAATGGCTGGGTTCTGTATTCCCAGGCACTATTGGCATCGAATGAGTTTTTGATACTGGACTGAATCCGGATTCCGGACTCATGCCCGCTGAAGAACCTGGACTGACCGGGATTTAATGCTGTTGCTGCGGAGGAATTCGATGACAGACTTTCTGGCCTTACAACAGACGCGCCGCCGCGTGATGTTTCGCAGCGGATCCATCGCCGGAATGACCGGTCTGGCCGCAGCGATGGCAGACACTGGGCGACTGACAGCCGCCGTGGACGGCGCCAGCCCCGGAGTCGTTTCACCATGGCATCTGATTGCCCGCGCAAAGCGAGTGATCTTTCTGTTTATGAACGGAGCACCATCGCACGTCGATACGTTTGATCCCAAACCGGCCTTAGCGAAGCACGAGGGCGAGCAACCGTCCGGCAAATTATACAAGCCGTCCTCCGGCAGCGGCTTTATGCCATCACCGTTTCGCTTTTCGGAGCACGGGGACAGCGGCGTGGTGATGAGTGAACTGTTTCCGCATTTGGCACATCACGCGGATGACCTGTGCGTAATCCGCTCCATGCACACGAATGTCCCGAATCATGAACCCGGTCTGTTGATGATGCACTGCGGAAATCTGCAGCCGATTCGACCGTGTTTAGGGTCCTGGGCCTCTTACGGGCTGGGCAGTGAAAACAGGAACCTGCCGTCGTTCATCGCATTGTCACCAGGCCGCCCTGTTGTTGGGCCACAGTTGTGGTCCAGCTCCTTTCTGCCCGGCGAGCATCAGGGAGTTTCCGTTGACACGAACGACATGGACGTCGAGAAACTCATCGCCAACATTCGCAGCACAACCGTGTCACCGTCACAGCAACGCTCACAATTGGATCTGCTGTTGAAACTGAACCAGCTGCACTCCGAGCAGCGGCAGCGGGAAGCGATGCTGAATGAGCAGGTCCAGGCAATGGAAATGGCGTGGATGATGCAGGGCGAAGCCTCTGAAGCCTTTGACATCTCCCGCGAGACGGAGACAACTCAGCAACGTTATGGAAGCACTCCATACGGTCAGAGTTGTTTGCTTGCCCGCCGATTGTGTGAACGGGGAGTGCGGTTTGTGCAGGTGTATTACGTGACGAAAAGTGGCAAGCAGCCGTGGGACACACATTCTGCAAACAATACCAAACACCGGGAATTGTGTGCTGACAGTGACAAGGCCACCGCAGCGTTATTGCACGACTTGAAGGTGCGCGGACTTCTGGAAGACACACTCGTGGTTTGGACGGGGGAATTTGGACGCACTCCGTATTCCCAGCTG
>JAFMMM010000442.1 GCA_017859815.1 Planctomycetota bacterium | reverse complement strand
GACCATGAAACTGCCCCCGCACCGGTTCGCGAACCGTCGGGGTGTAATCCGCCAGATCGTCCGCTGTGAAAACGCCGCCGGCTGCCTGAATCGTTTCAGCAATCGCAGCCCCTGCAGCCCCCCGATAAAATCCATCCGCGCCGTGTTCCGCGATCAACAACAAAGTCGGTTCCAAAGGAGAGCGAATCACTTCGCCTTTCACCCACGGCTGACCGTTATTCAGATACAGCCGCTGCAGTGCCGCGTATTTTGACTCGTAATTCGGATACCGCCGGATTCGCTGGAGTGCTGTCTGCTGCACTTCCAGATCATGCTGATCGGCCGGTACGCCACGGCGACACAATTGAATTGCCGGTTGCAGGACCTGCCGCAGCGGGAGACGCCCGTAACGCTCACTGGCCAGACACAACCCAGCAACCGTTCCCGGAATTCCACAGGCCAGGCCGCCGCGAACACTGCCCGGTTCTGCGGTGGAATCCGCAGCGGCGCGCAAAAACATGTCGGCTGTCGCTGCGGCGGGCGCACGTTCCCGATAGTCCAGCGTCACGCACTCTCTGCGTTCCGCGTCCCAGATCACCATGAAACCGCCGCCACCCAAACCACAACTCGCCGGACGGACAACGGCCAGCGCAAATGAAGTCGCCACGGCAGCATCAACCACGTTGCCACCCTGCTGCAGAATTTGCAGTCCGGCAGCACTGGCCGCTGCATGATCTGCGGCCACCACGCCACGCTGATAACCCGGAACCTCGTCGGCAACAACAACGGCAGATCGGCCCGGCGTTGTGATCAACAACAGAATCAGCAGCATCGCCGCGCACACACCCACCCAGTCAGCAACCATTCGCTGGCTCTGCCGACGTGGTAATAACAGCCCGAACCTTGCAGCATTCATTCGAAAGTCAGCCCTCGTCAATCCCGCACTGCCAGGGATCAGCAGATCACTTGTTCAGACATTTCACGCTCACGCCCGCCGGCATTCCCAATCATCACTGGTCCTGCGACACGCCTGAACCCGCACTGGAACCCGCACTTGTCAGATGTCTGCAATCGATGCCCTGTTCACGTGTAACCCTGTGTTCACGCGTCCTTCTGTGAAGTGAACCAACGTTGACTTGCACACATCCACCGAACAGGCACTCTGCGCAGTTTGACGAAACCTGGAAAACACTGCAATTCCGTTTGATTCTCGCCTTTTTTTCCGCTGTAACACAGCAGGAGCGATCCGGATGATCCGAACCGGAAATTGCAGAAATCAGCTCCGACCTGTTGCCGAAAATGTGGTAATGCTATGAAATCAAGGAAAAGCTGCGCCCAGCCCGGCGGTGTTTCACTGCTGGCCGCAGGAACTATTCCCATCACCATCGTTCAGATCGGGAGACGATCCAATGCCCTCCGGAGTCCTTCGCAGCCTTGGGCTGCTGTTCTGTTCACTGGCCTTTCTGCAGTCAGCGGCTGTCGCCAGCGACGGGTTGCGGACAGCCCTCGAACAGAACCGTACCGGCAATTCAGCGGCTGCATTTCAGACGCTGTCCGAGCTGATCGCAGCAGATTCCCAGGATCCCCGTGTGCACTTCCTCCGTGGCATCGTGGCTGCAGACCTGCAGAAACCGGCCGATGCTGATTTCCGCCGCGGTGCGAAACTGGAAGCGGCGACAGGGAACACGTCCAGTGTCAGCCGCATGTTGCAGGCAGTTCAGGGCCCGCTGCGTCGTGATATCGAACGCTACCGTGCCGAAGCCCGCGCGGCTCTGAAAGCCGATCCGGACGCGGCGATGCGGAAGATTGTTTTTCGAGACGCTCTTGAATTGCGACGTCAGGGACGCAGCAAGGAAGCCCTTGCCGCCTTCGCTCAACTCACGGACGCAGGTGATGACCCGCGTTATTTCTACATGCAGGGTGTAACACAACTGGAAAGTGGAGATCGGGATTCCGCAGCCAAGTCGTTCGCTGAAGGTCTGACCCGCGAAACCACCCTGGCTGAGATCCGGCTGGTGAACAGCATGCTCTCTCGAATTGACGCCGACGTACGACAGGATCTGGAAGAACTGGCCGTGGCCACCATTGCCGATCAGCAAATCACACGAACCCAAATGCATGCGGAAGTGCTTCGTCGAGCGATGACAACACAGGACCAGCTGCTGGCGGAAAACAACGCCGCCGCTGCGGCCGCCGAAGAGGCCGAGCAGGCCGCCGCAGATGCCGAACGACGCGCGATCGTGGAAGCAATTGTCGCTCAGCGCGAAGCAGAAATGGCTGCTCAGAACCCCGCGTTCATTGAAGATCCCGGAACCGTCGCAGATCCGAACCCGGAACCCGAACCGGAGATGCCCGCCGAACCGGCTGTCGCCGCAACCAACCCGCTCACCCCCACAGCACCGTCCAGTAATCCGTTTCTGGGGGGAGCCGTGCAGACGCCATCGGTCGCCACCAACTCAGGCAGCGGCGGAACCCGCGCGACTGGCACCGCTCCAACGGCTGGTCCACTGGACCTTGGCTGGATGCGTGACGATGTGGAACTGGTGATTCATCTCCGTCCCGGCGACATCATCAACAGTGCTCTGGTACAGTCCAATCCCATGGCCGCCATGGGCGCTCAGACACCATTGCCGATCCCCGGCGTCAGCCTCACGGCTGCTGATATTGAATCGGTCACCATTGGGCTGGGGAACGTGCTGGCAACCGGTATGCAGGTGGCAGCCCAGGCAGCACTCGGTCCACCGGATGCGGAACAGGCTCAACAGATCGGCAACCAGCTGTTCGAGAACAGCGGCATGGTTGTGATGAGATTATCCAAAGATGTGGACTCAGCCCTGATGGCTGCAATTCCCGGCGGGCAGGAACAAACCACTGGCGATGCCACATGGACACTGGTGCCTGCCAACGAAGCGGAAGGCCAGCCGGAAGTCGGCGTGTACATGGCGGATGCTCGCACCATCATCGCTGCCAGCCCATCAACGCTGGGCTCGGCAATCTCCGCAGGTGCGGGGGAATCCAGTCGAGCCAACTTTGCCTTCGCCTCTGCCAATCAGATTCTCATCGCCTTCAGCACCCCGCTGCTGGCCGGGATGAGTGGAAGTATTCCTCCAGCTCCGCAGGAAGCCCCGCCTCAGGTTGCGGCTCTGATGGATGCTGTTCGTGGAAAAATCTCTGGAGTCGGGATCGGCCTCGACATGTCCTCGGACGCTCATCTCAACATCAGCCTGAACCTCATCGATGCAGCCTCCGCCAGCGAAGCGAAAACCGCTCTCGACGGAGGACTGCAGATGGGCAAGCAGATGGCGCCGCTGTTCATGGGAGGGGCCCCTGCTCCGCTGCAGCCAGGCCTGGGAAGCCTCGTCAACAGTCTCAACAGTGAAAGCAGCGACACTGTGCTTTCACTGTCTGCGACCATCTCCAAAGCACTCCTCGACGCCCTCGCAGAAAACGCGGGCGATATGGTTCCCGGAATGGTTCCAGGCGGACTCCCCGGCGGACCAGGTGGATTTCCCGGTGGACCGGGCGGGTTCCCCGGTGGACCGGGTGGAGCGGGAATTCCCGGTGGAATCCCCGGATCCCCGGGCGGATTCCCGGGCGTTCCACCACAACAGTGAACAGCCCCGAAACGAGTTCGGAAACCGGACATGACGTGACCTCGTCGCAGCGGTGCAGCAGATCGCTGCGACGGTCAACCCGATCGAGGCATGGCACCGATGATCGAACGAGAGTGACGGGAAAAGAACAGCAGAACGCCCGCCGACGATCAGAACGCGGCGGGCAGATCTCGCGACCAGCGAGTGACCAACCTGGGACAAACGCGGAAACAACGTCGGAAACACGACGGTATTCACGACACACTCCCACAAATGCAACACCCGGCGGAAACGGTTGTCAGCCGGGTGAAACTCGTTACACTTCCTCGCAACGGGCATCCGTAGCTCAATTGGATAGAGCGTCGGTCTTCGGAACCGAAGGTTGAAGGTTCGAGTCCTTCCGGGTGTACTCCCTAAAGCCTTTCCAGTAAAGACTTTAGAACAAAAAGCT
>JAFMMM010000086.1 GCA_017859815.1 Planctomycetota bacterium | reverse complement strand
GGACAATCGATTCAGTTGAAGCGAGCGAAAACAGGAAGTCCGACTGACGAGCCGCGTGACCGTTGCTAGACTTCCGATGTTAAGGCCGTGCCATGTGAAGTTAGGTCGCGGCACACTTCCGGAATTCTCATTTGGAATGAAACTGTCGAACGATGCGCACATCACTCATTGCTTTGGTGTTGTTGGTGATTTGTTCCGGCCCGGTGGCTGCTGACAACTGGGGCCATTGGCGCGGACCAACAGGGAATGGTTCGTCTCCCGGAGCGACTCCGCCAACGGAATGGAGTGGTATAAAAAACGTTGTGTGGAAAGTTGCTATTCCTGGCAGCGGTTCCGGTTCCCCGGTGATCTGGGAAGACAAGGTGTTTGTTGTCAGCGGAGTTCCTGCAGGGAGCGGCGGAAATCTGCCAAAACTCAGTTTTGAATTATGGTGCCTGAATCGAGCCAGCGGGGACGTGTTGTGGAAGCAGACCGCGGTCACGGCGACTCCGCATCAGGGGACGCATTCAACGAATAATTTTGCGTCTGCATCACCCTGTACCGACGGCACTCACGTCTACGCTCACTTTGGTTCTCGTGGGCTGTTTTGCTACACAATGAATGGAGAGCTGAAGTGGAGCCGGACTGACTTTCCAAAAATGTCAACGCGGAACAGTTTTGGCGAAGGCAGTTCCCCAACGATTACCGGGAACCTCGTCCTGTTGCCATGGGACCATGAAGGTGATTCGTTCCTCTACGCCCTTGATAAACTGACCGGGAAAACTGTCTGGCAGACGGCCCGTGATGAACCCACCGAATGGTCGACACCGCTTGTTGTTGATGCAAAGGGGGGCCAGCAGGTCATCCTGAATGGACAGAATTATGCGCGCGGCTACGACCTCAAAACCGGGAAGGAATTGTGGCGTTGTTCCGGGCAGACCGATCGCCCAGTGGCGTCGGCCGTATCCATGGGAGACCTTGCAATTGTCGGCAGTGGTTTTCGCGGATCTTACATGGCAGCATTTCGATTGGACGGTCGTGGCGATTTGCGTGGAACCAGGTCGGTCGTTTGGCAAGTCAATCGGGATACCCCCGATATTGCTTCTCCATTGCTGACGAACGGACGTGTTTACTTCCACAAGGCGAAGACCGGAGTACTGACTTGTTTGAATGCTGAGACGGGTGAGGAGTGTTTTGGTGCCAGCCGTATCCCCGGAATCGCGACGACGTATGCATCGCCGGTGGCCGCAGGCGGTTTCATTTTTCTCACCGGCCGCAGTGGGACCATCGTAGTGATTAAGGACAGCGCCGAACTGGAGATTGTGTCCACCAACGAACTTGGCGAAGGGATCGATGCGACGCCAGCACCTGTTGACGACCAACTGTTCATCCGCGGCACCCGGCACCTCTACTGCATCTCTGCCCGTTAGTTTGGGCGTCCCGGGCATTCTCTCGTTCCCGGTGCCATCCACCGCGCGACCGTTTCCGGTGCCATCCACCGTATTGCGGGCGTTTTCCACGTCGGATGCGACACGGTGGATGGCACCTTGTGTGAATACGCGGTGGATGGCACCTTGAGAATACGGGCACGAGCACCGCCGGAAATCGCAGTGAGGGAAGCCGGTAAACAAAGCCTGCTGTGCGCAATGCCTCTGGTACGGAGCGACGCCAGCGTTTTGACCGTTGCGTTGTGTCGATCAATCGGGATGAAACGGGAGGTTCAGGCAAGCTGAGATGCTGCAATCTGATAGAGCACTCTCATCTGAACATGCCGCAGGCGAAGCAGCCTTGATGAAGAAGTTCAGGCATTGAGTGTTTGCGGCAGTATGACGGCTTTTCGTGGCTGCGTTGGGAGTAGACGCGACTGATCAGGAAACGCCTGAAGCGATTCGTCTTCGTTTGCGTTCCTCGCGGAAACGCTGTTGGCTTTGGGGCAAGCCTGCTGCAAACCGAAAGTGTTTTCTGAAACGCTGAACCATGGGGAGCCACGATTCGGGATTGATTTGAAGTCGTTCCAGGATTGCTGCTGCTTCAGATGGAATTTCATCGGTCTGCAGTTTTCTGAGCTGTTTTCCCGTCCATTCCAGTAACCGCTTGTATTGCTCCAGTGACATTGGCAGACACCCTTTGTTTCCAGCCCTGCGCACAGTCGGTTTCTGCCGTGATGTCTTGTGAGTTGGCTGAAGCGGGACAGGAGCGAGCCATCCTGCCCTTTCGCCATGTTCGGTTTGGATCGCGGCGGCCTGCTTCGAGCGTTTTTGGGCAGCTTTGCGCTGGTCATGAATGCGATCGCAGATACTTGTGAACTCGCTTGATTCGGGAGTTTTGGCGATTCCAGCCCGAATAGGATTCAAGTCAACATAGGCCATGCATGCGGCCAGAGCGGGTTCGTCGAGCACTGGATGAGCTTTGAATCGTCCCTCCCAGAATCGGCCCGTCACGTCGTCCTCTCGATTACCTCGACGTGCAACAGGTTCTGCCAGGCACCGCATGAACCATGAGATATCTGACAGTCTCAACCTGCGTTCTTTGAGAGCCGATTGATCTTTCAGGATTGCATTGAGTTCCTGTTTGGTGGGTTTTGCTGCAGATCCGTCAGCGTTTTTTCTTTGTGGAAACAGAGTCCACCATCTCAATGCGACTTGTTGGTCAGTCCATTTGCGGACCAGATCCGGCCGGGTTCTAACGACAACATGCAAGTGATTACTCATGACCCCGTACCCGAGGATGTCCATTCCGAAGATCGCAGCGAGTTGTTCGAGTCGTCTTCGAATCCAGAGTTTTCTGTGGGAGTAGTCTCTACCGGTCTGCGGATCATTCCCGCACAGAAAGGTCCGTCTGACGCAGCGGTTGACGAGGTGAAAGACCTGCACTTCATCCGTGGCAATGATCTCTGAGCGATTGACACGTGGCATTTGATGACCATTTCGAGCGAATGACGATACGTGAGCGACAGCGCTGGTCAATCTTAAGGGTGGTGTTAATGCCTCACAATAGCACCACAATCGCAACTCATTTTGCGGCCAAGTTTTTTCTTGAGTTGGTTGGTTTGTGCGGATGTGTTGCAACGACTCAACAATGGAAGTGCGGCCCCCCCCCGAGTCTGTTCGGATTTGGTTTGTGGGGTGGCAAGTTGAGTGTGGCCGTGTTGGCTCTGATTGCGAGTACCTGAACGGTGGATGGCACCGTCAGAGCGCACACGAGTACCTGAACGGTGGATGGCACCGTCAGAGCGCACAAGTAACGAAGGTGGTTGGCACCGCCGGCGGCAAATTGAGAGATGGAGGTGCCGAGGAGAGGTGGATGGCACCAGGGGAGGTGCCGGGGCGCAATGCGGCGCTCTTTCGGTGTTTTTTGTTGGGGGAAGCGTTTTGAGGTGCGGTCGACGGAGGATTTGACAGAGAATAGTTGATGGGAGTTGTCACCGGAGATTGATGACTTGTTGCTTTTCCTGACGAGGGTTGCCTGTACAGCGGGTTGATGCATTGCGTAAGAGTGGCTTCCCGATGGTCTCGAAACGGGATATCGGATCTTCTGGTGCGGTTTGGTTTTGATATGATGCCGCCTCGGTGGGATGCTGTGGGATGGCCGGGTAAGACGGTTGTCCTGTGCCCTCATCGAATCAGTAAGAGTGTTGAGCGAGCAGTCCACACAATTCCGCTGTGACAATTCCGCTGTGCCAGCAGATTGTAAGGCCGACTGGAAAAGCTGTGGATGCAGGGCTGTAGTGCTGATGCGTGTTGTCCAACGACAGCCTCGTCAAATGCAGTGTATTGATCCTGCCGTTGTTGATTCCTTCTTGCAGGGGCGTGGCCGGTGTTTCCGAAAGATGTGTTGTCTTTCCGCCCGGATGACGGCTCCCTGGTGCAGCGAGTGTTGAATTGCATCCCGTCGGCCAATCAGAAGTGTGCCGGTGAATCAGTCCGGAGATGAAGAACATGATTCTTGGGTGTCACGATTCGATCCGCAGCGGGGAATGGTGGTTCCTCCGTCAGCCTCGCGTGCCGCTGGACCAGCAGCAGGCTTGCCAGAATCGAATCTCGCGGCCGGCTCAAAAACGCAGGCGGCGCATCCGTGGCGGCAAGCCATTCGAGGAACTGTTGATCTACGAGCGGCAGGATTCATCGGATCCCCTGCAGAATTGCCCGAGGGCGACCGGCATTTCAATGGCTGATTTCACATCAAAAGCAGCCCGTTTGTGTTTTCGTTTGAGAATACTGCGGCTTCTGAATACAGGGGACTTTCTGCAGCGGGCACCGTTGCCGGTTCCGGAAACCCTCCCGGCGGATCAAAAATCTGCTGCTCCACGATTCGATTTTCCATCAGCTCGGGAATGGCAACTGAGACTGCGATCGGACGTGAAACGCTGGACGCCGGACCTGCTTTGCACCGTGAGTGTTCACAACGGACAGCCTCATCCCACGCCGGGCATTCGTGGATGGGGTGCCTGGGTGACGTGGTTGGTTCTGAAACACGGAGTATGTGTCGGCAAGATTCTTTTGAATTCTTTTCTGTATGCCGTCTGTGCCGCCGTGCCTGCGGGCGCGCGGGTTTCTGGCGAGCAGCAGCGTCAGGAATCTTACTCGCACAGATTGACGAATTGTGTCGAAGTGATTTTGGCGTGCTGCCGGCAGATCGGTTGGGTGAGTTACGAATGCTGGTGCGTCATGGGAGAGACGAGTCTTTTATTCGTGCAGCGGCTTGTTCAGCTTCGGTGGATCATTTGCCTGGCCGTATGGGGGGCACCGAATCATGAGTGGTGAGTCTTTTCGGCAGCAGAAGATCACGAATCTGGATCTGGCTCTTTATGCAGAGGGTCTGCTGAGCAGCGAACGTGCTGCCGAGGTTCGCATTTTTCTGGCCGAGCATCCGGAATTTGAAGTTCTCGTCAGTAATGCTGACTCCAGCCCGATTTCCGAATTGGACGTCACTGCGTTTCCCGAATTGCCCGGTGCCGGCGGAGAGCGACAAAGGTTTTCGTCTGGTGATTCCGATTTATCGACGCTTGAGACGGTACGCGTCCGCAGCAAGAGCAGCTGGTCATCTTCAAATCAGCGACGCTGGGCGGCGGCGATGTTGACAGCTCTGGTCATTTTATTGTTGGGCTGGCGACAGGCGGAATTGTACGCGTGGGACTATAACACAACTCTGGGGCGGTTATGGCTAACGGCCACCGCCAGCGATCTCCCTCAGGTTGTTGTTCGCAGCAGGCAGGCACTTGAGAGCCTCGGGGGCGGTCTGTGGGTATCGAGTGAACGTCGCTCTCAAAGGAATCTTGACCTTGCCCGCGTTTTGTTAACTCAGGCTGAACTGGAAAAACCGCAATACATCATTCATCGATATTGTCGAACTCCCGCCGAGCTTCCGCCGCTGCAACTTGCCGAACGAGCAATTCAGCTTCTTGCAGATGCCGGGGTAAAGTCGCGTGAATTTCGAGAAGTTCAAACTGGTGCGTTACGGGTTCGTGGTGAGCTGGAATTTGAGATGGGAATGGCATTTCGCGGCCAGCGTCTTCATAAGGAGTCGAAGGAGTGGTTGTATCGAAGTGTCGTGACACTGCTTCAGGGAATCGAGGCGGCTCGCGCAAGTCAGGATTATTCAGCGGAACTTCGGATTTCGGCTCGACTGGTCAAGGCCATTCACAAAGGTGCAGTCTCAGAAGGCCAGTTGATTCAGCGTTTATTACTGTGGGTGGAGGGGGCGGAGCTGCCACCGGTGTTTGCAGAGATCCAGCGGCTGTTTCCCGAGTGTGAATTTGACTGGGACCAACTTCGCGACCGACTGAGTCGGAACGCGCTGAAAGACCCCGGCTACAGCTCGGCATACGTGAAGGGGATTGGCACATTGAACCGTGCTGTATGCAGGCAGATGCTTCGACAGCCCCCGGTCTCGATCGAGGACGCGATTAGTTTTATGGATATCTGCAACACGGTTGGTCTGCAGTACCATACCGTTCGGGATCCGTATCCCGAAGTACTGCCGGCTTTAGACAGCGGAATTGAACTGGGACGGTCACTGTTATCCAACGGCGTGGAGTCACCGGATTTGCTGATGATTCTGCTGCGACTGCAGGGAAATCTTGCAGATACGCACAGGCACTGGGGAAATCGCCCGGCAGCAATCGAAGCGCGTCGTGAGGCGATCGATAATGCTCGCAAATTGCTGGTTTTAAAGACAGATTCTGAAGTCCGCAACGAGATGGGGTGGCTGGTCGGTCGTCAAGTGCAGGCGTTGTTCCTGGATGCAATTGACACGGGTGGTTCGTTTGCTGAGTGCGACCGGATGCTGGGGGCAATTCAGCAGTTGACGGGCGACTTTGCTTCTTTTGCCGGTTTCCAGTTGAACACGGGGGAGGAAGAGCTGATTCGGGAGATCGATCATTTTCGCAGTGAGAAAATGGAGTCTCCGCCGGAGTTTTCGGATTTGGCAAGCGAGTTTGATGTTGTGATGGACAGGCATCTGCAGGAGGGACCGGAAGGTCTGCTTCAGCAGCACCTGCGGTGTTTCGCAGCTGACATCCAAACTCTACTGCGGGTGAGGGAGTTCGCCGCGTCTGAGCAACTTCAGCGTATAGCGAAGCGACTGCAGGAGCTGCAACCTGAAGACAGCTCGAATGCGAATCGTATTTCGCGGGACCAACAGGCAGAGCCTGAATCGACGTCACACAGCCGGCTTTGACAGCAGCAGCGAAATGGTCTGAACCAGGCTGCGCGATCGAATTCCTCTTGAGAGGCCGCCACCGGATCAATTACACCGGGGGGAAGGAAAGCGCATCACTCGCTGTCGACACGCGGCTGGCTCTTGGTCCTGGATGTCTCGATAACCGTGTTCTTCAAATTTCTTCGGTCAGCAGGCACATGTCATCAGAGCAGCGACCAGCGATTCTGCAGATGATTCCGGCGCTGAACGGTGGCGGCGCTGAGCGATGTGTATTGCAGACGGCGGCGGCAGTCGCTGATGCGGGATATCGTTCCCTGGTACTTTCCGGCGGGGGAATTCTGGTTTCAGATTTGCAGGCGTTTGGTGTGCGGCATGTTCAGATGCCGATTGGTCGCAAGTCACCGCGGACACTGTTTCTGTTCTCGGCGCTGCGTCGGTTGTTACATACGGAGCGAATCGTACTTGTGGACGTTCATTCCCGTGTTCCGGCGTGGCTGCTGGAATTGACTCAGCGTGTGTTGCCGGCGGGATCGCGTGTCGCTGTGGTCACAACCGGGCACGGGCTGAACAGGCCGGGAGTCTGGAGCCGAGTGATGACTCGGGGAGATCGCGTGATTGCGGTATCAGACGCCGTGGGCAGGCATCTGCAAGCGATGGATCCGCGTTTACAGGAGGATCGGCTGCGAGTCATACCGAGGGGAGTGGATCAACGGGAGTTTTCGCCTCGATTTGTTCCGGATGAGGCCTGGAAGCAGGAACTACTGCGTGAGATGCCAGGGATTGAGGGCCGGCGGTTACTGCTGCTGCCGGGGCGTTTAAAGCGCAGTCGTGGTCAACGCGCTTTTCTGGAACTCGTCGCGGAATTAACTCGCCAGGGTGAGGCGGTATTTGGGCTGATTACAGGCAGCGACGGAGGGCGACCGACCGAGCGGCAAAAAATTGTTCAGCGTGCTCAGGAGCTGGCAGTCAGTGATCGGGTCGGCGTGCTGGACCATCGCCGCGACATGCGTGAACTGTATGCGACCGCCGACGTGGTTTTATCGTTACCGGAGAGACCGGAGTCATTTGGGCTGGTCGTTGCGGAAGCGCTGAGTATGGGGCGTCCGATTGTGGCGTGGGACCACGGTGGCGCTGGCGAGCTGTTGGCTCAGGTGTGGCCTTTTGGCGCAGTCAGTGCGGGGGATCTGCGGGAACTGACAGGGGTTGTGAGTGCTCTGTTGCGCGGAGAAATTGCCGGACCGCAGCCTGCCTGCCCATATTCACTGTCTCAGACCACCAGTCGGACTTTGGAAGTCTATGCCGAGTTACTTCAGGGAGATTCGGCAGCAACGGCTCCCTGAAATGGGCAAAGCGTCAGCCCCTGGAACTTTCGCTGCAGAAACGTGCAGCAGGTGCTAGACTGCGCGGCGGATCCGGGTATTTGCGAAGAGCGTTATTCGCGTGCCATTCATCGGTCATTCAGCAGATTTTGATAGCTCATGTCGACAGAAATTGCCAAAACATACGACGCATCTGCCGCTCAAAATTACTGGGTCCGGCACTGGCTGGAGCAGGGATACTGCAACGCGGAGCCGGATCCGAATCGTGAGCAGCACACCATAATGATTCCGCTGCCAAATGTGACGGGTGCGTTGCATATGGGCCACTGTCTGAACGGTACGGTTCAGGATCTGTTGACACGCTGGCGGCGAATGCAGGGGCGCAGCGCGCTGTGGATGCCGGGGACTGATCATGCCGGCATTGCGACTCAGGCCGTCGTCGAGCGTCGCATGCTGGAGGAGGAGGGGCTGACTCGGCACGACATTGGCCGCGAAGCCCTCGTCGACCGGATTTGGAAATGGAAGGATGAGTACGAGGCTCGCATTCTGAATCAGCTGCAGCAGATTGGTTCCAGCTGTGACTGGCGTCGCGTGCGGTTTACTTTGGACGAAGTCTGCAGCGCGGCGGTACGTCGCACATTTTTCCGCATGTTTAGTGACGGATTGATTTATCGCGGCAAGCGACTGGTGAACTGGGACACGTACCTGCAGACAGCGGTTGCCGATGACGAGGTTTTTCACGAGGACGTTGCCGGCAGTTTCTGGACGATGCATTACCCGGTGGTGGACGCGGACGGGAATCTCACGGGAGAAAAGATCAGCTTTTCCACCACACGGCCTGAAACGATGCTGGGTGACACCGCTGTCTGCGTTCATCCCTCCGATGAGCGATATGCGAACGTTGTCGGCAGGAAGGTGCTGATTCCTGTGCTGGGGCGGGCGATTCCGGTCATTGCGGATGCACTGCTGGCGGACAAGGATTTGGGAACCGGAGCAGTGAAGGTGACACCGGCTCATGATCCGAACGACTACGCATGTGCACTTCGCAACGATCTGCCGATGATTAATATTCTGAATCCGGACGGGACAATCAACGAGAACGGAGCGGATTTCGCCGGCATGACCTGTTCGGAAGCTCGCCAGGCTGTGGTGGCTCGAATGGACGAGCTGGGGCATCTGGAAAAAGTGGAAGACCGTGTCATTCCACTGATGCACAGCGATCGCAGCAAGACGCCGATTGAACCTTATCTCAGTGATCAGTGGTTTGTGCAGATGGACCAGCTGGCTCAGTCGGCGATGGATGCTGTGGAAGATGGTCGTGTTCGATTCTTTCCCAATCGTTACACGAAGACTTATCTGGACTGGCTGTCAGAGAAGCGGGACTGGTGTATCAGCCGGCAGTTATGGTGGGGTCATCGGATTCCGGTCTGGAGTGTTGTTGCTGGCGAGGGATCTGAACGGCTGACTGCGTTGCAGGCATTTGGAGCGACCATCGCAGACGATGAGACAATCGTGCTGCCCGACGAGTATGCCGGGCGCCTCGCAGCCCGATTTGCTCCTGGCCTGCAGACGGGCGAAGAGCTGATTCTTGTCTGTGTTGACGGTGGCAACGAAGAGTTGGAACAGAGTCTGTGTGAGGCCGGGTTTGTGCAGGATGAAGATGTTCTGGACACGTGGTTTAGTTCCGCGTTGTGGCCGCACGCGACGCTTGGCTGGCCCAATTTGGATCGGAATCCACCCGTGGCTGGTGAGTCTTCAGCGGAGCGACAGTCTCCCAATCAGGTGCTGCCATACTTTTATCCCGGCTCGGTTCTGGTGACATCGCGCGACATCATCACGTTGTGGGTAGCGCGGATGGTGTTGACCGGACTGTACAACATGGGTGACGTGCCATTTGGTCACGTCTACATCCATCCCAAGATTCTGGACGGTCTGGGACAGACAATGTCAAAGTCCAGAGGCAACGGAGTTGACCCGCTGGAGTTGGTCGACAAGTACGGGACGGACGCGGTGCGGTTCACGATTGCATCGCTATGCGGAGAGACTCAGGATGTACGACTGCCAGTCGGTTACGAATGTCCGCATTGCGAAGCGGTGACCCCGCAGACAAAGGAGCATCAGGAGATGCGTCCGATGGGAGGCCCGAATCCTTCCATTCGTTGTGGAAAGTGCAAGGAGGAGTTCCAGTTCCCCAGCCCCTGGTTTACTCCTGATGAGGGCGCTGCGGTGGCCAGAATTGTCAGCGAGCGTTTTGATTACGGCCGCAACTTCTGCAATAAGCTGTGGAACGCGTGTCGATTCGCCTTCATGAACCTGGAGGGTTACGAGGCGGCGTCGGTGAGCGATGCCGATCTGACCATGGAGGATCGCTGGATCCTGAGCCGACTGGCAACGACGATTCGTGACGTCACGGTGATGCTGGAACGATACCAGTTCGACCAGGCAACTCGAGCGGTTCGCGAATTCACGTGGAACGAGTTCTGTGACTGGTACCTGGAGATGCTCAAGCCGCGATTCCGCAACGAGCAGGCACGGCCGGGTGCTCAGCGGGTACTCGTGGTGGTCGTGGACAATCTGTTGCGGATGTTGCATCCGTTTGCACCGTTCATCACTGAGGAATTGTGGCACAAGCTCAACGAGGTCGCGCCTGAGCGTGGGTTGCGGAATCCGGCGACGCATTCCGAATCGGTGATGATTGCGTCATGGCCGGATCCGGAACTTGCGCACATCGACGAGGCGCTGGAGCGACGTTTTGAGCGATTGCAGCAGACGATTGCTGCCGTGCGTAACGTGCGTGCTGTCTACCGCATTGCTCCAGGGGCTCAACTGCGTCTGTTTATGCGATGCGAGCCGGAAGTTGCGGAGCAGCTACAGGCGGTCGCGGAGCAGTTTGACTTTCTGTCGAAGACGATGCTGGAAGCGGCTGGCGTGGACATCAGTCGGCCTGCTGGTGCTGCCAGTTTCAGTCTGGGCGACGCGGACGGCTATATTCCACTGGAGGGATTGATTGACCGGGAAGCTGAAATTGCTCGCCAAACCAAAGAGGCGGCAAAGTTAAAGAAGTTCATTGCCGGTCATCAGGGAAAGCTGAATAACAAGGGCTTCATGGAGAATGCGCCTGAGCGAGTGATTGCCGAGATCCGGGAGACGCTGGCCGGGCTGCAGTCTCAGCTGGACAGTGTGGAGCGAATTCTGGAGGAGTTGGGCTGACGTCTGGCGCGGGCGTCGGAGCAGTGAGCTTTGCTGATGCGGATTGCCGCATTGCGGTTCATTCCCGTCATGGAAATGAGTCCGAAGTGGAATTCGAGCAGGAGTGACACGATGGTGCGATGCATGCGATTGGCGATGTTGTTTCCGGGGATTCTGCTGTTGGGGGCATCGCAATCAATCGCGCAGCAATCGCAGCAAATTGGTGTCTGGGAACTGCCGTCTCTGCGCGAGGCCCCGGAATTCCGCTGGGTTCAGCAGGAGGGGGCGATTCATTCGTTGCTGTACAGTGGTCAGCCGCTCAGTGGGGAAGCCACCGAGATTTTCGCCTTCTACGCCTCGCCGGCCACATTGCAGGGGAAACGGCAGGGATCAGCGAGTGAGTATCCGGGAGTCGTCCTGATTCATGGCGGCGGGGGCACGGCATTCGCGGAATGGGTCAGTTTGTGGGCGGAACGCGGCTACGCAGCAATCGCCATGGATCTGAGTGGTCGTCGCCCGATTGAAGTCATTTACGCCGACGACGGCAAACCGGTGCCTGGCCAGGCATCCCGCCGCGAGACGCGAACGCGTCTTGACCGTGGGGGGCCGGAGCAGGGGCATCCTGAAAAATTTGATTCGATTGGTGGAACCATTGAGGATGACTGGCCGTGGCATGCTGCTTCAGCCGGAGTGCTTGCTCATTCACTGCTGCGATCGTTCAGCGACGTGGATGCCAATCGAACAGCCGTCACCGGAATCAGCTGGGGGGGGTATACGACGTGTCTGGTTGCGTCACTGGATGATCGGTTCCGGGCAGCGGTTCCTGTGTATGGGTGTGGTTTCCTGCATGAAGGGGAATCCGTTCAGAAGCCTGCCATCGATCAGCTGGGGGAACGCCGCGAAGCCTGGGTGAAGGCCTACGACCCCGGCAGTTTGTTGCCCAACTGTCGGGTGCCGATTTTGTTTGTTAACGGCACTCACGACGTGCATTACCCGCTCGACAGTTATCGGAAGAGTTTTGATGCTGTGCCGGCAGCCAAACAGATGCGAATTGAATTGCAAATGCGGCACAGTCACCCGGCTGGCTGGGCCCCGCAGGAGATTGGCCTGTTCATTGATTCCTACTGTCGCGGTGGTGTACCACTGCCAATGATTGGGACACCGGAAGTGACCGGGAATCTGATCATGGCGACAGTGGAAACGGAACTGAAGATTACTGCAGCGGCGGTGCATTTCACGGTCGAGGAGGGATTACGCAGCAAACGCGCATGGAAGACCATTCCGGCCACGGTGACAAATGGGATTGCCAGGGCCGAAGGGCTTCCGGAAGCGGCCAACACCTGGATCATGACGGTAACAGATGAACGCGGAGCCCTGTCCAGCAGTGTGGTTCAGTTTCGCTGAACGGTGCCGGCATCGGGGTTTGCTGCGTCGGTGTTACGGGAGTCGGCAGTATCGGGCGAGCCGGTCGTCGCGTCCTGAAAATCGGGATGAGTTTCGCTGAGGATTTCAAGAATGTTTTCTCGGTCTTCAGCGGAAAGATGTGTGAAGCGTTCCCGGGGATCCGTGGCGGAGTTTTTCAGGACATCGCGGATTCGTCTCAGGACCCATGTTTTCACTTCGGCGGGCAGATTGCGGAAGGCCGGGGAGTAGATCAGCGGGCTGCAGGGAAAACGAAACAAACGCCGCTGCAGATCCAGTTGAAACAGGGATCGATCGTGGGAATCGCGTGGCCCGCGGTTTGAGTAGGAGTGCTGAAAGTCAGCTGTTCCGCTGACTGATTCCGTCAATTGTGCTTCCTGTGCCATCAGCAGTGCTTCGACCAATTGTTCGCCGGCACTGGCGATCCGCCGTGAAGTGGATTCCAGCTGTGTCCCGGGGGGATTCTTCAGGGCTTTATTCAGGGCCTGCTGGTAATTCAGTGCTTCTCTGGTTGTGAACGCGGCTTTGGTGAGTCGATTATGGACGAGTACCTGATGTCCGAGGATCATGAGTGCAACAAGATCGCTATGAGGAGACAGGTAACGGTCTGTCCGAAACAGGTGCTGCAGAGATTCCCGGTTCAGGCCGGAATCATCGCTGTCATCATCCGGCTGATCACGTGTGGAAAAAACATTGCCCTGATGACGCTGGCTGCCGTGTGTTCCGGTCACGTACCAGCCTCCGAATCGCTTCTGCAGAGGCGTTGTATGGTTGACATTCTGGCTGCCGGCAGAGAACAGAGGCTGTCCGTCAGCGGCAGTCTTCAGCGAACGCATCAGGTGTCCTGGAACCCCTTCGGTTCGTGATGAGCTGTGGCAGGCAATGCACTCGTCGGACTGTCTGCGAAATTGTGGTGTACTGCTTCTTTGCGAGAGTGTATAGAAGGCGGTCCCCAGCCGTGTATCAGCGACGGAGATTTCGAGGACATCACCACCGACGGTATAGCCAATGTAGAGTTCATCATTGAAGTACAGAGCGCGTGGTGTGGCGGGTGAAATTTTCCGGAGCTGCAGGCTGGTTTTGGAGAAGACCAGTGTTTGCGAATCGACTGGGACGTGAAGTGTTTCGAGCAGTGATTCGAGGTAGCCGAATTCGCCCTGCCTTTGCAGCGTTGCTGAGCCGTTCTCCAGCTGTGTCTGCAAGCGGCTGATGGGGTTGTCTGCGGCAGCGGTTCGATAGTTGATTGGTTCATGCAGCCAGGTTTCCTGTGCTTCTGCCGACCGGATCAGAAAGCAGCACAGCGATGCCAGCAGCAGGGGAATCAGGATTGGTGAGAGACGACAGTGCATGGAGATATTCGGAGGGATTTTGACAGGTGCAGGAGGGGGATGCCGTTGAAGAATACTCAGCGAGTTTCTGCCGCTATCTTACATCGTGTTGCGGGTCGGAGTGAACTGTCAGCTGCAGGAGTCATGTTTTTTGATATCGCAGTCGTTATTCCGGAAATTCCCCTGCTGTGAAGAATGGGGTAGGGCCCCGGCACGCAAACGTCGTGCAACTGTCGTTAACGGTTCTTCACTGTTAGGATTTGACCGGAGCGCTGGCTCAGCATGTCCGGCCCGATCGTTATGCCGCGACGTATCGGGGAGTGTGAGCCTGACGGATTTGGCTGTAGTTCCCGTGCCGAGAATCATGACAGGCGGAGAAGAATGAGGCATCTGCAAAGACAAAGAGTGGCAGCATCAGGCCTGCGTGGACTATCTGCCTGGCTGCTGACTACTTCGGTCTGTTGTGCCAGTAATTTCATTCCGGGGCCGGTGGTACTGTTGGGCCTGAACAGTGCTCTTGGCTGGGGCAGCGTCGGGATCGCAATTTTCGTGGGAACACTGATACGCGGTGGTGTTTTTCAGCGGAATCAGGTTTTTGATCGCTGCTGGCTGGCGGCTGTGATGTTGTCGCTGGCCAGTTTACTGCTGGCCATTCCAGCCACATTGTTTGCATGGCTGATCCTTCCTGCGACAGCGGACGAGATCCAGTTCAGTTCGGTCGCGACAGTGCTGCTGCTGATCTTTGAAGTGGTTGCTGTGAGCTCATGGTGGAGGATTCAGGAGCGTCGCAGTAGCCAGCGAACGGGTGGCGAAAGACGGTTGCTGCAGCGGCCGTGGTTTTGGAGTGTGATTCAGTCGTCATTGCTGACCAGCCTGATTCTGCTGGGAATCTTTTTGAAGGCCGTGGTTGATAATCCGTCTCCATCGTTGACTGCCGTGCGTTGTCATTTGAATCAAGTGTTATTGGAGAACGCAGTTCGGGACGCATACGGGGAAACGGTGGAGTATCAGGAATTCCGCCGCCGGCAGTTTTCGGATTCCTCGGAACTTCCCACGGGAAATCCGGAGCGCAGTCAGTTGTTGAAATATTTGCCGGCTGAACTGTGGCCGGAATGTCCCCACGGAACCTACGAACTGGATTCCACAGGCTGGTCATTTCGCTGTTCTCATCCGGAACACCAGTCACAGCGTTAGCCGGCATCAGCGTAAGAATGATTGGAAGGATCGGGGCTTGTGAGAGTAAGACATACAACAGCAGTGTTGTTTGCCGGGCTGTTCGTTTTGGCGGGACACGTCGAACACTGCCGCGCTAATGCTCTGATGCCTGTGTCGCAGGCTTACCTCGATCGTGAGGCAACGTTTGGCGGGTGGTGGCTCTGGGCAATTCCCCCTCTGTTGTGGTTGTTGTGCAGTGCGTTTTCGGATGGTGTGGTGTATTGGGTTTCAGGCAGTTTTGGGAGGTCGTTTCGAGCTGCGGGGCTGTTGAATTTGCTGTCACTAACGCTGGGGTTGATGGTCGCGGGAATTGCTGTGCAGTTTTACCCGCCGCCTCGGGTGATGATCATTGCAGCGGTCGCAGTCACGCTGTGTTCGGAAGGCGCCGCAATTCTTTGGTGGACTCGGCGGCAGAGCAGGGCACTGCGCAACGCGAAGCGACGGATCATCGGCTGGCGACTGAGTTGGTTTGCATTGGCTCGACTGTTCTCCTGCGCTGCACTTGGTACTGCAATGAATGTGCTGGTTGCTCGTTTCCCGGACTCCGGATATGCCGATGCGGCCTGTCGTCAGAACCAGCGGATGCTGAATACTGCGGTGGAGCGAGCATACGGGGCGGAACCGGGATACGCAGCCTGGCGGAAGGCATCAAATCCGTTTGTTACCGATGATCTGCGGCCGAGCGGTCCTTACATCAGCGTGACAAATCTGCAGCCGTGGCTGGCTGGCGGATTGTGGCCGACCTGTCCTGACGCGGGAGGTTATGAAACAGATGGAAGTGGCTGGAGGTTTCGTTGTTCACACGAAGAGCACCGGCTGCGTTGAACAGTGACAGGGTGGGTGGGCAGAGTTGACTCGACGACTGTGATCGGGAGACCCGGATGACTCAGAAATCGCAATCCGTACTGTGGGTGACGGGTCTGTGTTTCCTGTTTGTGTTGTGGACGAGCTGGGGTTTCCTGGCGGTATCGTGGGTCGGAGCGAAATCCCCATCGATACTGGAACTTGGGGAGCGGGAGCGGAGTGAGCTTGTGAAACCGGAATCGTCGGTGGCCTGGGAGGAGGATCCCATGGCAATCTTTACGTCTCACGCACTGGGTCAGCTTCCGCACGCACCGCAAATACTGGTGTGGCATTTCCGGAATCGACTTTGGCTGCTCGTGCTGATCGGGGCGATGCTGTCCGGGGTTTTGGTTGGAGGGGTGATGTTGAAGCGTCTGGAGCGGCATTTGGAGCGGACCGCTCCGAGGATCCCTGAACGGGAATAACGGTTGTTGGGGGTTTCTGCGAACCGACGATTCCTGCCTGGGGGATGGCGTGTTGTCCGGCAGACTTCTAAACTCGTGACGCTGGCGGAGCCTGACGGGAAACGGCAGCGAACGGCCGTGGAAATACGGTTGTTGCAGTGTGTTGTGGAGTTGCGAGAATTTCCGATGATCGGGGGA
>JAFMMM010000085.1 GCA_017859815.1 Planctomycetota bacterium | reverse complement strand
TTGGGGCCATCCTGCCGTGGGCCAGCACCACACCGGACGACCCGGCCGCCGCACTGGGGGCTCTGAATCGGATCAATGAAGTCCTTGGAGTCGTACCGCTCGACATGTCTGCCAACGGTGACAGTAGTGCCACTGAAGAAGACACGACTATCGCTGAGCTGTGCCGGCAGCTGGACGCATCAAGAGCGGATAAGGACTATGCAACTGCAGATACAATTCGCGGACAAATTCAGGAACTCGGCTACGATGTGAAAACATCGCCGGACGGCACGGTGGCAGAGAAACGACTGGCCTGACGCCGTAGGTGTTCCGTGATCCGGCGGGCTGAATTGCGTCCCGCAGGATCCACTGGAAAAAATCACATGCAGCAGGTTCTGATCTTCACCCTCCTAACCGCATTGACGGGAGGATTCTGCATTTGGCTGCTCAGCCGTTTGGCTGGCAGGTACTGCATTATCGACGCATTTTGGGGGCCTGGTTTTGCCGTGCTCGCCACGGTGACCGCAAGAACGTGCCCTCCCGATCGCTGGGGGATAGCGCAAACCGTTGTGTTCACAGCAATTTGTCTGTGGGCCGCTCGCCTGGGTATTTATCTCGGCAATCGGATTCTGCGCGATCCGCACGAAGATCGACGGTACGCGGCAATGGCTGCCAGGTACGGCCCGGGATTCCGCTGGTCCAGCCTCGTCATCGTGTTTCTGCTGCAGGCGGTCATCATGTGGTTTGTGGCTCTCCCGGTGACAATCAGCTGCGCAGGAATCCTGCCACAGCGTTCCGTGCTGATTCTGATTCCTGGGGGTCTGCTGTGGGCCATTGGAGTTTTCTTCGAGGCGGTCGGTGACTGGCAGTTGGCGCGATTCCGAGCACAGCCGGATTCAGCCGGCAAAGTGCTCGACAGCGGACTTTGGGGGTTGACCAGACACCCGAACTACTTCGGCGACTTCTGCGTCTGGTGGGGCCTGTGGTTGATGAGCTACTCTGCAGGGGCCCCGGGATGGACGATGATCAGCCCACTGGCCATGGCGTTTTTTCTGCTCCGAGTCTCCGGAGTCACTCTGCTGGAAAAAGATATCGGTGAGCGACGGCCTGGCTATGCCGAGTATGTTCGGCGTACCAATGCGTTCTTTCCTGGACCACCCGCCGATGTATCGAAGCGAGATTGAATTGCACCACCACGACTCCCGGAACGCAGTCTGCACCGCTCCCTCAGATCAGCTTGGCAGCGCGAGCCAGATCTTCGTCCCGCCCGGCCACGATGAGCGCGTCTGAATCCTTCAGAATCTGATCCGGATCAGACGTGAAGGTAATTTTTTCACTGAGCACATCATGGATCGCCACCACGGTGATCCCAAACTCCTGCCGCAATGCGAGGGACCGCAGCGATTTCCCATTCCAGTCTGAAGGTACGCCCATTTCCTGAATGCTGAAGCCGTCACTGAAGGGGACGTAGTTCAGAAGGCCCGGGCCGGAAAGTCGTCTCGCCAGAGCCTGAGCCGAATCCCGCTCCGGAAAGATCGTCAGCGAGACTTTCAGACGCTCCATCACTCGCGCATGGTCGGCCGAGATTACCTTGACATAGATGTCGTGAATCTCCAGATCGTGCAACGCCATGGTGGTCAAAATGCTTGAAGTGATATCGTCTCCGGTGCTGACAATGGCTCCGTCGGCCCCTTTGACACCAAGTCGTTCCAGCGTTTTGATATTTCGACCATCCCCAACAACCGCGCGCGAGACATTCGGTGCGACGCGTTCCACCGCCTCTTCCTGCATGTCGATTGCAATGACTTCGTGCCGTTCGCTGAAGAGCGATTCAGCCACGGCTGTTCCGAAGTTTCCCAGTCCAATCACGACAAATCGATTCATGTTTCAGCCCACCACAACATCTTCATTGGCATATCGAAATCCAACCGATCCCTGACGACGCACAGTCAGAGCAGCCGCCAGTGTCAGCATGCCGACCCGCCCAAGAAACATCAGCAGGGCCGTAATAATCCGGCCAGCCGAGGACAGTTCGGACGTAATACCTGTTGATAACCCAACGGTGTTAAGGGCGCTGACAGCTTCGAACACACAGTCTCGCAGCAGTGCTGGCTCACTCCCCGGACCCATTGATTCGGAAACCGTCAGCAGCAGCATGCCAGTAAAAGCGACCGCAATACCGGCCGTAAACAGCCCGACTGCCCGCGAAGCCGTCTGGTGAGGAATTGTACGATACCACGCAGTGGTATGTTCGTCCCCCTTCAGCCGCGACCATGCCATCATCAGGATCAGTGCAAATGTTGTTGTCTTTAACCCACCGGCAGTGGAACCCGGCGAACCCCCAATGGACATCAGCAGCATGGTGACCAGCACCGAACTGTCTGAGGCATCTCCGTAATCGATGGTGTTGAAGCCAGCTGTTCGACTGGTAACACTCATGAACAGACCATTCACAAGCCGATCCCGTGTCGACATTCCGGCAAGTGTGCGGTCCCATTCCATCGCCGTCAGCAACAGTGTTCCAGTGACCAGGAGGATTGCAGTGGTCACGAGCACAATTCGAGTCTGCAACGACATCCGAAAAGCGGTCCGGGTGCGTACGGCCCGAAATCTGGTGAGCAGTTCGTGATGAGTGAGGAAACCAAGACCGCCAAGAATAATCAAACCGCTGACAACCAGCAGGATTTCCGGCTGCTGCTGAAAGCTGCACAGACTGTCAGAGAATGTTGAAAACCCGGCATTGCAAAACGCACTGACCGAATGAAAGACAGCCGGCCAGACAGCATCCCGCCAGCCCAGCTTTGGTCCCCACAACAAGTACAGCAGGACCGCACCGCAGACTTCTGAAATGACCGTATAGCGAACGATGGATCGCGTTAATTCGCGGGGAGACAAATGCGGTGCGGAATCCGTCCGCACGATCACAAGTGACTCCTGGTGCAGCGACAAACGACGACCAAAGGCGGCGATAATGAGACTGGTGAATGTCAGAATTCCCAGTGCCCCCAGCTGCACCAGCAGCAGCAGAAAGATCTCACCAGCAATTGTCAGACGATGTGCTGTCGTGATCACGCTGAGACCCGTGACGCAAACGGCACTGGTTGCCATGAACAGTGAATCCACCCAGCTGAGACTGCCGTTGTAGAGGATTCCCGGCAACATTCTGAAACCGATTGTGCCTGCCAGAATCAATCCGGCGAATGACGCCACAAACAGCTGAGGAGGCGTGATTCGCTGCCACAGCCCCCGTGCCGCAATTCTTCGAGCAGTTTTCGATTGCTGCAATTTTGGATGATCCATGGATGGCGAGTCACCGGTACCGTGCAGAAGTGGCGAAAACAAAAATTGCGGAAAAGGCTGATCGGAACGCGGGAAACCTCTGATTCTCGCCCTTCAGGCATCAAAAAAAAAGCCCCACCAGAACCGCAGCGCCAAAAAACCGGTCAGAGTTTTCCGAAAATCTTCCCCGGGCGGATTTCAATGAATCCTGTGTCGGCCTGTGAAAGCCCGACATATCCTCGCTAATATGGCGCCGGAAACCAGATTTTGCGTCAAATCCCCCCAAGGCAGGATCGTTGGTTCAGCGGATCGACGTATCAGTTCCGATCCACTGATCCGGGAAACCGTGCTGCTCCCAGTGAGCCTGCCAGGTTGACTCGCTGAATTCCACTGCTGCAACTCCAGCTCAACGCAGTCCGTCCCTGTTTCCCGGTCTAATTCCAAATAACAACTTACCGGAAGTCGATGGTCCAATGAGTAGTTCTGTTTTCGAAGAGATCCATGGAGAGTTAAGTGCAATGCGGCTGATTGATCCGCATACGCACATTAATCCACATGCAGCAGCTTCTGCGACACTGGCGGATATCCTTGGCTATCACTACTACACCGAACTTGCACATTCAGCAGGACTGTCCCGCGGGCAGATCGAAGAGCCGGGGATCGACCCCAAAGAGAAAGTAAGCAGACTCATCCCATGGCTGCAAACCATTGAAAACACCGCGCAGTACAGCTGGCTGCTGCAGATGTGTCAGGAGTTCTTCGGCTTCGAGGAAGAACGCATCACCGTCGAGAACTGGGAATCTCTGTACGACAGATCACTGCAGAAGATGTCTCAGCCCGACTGGGAGCAGCAGGTGCTGCAGCACTCCGGGCTTGACCAGGTGTATCTCACCAATGACTTTGATGATCCTCTCACAGGCTTTGACACATCCCTGTATGTTCCCTGTCTCCGCACTGACGATCTCGTATTTCACCTGGGAAAACCTGAAGTCCGCGAAAGGCTGCTGCAGGCCACGAACAGCGAGGTGTCCAACGCTGAATCACTCCGACAGACAATCTCAACTCTCTTTCAGCACTTCACCGGGAACGGTGCCCGAGCCTGCGCGATTTCGCTTCCCCCGGATTTCATTCCAGGCGCGGTCTCGGATGCTGCTGCGGATGAAGTCATTAGTCTTGTCTTTTCCGGCAGCACCCCGGATGCAGACCAGCTTTACAAACTCAGCCGATTTGTTTTCTGGACGCTCGCTGACTGCTGCGACCAGTTTTCACTGCCGTTTGACCTGATGATTGGAGTGAACCGTCGAGTCTATGAAGATGGAGTCTTCCAGGGACAGGACCTGTTCGACACACGTGTCTCCCTGATTCAGTACAAGGAATTGCTGAACGCTTTTCCGCGCGTGCGTTTCCCAATTTCCGTGCTGGCCGAAACAAACAATCAGGAACTGGTCAGCTACTCGTGGATCTTTCCCAATGTGATCACCAGCGGACACTGGTGGTACTCCAACATCCCGGTCTTCATCGAGCGGGACACGCGAGCCCGACTGCAGGCCGTCCCGGCTACCAAACAAATCGGCTATTACAGCGACATGTACAAGCTTGAATTCGCCCTGCCGAAATTCGGAATGTATCGCCGAATTCTGTCCCGAGTCCTGGCCGAAGACTTCGTTGGCGGCCGTGGCTGGTCAGCAGAGCGTGCGATTGGTCTCGGCAGGCGAATTCTCCGAGGCAACGTGGAAGAAATCTTCGGACCGGCAGAGTCGTGATCCAGGAACGGCAGGCTGTTTTTGAATAACTCCCATGAAATGTTGACTGCAGTCCAGTATCCTGATGACACCCGGTTTGTGAATGTGCCAGTTGTTTCAAAGTGAGTGAGTCGCAATGCCCCGGATCATCATCCTACAGGCGGACAACCCCATCACGGTCGAACTGACCAGTTTTCCCGCGAAAATGGGCCGTAGCCCGGACGGAGCCGTTGTCATCGCAGACAACCCTCAGGTTTCGCGAACACACGCTCAGATCGTCGAAGACAACGGACAGTACTTCCTCGAGGATCTCGGAGGCGCCAACTTCACGTTTCAGAACGGCAAACAGATACCGCCCAGGACTCGATCCGATGTCCCGCTGGCGGATTCAGATCGACTCAAGCTGGGGCCCGTTAAACTGCGTTTTGAAATGGAAGCAGCCGTCACCGCAGTTGCAGCCGCCGCTCCGTCAGACCGACAAGTCGACATCAGCGATGAGATGTCGTCGACCATCATGGGCGTTGTGCAGGCACAGGGATTCGGCGTTTTTGAAGTACGGCCCGAAGACAAACTGAAGGGTATCCTGAGAATCAACCAGAGCCTCGCGGGACAGGTGGACCCCAATGAAATGGCTCCCCGTATCCTCGATGCCCTGTTCGACATTTTCCCTCAGGCTGACCGTGGCAGTATCGTTGTCCAGGATGAATCCTCCGATCGGCTGGTGCCTGCTGCGCAAAAACTGCGTGACGAAACTGAAGATGAATCCGTGCGACTCAGCCGTACGGTTGTCACGAAAGTGATGGAGGAGAAAACAGGAATCCTCTCTGCTGATGCCGCCAGTGACGAACGCTTCAATGCCAGCGAATCAATTTCGAATCTCACCATTCGATCCATGATGTGTGTGCCACTGCTGGGGCTCCAGGGTGATGCGTTCGGTGTGATTAATCTCGATACACAGAACCCGATCAGCCGATTCACACAGGAAGATCTGGAACTGCTTTTGGCCGTTGCTTCACAAGCCGCTGCGTCCTACGAGACGGTGCGATTGATGAAGACTTACCTGCAGAAGCAAAAGCAGGACGCAGAGATGAAGATCGCGATGCAGGTCCAAAAATCGCTGCTCCCGGACGAGCTCCCGTCAGTGGCTGGCTATCAGTTCTTCGCGTCCTACGATGCCGCTCAAGCTGTCGGGGGCGACTACTTCGACTGCTTCGAACTGGATAACGGAAAAATCTGTGTCTCCTTCGGCGATGTGGCAGGAAAAGGTGTTCCCGGTGCACTCATCATGTCGCGCATCTCCAGTGTCGTTCAAAACACAATGGGATTCACCGATGATGTCTCCGAAGCAATCCGCCGAATCAATCACCACATGTGCCATAACATGGTGTCCGGCAGATTTGTCACCTACACGCTGGCTGTGATTGATCCCGCCAACAACCACATGGCCATGATCAATAGCGGCCACTTTCCCCTGCTGACAAGGCACGCTGACGGCTCAATCGAAGAAGTCGGCACCGAGGCGATTGGGATTCCAATCGGAATCATGGCCGACTACCCCTACCAGATGGTGGAGCGGGAAATCGCGCCCGGTGACCTGTTTGTACTGCGAACTGACGGCGTTGACGAAGCAATGGCGCCCAACGGAGATCTGTACACAACAGAACGCGTTCTGGAATTCGTGAAAACCGGTGCACAGGATCCGGAGGAACTGGGCAAGGCCATGCTGGCAGATGTGCGTAAGCACGCCAACGGACGTGCCCAGAACGATGACATTGCCATCATGACTTTCGGTCGCCTCAGGTGAGTGGCGTAACGCCCGGTGCCATCCGGGTGGCAAACGACAGGTCTGCAAACCAGTGGGCCTCTCTCATGATGCGATTCGCTGCCACGATAACGCCCGGATACCCCTCCCGACCATCCCCGGCGATTCAGACCGCGGCAATCGGCAAACGCCCGGCTAGGGACTACTGGACGCGGTGCGACTCTCCTCACCATTAAGCCGCTTGTACAGTGGCAGATGCCGGTAATAGACCTCCAGAGTCATGATGCTTAGCGCTGTCTGGTAAATGCGACCTCCCCCGCTGCCATGAGGGTCTGTGACGTTCCAGCTTCCTGCACCGGGGCCGTCTTTCAGCTGCGTGGAGACAAGCTGTTCACGCATGCGAAGATTCCACTTGTCCCACAGCTCTCCCCCCCAGTGATGCAGAACCTGAGTCGCGTAGTAGTTGTAGTAGATGTTTGCTCGACTGGGACCAGCTTCGGCAAGGTAACGTACTCCAGCTTCAAGCTCCGGGCGGTCGCGTTTCCAGCCCATGTACATGCGACACAACAGACCAACCGCAGTCATCGTCGTTGTGGCACCACCGCGTCGAGTATATCCGTAACGTGCACCGTCTTCAGATTCAACCGAATCGAGGAATAGTCGGGCGTCGCGCATTGTGCTGGACCGAACCGAAATTCGCCGCGCCTTGGCACTCTGCAACGCCATGATCTGCCAACCGGTCACGGAGGTATCTCCGGGCTCATTCGGACGATATCTCCAACCGCCCCCAATGCTGTCCTGAGCTCGCTCGATGAAACGGATTGCTGCCGTTGCAGCCTGGCGGAGTGTCCGGTCGCCGGGAGACATTGCACTGGCTTCGCACAGACAAATTGTGGCAATTCCCTGCACGTACATTCCGGAATTTCCCTGGGCTGTTGCACGCAGGTCCAGTCCGGAGGATGTGGCTTCAGACTCCTTCAGCAAAAAGGCCAGTCCGCGAGTGACAGTCTCCTTGTATTTCCCGTCCGTTTCATGAGTATGTCCCGCACCAAGAAACGTCAACAACGCCAACGAGGTCGCCCCCATTTGCGTTGCCTGCATGCTTCCGCCCTGCCCGGCATCTCCGACTGCAGCAAAATTCCATGAACCGTCCTTCTGCTGAACTTTCTGAAGCCACGTCAGCCCGATGTTGACCGCCTTTTCACTCTCGGCCGTGCCACCGTATTTTCGGATAGCAGCCTGTCGGCCTCCGGAAGAGCGACCACCAAATTTTCCTCGAATCACCGGTATCTCGCTAAGATCCTGAAGGTCTTCCACGGGCAAAGTCAGGTCACGCAAATCCGGCGACTCCATCTGCATGCGTTTGTCGCCATTGTTCACCTCGGCCAGCATCTCCTGCATCGTGCTGTCGAACTCAAGATCCACCAGTGAGTCCGGCTGGACGATTTGTTCCAACTGCTGTACGGGCGTCAGATCGTCTTCCGTAAGTGAACCGGTAATCGCGAGCAAATCATCCGTTGCCGACTGCGGCAGCAACCATGCAGCAAGACAGAAGGCCATCGCCAAATGCAGCAGGATGCTGACTGTCATCGTCCCAATTTCGCGGCGACGTTCCTGAAGCATCCCCGGCAGTTCCAGCAGCACACTTTCTCTCAGCCAGCGACTGCCTTTCACGAGGCGAAGCGCCCACTCCGGCGGGTTGTTACGACGTCTCTTCCTTCGGGTTTGCTGGTTGACCTGAGTGAGCACAGACTGAGAGCGGTCCTGCGATCCAGTAAAACTGTTCCGCGGAGGAGCTGAGTTCTGATTGTCACCCGTATTGGAAGTCATGTCTCTTCAAAGGCTGTTGTGTGTACAAGTACCTCACCCCGATATTACTCCAAAACAACCTGCAGAAACACCGCCAAAACCATCGTTGACAACTGACCTGCAGGCCTGACCCACCGATCTACGAATCGGCATGCTCAATTTTGGAAGCAGCCCAGACGGCCAGCTCTTCTCTGCGAATCTTGACATTGTGGCGAGTATCCACAGGAAACGAGCGGTGAAACAGGACCTTTTGAATCTGTTTCGTCAGCTCTCTGGTTTCTGCAATCTGCAGCAACTCCCGACGCAGCTGCTCCTCCGCTGATGCAGTCCCCGGGTATGCCCCCTCCTCCGGCTCTACGACAAGAACTGGAATCTGGTGTTCAGATCGCCCAATTCCAACTAAAGCTGATCGGTAAACCTGTGGATGCTGATCGAATACACCCTCACAACAAACGGAATACATCGGTCCGATTTCTGTATGCACGACGTGCGCCTGACGCCCACAGAACCACAACCGCTGCTGGTCGTCCAGATATCCGACGTCGCCCATACGATGCCAAAACTCGTCTCCGTCAGTGATCTTCGCCCGCTCCGTTGCCTCCGGACGC
This sequence comes from Planctomycetota bacterium, assembly GCA_017859815.1. GTDB lineage: Bacteria > Planctomycetota > Planctomycetia > Planctomycetales > Planctomycetaceae > SXXK01. Next base: position 7,379 of record JAFMMM010000085.1, on the reverse strand, counting down.
CGAAAATACTCCCGCGTCACCATCGGCCCACGCACGATGATTTCCCCGATCTCCCCGGACCGCAGCGTCTGAGCATCTTCAATAGACCTGATCACACCATCCGTGTTTGCAATAATCCGCACCTCAACTCCGTGAAACACAGTACCGACACATGTACCGGCTCCCGCTGCCGACATGGCCGCTGTCTGCTCCAGAACTTCCCGACCACCAATCGATGCTACCGGCAGACATTCCGTCGCACCGTAGGGAGTGAACAAGTCGGCGTCATCCCGCAATAACGAAGTCATCCGCTGCAGCACATGCAGGGGCACCGGAGCCCCTGCAGACAAGACACGGTTCAACCTCGGTAGCTGCAGTTCATGGTCAATGCAGTACCGGCCCACTCGATTCCACATCGCCGGTGATCCATACGCCTGGCTGACCTGCTGGTCTTCCATGGCCCCAGTAATCTTTCTGGGGTCCACACAGGCTGGCTTTGCAGGATCCATGTCAGGAATCACCGTCGTGACCTGCATGGCAAGATTGAACAACGCAAACAGAGGAAATCCGGGGAGGTCCGTTTCTCCGGACTCAATCCGATATCGATCACGGATCAGGTCGACCTGTTTGTCAAACATCCCGTGCTCGTAAACCACGCCCCTGGGAGGCCCGGTACTGCCGCTGGTAAAAATCACTGCAGCCTGATCTGTCGCCCTCGTCTTTGGAAGCTCGCCCTGAAAAGTTGCCCCACGGGCGACCAGTTCGCTCAACGTGATACAGCCGAATCGCAGCAGAGGCCCGCCAGTTGTGATATTGTGTCGTGCATTGCGAAACCGCCACGGCATCAAGCGTCGCAGCAGGTGCACCTCAGCAACCGCCAAAAAACCATCCGGATCTGTTTCATCCAGGCAGTTGAGCATCCTGGTGCGGCCCATTCCAGGGTCGATCAGCACACACACCGCCCCGGCTCGAAAGACGGCAAAGGTCAGTGCTACGAACTCAATCGACGGCCTGACCATCAACACCATTCGATCCCCCGGCCGCACTCCCAATTGAATGAGCCCTCGAGCCAGTGCTGTGACGTCGTTGTCCAACTGACGAAAGCTTCGCTGAGTCCATGCGGTTCGGCCCATCCGATCAGTTGTTTCCGGAAAAACAACCGCAGGCTGGTCCGGAACGATGGATGCAGAAAATGTCAGCCGGTCTGCAATATTGAGAGCGGATGTCACTGTTTGCGGTGTCCCTGGCCAATTTGAAAACGAGGGCCGACACCAGTCTCCGTGCCCCCCCCAGCCCTTACTTTAACCGAAAAACGGTGCAAACACCCCGGTTATCAACGTTATCGGCTCCGTCTGAATCTTCGGATTGCTGAGACTGAGAAGGCTTGTGTGGAAAACTGTGCGGATTCTGCGGAAACGGGCAGAGTTAAGGAAAAAGAACATCTCCGAAACACAGCCTGCTAAACCCGCACTATTCGCCGGTGTCTCGCAAAATATCAAGGCCGTCCTGACCGATGAACCTTTCTGCTGGTCAGTCCGGGAAGAACTCGGTCACCAGCTTTGATGAATCGCACTCAAGATCGCATGCGGAATGGATTCCGGAGCAACTCGCCACTTTTGTTGCTCGGCCTCCCTACAGCTACTTCCGTCAAGACTCTGGGAGCAGAGTTTCATCGGGCACCGGCCAAGGTATATTCCAATATGATCCAGACTCCCACGTCCGTGGCAGCACGTCGCTCGAACATGCTCGCGTTGATGATTGCTTCCTCCGCAGCCGTTACTGCTGTTGCCAGCTTCGACCCGGTCCCTGCGGGGGAAGATCCTCTTCGGATTCTGCTCGGCAACACGGAAATCGAATCAGCACCCGCCAATACCGATGCTCCCGCTGCGTCAGCGGAACCCACTGCAGCAGCCGTTGCTGCCGTTGAGTACTCTCCCGATTTCCATCTCTGCATCCAGCAACTGGAAGAAGGACGAGAATTCCTGAGCGGAATTGACTCCTACAAGGCCATCTTTCACAAAACCGAACGACTGGGCGGCGACCTGGGAGAGCGTCAGGATATCGAGATCACCGTCGGACACAGCCCCAACTTCAACATTTACATGCGTTGGCGGAACTTTGAAAAAGGACGACAGCTGCTTTTTAACAGTCAGGAAAACGACGGCTTGATGATCGTGAAAAAAGGTGGCGGTGGTCTGCTGAACCGGATGTTGCCCGCAATCTCACTCGATCCTATGGGCAGCCTCGCCATGTCAGAATCCCGATACCCTGTGACACAGGCCGGCATTCTTGCAATGGCTGAGCGAATCATTCGCATTCGGAATGAAGAACAGACCAGGGGTTACCCGGTGGACTGCACCCGGCTGGATGATCAGGAGGTCGACGGCCGAAACTGCAGTGCGTTCCTATTCAAGTTCCACTCCAAAAAAACCAGCCCCGTCTATCGCACGAGTCGAATTCTTATTGACTCCGAATACCACATTCCGGTGAAAGTCGTAAACCACACATGGTCTGCCAACCAGGATTCCCTGACGGAGAAAGAGCTGGACGATCTGACTCTCGTTGAAGACTACGAATTCACCGCAATTGACTTCAAGGTGAAGGTCACCACCGAAGTCTTCAGTCGCAACAACCCCCGTTACAGAATGTGACAGGGGCAGATCCGCTGTCTCCGGCGGTCGACTGCCGTTGCGTTGCGGCCCAACAACATCAACCAGCCCCGACCAGCAGTCAACTCGCTGGTCGGGGCTGTTTCTGTTGAACAACGGCGCACTTGAACCGATCGAAGACAGACACCGGCGACACTCTGTCATCCACTCCCGTCAGGCGGCCCGAACACTCTCCGGTGGCAAAGCGGGCCGAGCCGGCTGGCGACGATGCCAGTCGACAATTCCCTGAATCTTGGCGATCTGCTCCGGATTCCCCGACAGCTGAAACAAACGAGCGATCGCTGGCAATGTCACGCGATTCAACAGTGGACGAGCCCAGGGAGCGAACTCGACACGCTGGTCAACCGGAGCACGTTCAAATCCCATCCCGCTCTTGAACTGATCAAGGCTGTCGGTACCAGCCTGAATCGACTCGTAACCGTAGCTGACACAGTCAACAGTCTGATCCCCCAGACGCTGCTGCAGAAAACGAAACAACAACGCGTTGTTCGGGTAGTTCTTCAGAAAGGGGGTCGCCGAACGCACGATGGTGATGTTTGCCACCTTTTCAATTCGGAAGGACACGAGATACGCAGCAAGGTCTCCGTCTACAAAGGCTCCCCATGCCTCTGTGCCCTTCGTCCGCTCTGCTGCCCGGTAAAACTTCCTCCAGTGGGCCTCCAAATTGTCGGGTACTTTCCGCCCCTGGCGGATCAGCGTATCGGAATTTAACGAGATCGCGTGACGCTGCAGCAGATCAAAGCCAACCTGCTCTACCTGACACGCATCGAGCCCACGACGAACCTGAGTACGTGTGCGACTGCGGAGCAACGGAAAATCATAATTCTTGTCTGTACACAACATCCGAAAGCTGGGAATACCCTCGCCATCCAGGCAACCATATCGCAGCAGAACACCATCCTTCTGCAACACCTCTCGGTGCGAAATCCGGCTGCTGCTAATGCTTCGATGAAATGGAAACGGCGTGTAGACACCACGCTGTGTGTTGAACCAGTAAAGCCCGCCGGATTGGCGCACGCAATGCCCCATCTCCTGCAGAAACTCAGCGTAGTATTCCGGACTGATCGAAGTCGTGGACAATGTCACTTCCCTGCTCTGTAACCGGTCCCTCAATGAACCGTGGCAATTTGCTGTTCCGCGCAGAACAGTCTACAGCCGCTGTTCCCAAACCCTCAAGAGCGAATCATGAGCACATTCGATACTACTTTGGGCGAGCACGACTGGCCTCGAGGACCCGTCGATAGTAAGCCCTCGCCTGATCATACGCCGCTGCTGCGGCTTCCTGATCCTCCTCTCGGATCTGACCACGCTTGGAGCCCCAGCAGACATCCACTGCCTGCAGACACCATTCTGCGCTGCGTGAATTCGCGAGAACAGGCTGTTCGTCAACATGCACAAAGATCGGATTCGTATGGGCCGATGGTAGTATCCGAACAGCAACCCATGAAGACTCCTTCAACTTTACCGGGATCTCAAAATCCTCGAGATGTCCGTCTGCCGTAAGAACCTGCGTGTCAACAACCTCCCCGTTGACGACGACTTCCACCGGAACGGTTCGCGACTCCCCAACACGACATCGCTCAATATGCCAGTAGGGCTTTTGATCAAGCCGACTGTTGCGAATGGACTCTGTCAACGCAGTCGGCTTCTCCTCCAAAAGAGCCGCCGCCTGAAACTGCACCGTCACAACTCCGGGCTCTTCCAAATCAAGCCGACTAACACCCCGCTCACCCTGCTCGCCAACACACAGTTCGTTGACCCGAAAATTCAGGAGATGGCTCAACCCGTCACCACAATAGCTGCGACCGTCTTTCAGGCCAGCGACCCACGAATCGAATGTGAGTTCCTGCCCCTCCTTCTGCTTGACATAAATCCGTCCAAGACCTACGCGATCGCCGTAAATGCAGGGGAAGTCAGTCTCGCCACTGATCCGCGTGGTAATGCCGCAGTTGAGGGCATGGTACCAGATATTGAGTTCCCAAATTGCCGGCGTGTCGACCGCCGAAATAAAGTCACAGACTCCCAGAGGCCCGCTGACAATGAACTCGTTCGCGCCAATTCCATCAAATCGCGGCATTGCGTAATCAGGAAGCGTTGCCGCCGCTTTCCCTGTCCAGCCGTCCGGGGCTCCGCCCCATGGCCGCTGAGGAAACTTGCGGCTTCCATCCGGCATCACGTCGGGAAGTGCAATCCCCCAGCCGCTGTGGCTGTATCCAACGACCCCCCCCTGGTCCTTCCCCCACTGCAGGACAGGCAATGTCCAGCTGGGCCACTCTTCGATGCGGGTCGTCCCCGGATAATCATCTTCCCTGAGACGAAGCAGACACAAATGACCCGCATGAGATGAAGGGAATCCGCTGACTTCCACATCATATCGCATCAGATAATCAGGCCGCGACAGCTGCGAAACTGCCCCGTCAAAGAACTGTTTCTGTGTGTACCAGCAGGGACCCCAGCTTAATACACAGCCCACGTTCAGATCTTCCCCGAGAATATGCCGCATCATGTCTTCCGGACCAACACCCTCCGTGGGACTGTCGTAGTGTGCACAGCCGGCCGCATGAACATGATGGTCTCCCGAATACCAACCAAGAGACGCGATATGAATCCACCGTTTCAACCTGACGCTGACGTCGAATTCCGAAGCATCCGGCACGCTGACCGGAATCGATTGTGGCAGGTACTCCGGCCCCCGATTCACCACAAATGTGTATTCACCGGCCGGCAACATCACGTGTTCACCGTCCTCCCGGTAAATCTGATTGTGGAAGAAAAAGTCGGGGGCCTGCCTGCGAGATGGCAGTGGATAAATCCTGCCCGATGAATCGCGAATCACAAATCCAGCCGTGACCGGGGCACCGTCAAAATCCCGCACTCCAAGCCGAACTTTGACCGCAGGACGAGCGTCGAACAGAATCGGCAGCTGACTGCGAAATCCCAGATCCTGACTGCCAGCGCCAATGTCAAAAATCAGTGTCGCTTCCCGCTTGCCAGCATCCCGGCTAAACAGCGAAATGATGCGATACTCCAGCATCAGGCCCGACAGCCGAGGACGCATCGGCTCTCGACGAAGAAGATCCAGATCCAGAAAACGATCCCGAACCTGTGCAGCATTCACCAGTTCATCGGTCTTCTGCGGCTCCTGGCGAGCACCCTTGCCTCGCTCGTGAACCGGCAAAGCACTCGGACTCGCAACCTGCAGGGCCGGAGTTACTCCGGCCTCATTCACAACCTTGACAAGAAATGCTCTCCAGCCCTGCTCTGCCAGCTCAGCCTCTGCCGGACCTTGAAGGACTCGAACTCGACTCTCGGGGTTAATTGTCACACCGGCAAGACACAAGGGGTCCAGCAGGGTCTGTATTCGCCGGATTGCCTCAATGTCATCTTCGATCTTTTCAGCCTTTTGCAACTCCGCACGCAGACTGTCAGAAAATGGAGCCCCGGCAATGCGTATTGCCTCCTCCAGACGGCGCACAGAAGCCTCCAGCGGCTGACGCTCTACATCCGTCACGACGACAAGCTCATCAGCCGCCAGTCGTGATGGAATCGGAACCATCAAAGTCAACAAACACAATGTCGACCAACAGACTCTCGGTGATATCGCTTGCATTGCATGACCTCCGGGCGCACGGAACACTCCACCGCAGCAGCACTGCTGCACGCGTCCATTCTGCAGAATATTCCGGCAGTCGTCGAGCCAGCAAGCGTTTCTGTTCTGTCCGACGCCCTGCGCTGGCAGAACCGTTCAGTCCAGAGGGATTGGCCAGCTCCACCCGGAGCTGAAGCCACCATCCACGTAGAGTGTCTGACCAGTCATAAAGGCAGATGCCTGCGAGGCGAGAAAAATTGCGGTTCCCACCATGTCTTCCGGCGTCCCCAAACGCCCCAGTGGTGCATTTGCGGAATTCCACTCCTGCATGGTTTCGTCAGACCAGAGCTTACGAGTCAGATCGGTGAGAATGAAGCCGGGGGCCAGACTGTTCACACGAATGCCATGACGTCCCCACTCCAGAGCGAGCGCCCTTGTCATTCCCTGCATCCCAAATTTGCTCATGGCATATGGCAGAACACCCTTCAAAGGCATCCAGGTGTTGAGTGATTCAATATTGATCTGAACACCTCCACGGCGTTCAATCATGTGCCTGCCAACCGCGCGGGACAACAGAAAAGCCCCACGCAGATTTGTGTCCATGATGAAATCGTAGTCTTCCGTGGTGACCGCCTCTGCTCGCTTACGTCGATTGACACCGGCAACATTCACCAACGTGTCAATCTGCCCTGCAGTGTCCAGCACTTGCCGCACGGCCTCGTCAATCCGGTCCTCTTCACTCACGTCGCAAAGAACACTCTCGACGGGATTGCCGGATTCCTCCATTTCGGCAACCGCCGTCTGCAGGGTCTCCGGGTTCCGACTGGAGATGAATACTCGCGAACCTCGCTGAGCAAATCCCTCAGCAATCGCCCTGCCAATCCCGCGACTTCCGCCGGAAACGAGAACCACCTGACCCGCTACCGAAAACAACTCTTCAGCCACTGCCATGTCTCTTTCCCGCCAAATTCATCGTCGGTGTAACACTCAACAGATCTGCTCTGCACCTCGATCGCGTCGACAGCTGCACCGGCGTTCCTGGAGATCGTGTTTCCAGCAGGCCATTACAGTCCCTCGACTACAGGCGATGTCCGTTGTTCAATCACTCTTACTGCCGGAAGTTCCTTTTCCGGACGAAGATC
>JAFMMM010000441.1 GCA_017859815.1 Planctomycetota bacterium | reverse complement strand
GGATTTGAGTCGGCTGGTCATCCTGCCCGAATCGTTGTTGCCGGCACAGCACGGCCGCAGGTGGCGCTGCCACATCAAATGCGTCTCTCGTCTGTTGGCCTCTCCATCCGCGAAATGTGATCGCGCGAACGCAACGCTCGGGCAATCGCGCAGCCAGGACTTATTCGCACAGCAGGTTGTCGGTTTCACCGGACCGATCGTGCCCCCGTCGGCCCGGCCATCAATGCAATTCCTTTCTGAATCAGAGCTGAACAGATGACTTCTGAGACACCGCAATCGACACGGACTGGAGACGGCTTTTCTCCCGCCGATCCCTCCGGCACAGTCACCGGAAAATCGGCAGCGTGGTGGTTTGGTCACTGCCTGAATGCGTTGCTGCTGCTGGCAAGCGGAATCCTGTTGATCTTCCTGCTGGGACTGGCGCAGCGCGGCGGCTGGATTCGGACCGGCACGGGTGCGACTGCGGGAGCGCAGCAGTCTGTCGAAGAGATTTACACCTGTCCCATGCATCCGCAGATTCGCCAGAACGGACCGGGACGGTGCCCGATTTGCGGGATGGAGATTGTCCCGGCCGCAACAGCCGGAGGTGGCGGTGATGAACTGTCGCTGAACATCGAGCCATCACAGCGACGCCTCGCCAACATCCAGACCGCCGAAGTGACCGAGCGGCCTGTTTCCACCACCATCCGCACAATCGGCTCCATCGAAATCGACGAAAGTCGCCAGGCCATCATCGCGGCCTACATCGACGGCCGCGTCGAACGGATGTTCGCCGACTACACTGGCGTGGTTGTCAGCAAAGATGACCACCTTGCAGTGCTTTACAGCCCGGAGCTGTATTCGGCCCAGGTGGAGTATCTGCAGGCCAAACAGACGCTGGCGGCGTCGGCAAATTCCGGACTGCAGTCTGTGCGAAATGCTCAAACGAAACTGGTACAAAATTCCCGCGGTCGCCTGCAGGAATTGGGAATGAGCGACCAGCAATTGACGCAACTTGATGCGTCCGGTGACCCACAATCACGCTCCACCATCTATTCACCGCTCAACGGCACAGTGATTGAGAAGCTCGCTGAAGAAGGCAAATATATTTCTGCCGGAGAGCCGCTTTATCGAATCGCCGATCTGTCCACCGTCTGGCTGATGCTGCAACTGTATCCGGAAGATGCCTCCCGGATCCGCTTCGGACAGCGTGTGGAAGCGGAACTGACATCGCTGCCCGGTCGAATCCTTGAGGGACGAGTGGGTTTTATCGAACCGCGTGTGGATCCCCGCAATCGTACCGTTGGTATCCGCGTCGAGTTTGACAACGAACGCGGCGAGCTGCGACCAGGCGACTACGCTCAGGCAACCATTACCGTCCCGATTGGCCCGAAGGGAGAAATCTACGATGCAGAATTGGCTGGCAAGTGGATCAGCCCCATGCATCCGCAGATCATTGCGGATCAGCCGGGCGATTGCCCCATCTGCGGCATGGCACTGGTTCCGACTTCACGCCATGGATATGCAGACCAGCCAGTGGATCAGCAGTCTGCCCTGACAATACCCCGATCCGCTTTGTTAATGGCCGGTGAACACAGCGTGGTCTACGTGGAAACAGAGCCGGGCCGGTTCGAAATTCGCAACGTCAAAATCGGAGCGTTGCTGACGTCTGAAGCCGTCATTCTGGAGGGACTCGATGCCGGTGAAATGGTCGCAACCGCCGGGAATTTCCTGATTGACTCCCAGATGCAGCTGGCCGGGAAACCAAGCCTGATCGACCCTGCGAGGGCAGTGCCGCGGTTCCGTAACACACCGCTGAAATTCTCCGACATCCGGATCACTCGGCTGCCGGATCAGTCGGGTCAGCAACTGGAGGAAATGTATCGGGCTTATTTCGAAATCCAGCGGAGTCTGTCTGCCGACAAACTTCCCGATGAAGCATCAGTCAGTTCCGTACAGCGGTTGTCCGCAGAGCTGGGCCGCCACGATGAGCTGACGGAAGACGTTCGCGAACAGCTGCAGCAGATTGCCGACAACATCCCCGACCTGCACGCTCAGGAAATCGAAGCAGCCCGAGTCCGGTTCAAGTCGGTCAGCCATGCGGTTGTCACACTCGCCACCATGATTCGTGGCGCTGACGCGACTCAACCGTTCAACCATTTTTTCTGCCCCATGGTCAAACAGGGTGAGGGCGACTGGCTGCAGACTGAAGATCAGCTCAGCAATCCCTACTGGGGCAGCATGATGCTGCGGTGCGGCGACCTTGTGAGAACGATCGCACCATCAGCCACAGCTGCGGATGCGGATGCAGCTGCGGATGCCCGGCAGCTGTCGCCGGACGCTCCCGCAGACGTTTCCGCTCCTTCACCGAAAACGGAAACGCAGCCCGACGAATCGTCACCCGAAGCAGTACAGCCGGAAGGGGACCAGTAGATGATTCGCAGCGTGATCTCATTTTGCATTCGAGAACCCCTGATTCTGCTGGTGCTGACCGCCGCGGTGATCAGTGCCGGAGTGTTCTCTGCGCGCACAGTGCCAATTGATGCAATCCCCAACATCGGTGAAAACCAGGTCATCGTATTCACTGCCTGGCCCGGCAGATCTCCCAAAGATGTCGAGGATCAGATTACTTATCCGCTTTCAGTCTCCCTGCTGGGTGTTCCGAATGCAGAATCCGTCCGAGGCAAAAGCCTGTTTGGTTACAGCTTTGTCCAGGTGACGTTCAGCGACAGTACGGACTTCTACTGGGCTCGTTCCCGCGTCGCAGAACAGTTGGGCACTGCGGTGTCCAAACTTCCGGACGGCGTCGTCCCCACACTGGGACCGGATGCCACCGGGCTGGGACAGGTGCTTTATTACACGCTCGATGGCCCGGATGGTATGGATCTGGCGGAGCTGCGCAGCCTGCAGGATTTTGTGGTTCGCTATGAACTGCAGGCTGTCCCGGGCGTCAGTGAAGTCGCCAGTGTGGGAGGTTATGTTCGGCAGTATCAGGTCGAAATTGATCCGGACAGACTGCGGTATCACGATGTTCGGCTGGACCAGCTTGTGGAGGCAGTTCGGCGATCCAACCTCGACGTGGGTGCCAAGACGATTGAATCCGGCGGGATGGAGTTCATCATTCGCGGTCGCGGTTTTATCGGCGCAGATCAGAATTCCGAACAGACGATTGCTGAAATCGAACAAACAGTGGTGCGAACTCGGGATGGCATCCCGCTGCGGATTCGCGATCTTGGCCAGGTGCAGTTGGGGCCGGAATTTCGCCGCGGTGCAATCGACCTCAATGGGACGGAGGCTGTTGGGGGTGTCGTGGTCATGCGCTACGGCGAGAATCCTCGCGATGTGATTGAGCGTGTCCGGGACCGCATTGCCGCCATCGAACCGGGTCTTGGCGGTGCAAAGGTCAACGTCATTTATGACCGCACCGGACTGATCGATGAAACCATTCAAACGCTGACGGAAGCGCTGTCACAGGAAGTGATCATCACCGCCGTCGTGATCCTGTTGTTCCTGTTGCACCTGCGTGCCAGCCTGGTGGTTGCGCTCACGCTTCCCGTTGCTGTGCTGCTGGCCTTTATTGGTATGAAATCTTTCGGCATTGATGCCAACATCATGTCACTGGCGGGCATCGCAATTGCCATCGGCACAATGGTCGATATGGGCATCATCGTTTCGGAATCGATCTATGACGCATTGGCGGACTGGGAACAGCAGGGCTCACCCGGCGGTCGCCGCAGACGCCTCGAAGTCATTCAGCAAGCCACCCAGGAGGTTTCCCCGGCTGTCGTGACCGCCGTGCTGACAACCGTCGTCAGTTTTCTTCCGGTGTTCATGCTGACCGGACGGGACTACAAGCTCTTCGCACCACTGGCGTGGACGAAAACGTTTTCCCTGATTGCCGCACTGATCGCGGCGCTGACCCTGGTTCCCATGCTCAGCCGTCTGTTCCTGATCACTGCCCGATTTGGTCTGCGGACTCGCCTGTTGTGTTCCGCGGGCGTCGCCTTGATCTCAGGCATCGTCACAGCCGCAGCCGCATACGGCGGGCTCGAGATATCCG
>JAFMMM010000440.1 GCA_017859815.1 Planctomycetota bacterium | reverse complement strand
GTGGCAGATCCTGCGTGTGGCCCCGGTACACAATCGAATGTTCCTGTCGGTGACGATGCCTGTGTTGGCTGGAGTGATTGAGAATGTTTTCAATCGTCTGTACCTGACGCGGATCCCGGCGATTTTCGAAGTCTTGCACCGGTTGTACTGGGACGAAAAAACACGACGACCGCGAAGTGGAATGATTGGCAGCACGACGATGGCCGGTGATTTGCGTCATCGACTGCCGTTGCGGATTCGTCAGTTGGAAAAGAACTACGACCTGATGTCACTGGACGCGGATCAGTTGATCCGTCTACTGGGGCCGGAGTTTTCCTTTGCCAGACATTCCAGCCGTGATCTGTTTGAGGATCAGCAGGAAGATTAGTAGGCAGCCCCCTTCTGCGGTCCGCTGCTGCAGCAGTGCGATGATTATTTCGGTGCCGATCCACGATCGTTTTTCAGGTTCCTGATACAGGTGTGTATCAGCTGCAGATTCAGGATGCGAATCAGGGCGGTCTGCAGCATTACGTCTACCGGCTCTCCATTGTTCGCGGTGCGATCGCCGATGGTGTTGAGCCGTTGGGGGAACCCGTGGAACGACGGTTCCGTTGGAGCTGATCACTGGCGGTGATGTTCTCGGTCAGACTCAGGTCGTGATCGGAGATGATGCTGAAGATTGCTTCCTGCTGCCCGGGCAGCCACGGGAACGAGGTGTGGCATCAAGCCGGCCCGAAGTGCTGGAAGAGGAATCCGGCAATGATCCTCAAATGGCTCAACCAGCTGTTCTCGGTCAGATCTTGAACGGCCGAATTCATCAGCGAGGTGACCAGGATTTCTGGCGATTGACGCTTTCGGATCAGCTGACAGTCGAACTGAACGTTGCTGCCGCGCGACCTGGATCACCTCTGGACAGCGTGCTGACCGTGCTTGATGCCGACGGAATTCGCTGCGCTGCTGTCCAGGTTCCGGCCGGCCGGCCGGTCGGTCAAATGCGGTTCTGACGCTCGACTTCGATTCCATGGTCGGGCCGTTCAATATGCCCCTGACTGTCCGGGCCACGTCCGGAAGCGGCAGCCAGCTCAGCTACACAGAGGCTGAATTGAGCGTGCTTGCTCGCTGAGTATGGCATCGCCAGATCAGTGACCGCACGTGGCTGCCGAGTGACTTCCGTAGTGCGGGTCTGGTAACGGCGATCTGCCACCTGGCTCATCGTCCTCCGCGCAGGGGAAGCCGGGAACAGCCGTCACGGTGTGCTGAGCAGACCGAGCAGAGCGGAGCAGCCCGTGGTCGGGTATTTTTTTGAACCGCTGTTATGATCCGTGTGTCAGTCCTACTGCGTATCAGTTGTTGACTGCTCTTAGGGGAAGGCGGAATCCTGATGATTAGTGAGTTGTGTATTGGACTGACTCCCGGAAAAGTGTCACCAGACTGGACGCGAGGGCGTATTAATCTCACGGCAGGTGGTCCGGAAACGCTGCTGCACTGGCTGGAAACGCAACTGGGACTGCCAGCTCTCGCAGTTCACCGTGCAGATCGTGTTACCGAATATGCGGGGCTGTTGGATCACGTTCAGGATGCCACGATCACCTCCAGTATGACTGCCGATCGCTGGGCCACGGCAGCGGAATTGCTGACGCGGCGGGATGAGCTGCTGCTTGCCGGCTGGGACGAACAGGATTCCGCTGCATTGCCACCGATCGTGCGTGATATGGCAACCGCTGTCGCGGGTCGCAGCGTTGTTCATGCCGGCGAGGCAGAACGTGTGCGTCGTGTCCTGAGTGCTCTGGACGCAGGCCAAAAACTGCCTCCGCATCGTTGTCAGTTATTCGATCCGCTGCAGTCGTGGCCCGTTTTATGGCAATCGTTGCTGCGACGGCTGGAATTACAGCAGCCACCGCAGGCAGCAGCTGGGGGGCCGGCTGGAACTGCGCTGCATGCTTCACAAAGCCGTGTGCTCGGTGCGGCTTCAGTGCCGGTGAACAGTGATGCTTCTTTGCGGTATGTTCGCACACGCAGTTCCACCGCTGCGGTTGAGTTTGTGGCTGCGGTATTGGCAGCAGCACCGGACTGCCTCAGTGAAACGGTGATCTGTTGTGAAGATGATCAGGTGGCGGCCAGTGTGGATGCCTGCCTGCAGCGGCTTGGTTTGCCAACCTCGGGCTCATCACTGCAATCACTGGCTCATCCGGTACTGCAGGTGCTGCCGCTCAGCGTAGCGTTGTGTAGAGACCCGCTGAATGCTCAGACCCTGCTGGATTTTTTGACCTTGCCGGTCTGTCCTGTTCCTCGCCGTGCCGCAGCCATGCTCGCCGCCGCACTGACGCAGGAGCCGGGCCTTGGGAGTGCGGCGTGGGACGAGGCCAGACAGAAGCTATGCGCTGCGGACCAGGACCCGGAAGGAAAGCTGCACAATCGGTTGCAGCAGTGGCTGTACTGCGAACGCGTACCGGCGGGCGACGCCATTCCTGCTCGGTTGATCCGTGAGCGAGCTGCGCTGGTTGCCCAGTGGGCCGCTGGCCGTGCTTCTTTACTGGAACGAGACGAGTCAGTCGCCGCTGAAGAATTGCAGAAAGCGTTGCGGATTGCTGCCGGCCAGGCGTCGATGCTGGGACAGCTGGCGGAATCGCAGGGGAAACAACTGACCGAGCCGCAGCTGGCGAGGATTCTGGAAGAGGCTCTTGCGGGGGGAATTGAGAGCAGGCCTTTTTCGGAGGCCAACGGCGGACCTGTTCGGGTGCGGTCACTGGCGGAGGTGTCCGGTCCCTGCAAACGTTTGATCTGGCTGGGTCTGTCGACCGGAAAGACAGTGGGGTCGCGCTGGACCGTTTCGCAACGGACTCAACTGGCTGCCGCCGGGATCATTGTGGATGACGGCAGTCACGCATTGAATGCCCTGCGTGCTGCTGAGGCGCGCGGATACAGCATGGTCCGTGAAGCCTTGCTGGCGATTACCATGCCCGCCGATCTGCTGCAGCGATGGCATCCCGTGTGGCTGGCGATTCGTGGCCTGTTACCGGAAGCAGAGCGAAAGCAGCCGGCTGTTTGCGAAGATCTGATTCGCACGAATGACGGAGCTGCGCTGACGCCATTTTCGTGGCAGACTTCTGATTGCACAATTCAGCCGTCACAGCCGCTGCGACCGCGGTGGACGATTCCGGCGGAGTTGTTACAGGATCGCAGCACCGTTTCCGCGACCGCACTGCAGGATCGTCTGGCCTGTCCGTTGAAGTGGTCGTTGAATTATCAGGCACAGCTGCGTTCCAGCTCGATTGCGGAACTGCCAAAAGATTTTCAATTGCAGGGGACATTCTGTCACAGTGTGCTGGAACGGGTTCTCGGTGACGGCGGTGAGTTGCCGAGCGTGGAAACGGCGGTCAGTGATGTGGCGGCTGCGTTTGACGAACGATTGCCGCTGGATGCTGCTCCGCTGGCTCAACCTGGCATGCAAACGAAGGCAGAGCTGCTGCGAAAACAGCTGTTGCATGCGACTCAGAAGCTGATCAGCACGCTGGCCGCCGGGGGTTATCGTATTGTTGGCCTGGAAGTTCCACTGGAGGGCCAGGCATTCGGCAAGGAACTGCGTGGATCGATCGACTGTCTTGCAGTGCGTGCGGACGGGGCCGAAGCAATTATCGATTTCAAGCTGGGCGGTCGCAACAAATACGATGCAATGATTCGCGAGGGCAAAGCTGTACAGCTGGCGACGTACGCCGCGGGGCGTGCAGCACAGACCGGACGATTTCCGGCCGTTGCTTATCTGATCCTGTCAGATGGGCTGATGTTTACCCCGTCGGAAAATGCCATCGCCGGTGCTCCCCGGGCGGCTGTTTCCGAAAGCGTTGCGATTGAGGATGTGTGGAACCAGTTTGAGGCGGCTGTCGAGCGTGCTGACGAGTGGATGTCAGGTCAGGGACCGATTCCCGCTCGACCTTTGCTGTCTGCTGCCGAGTGGCCGGCTGGATCGGAGTTTGTGCTGGATGCGGATTTGAAGGCGGACGAGCTGCAGCAGGTTTGCAGGTACTGCGATTATGGACAGATCTGTGGCCTTAAGGAGACACA
>JAFMMM010000084.1 GCA_017859815.1 Planctomycetota bacterium | reverse complement strand
TGTCGGCAGCTCTGGAGGAGATCTCGATATTCAGGCCGGTCTCGACTTGCGGGTCTCCACCGCCAGTCCCGTGACAATCCGCTCTACCGACGGAATCCATCCTGCCGCTGAGCAGATCCGTCTGATTGCGGGGCACGATCTTCGAATCGGAAACAAGACCATCATCACCACAGATTCCGACCCGGCACCAGGTCAGTCAGATTCCGGGTCCGGTGATCAGATCATTCTTATGGCCCAGGGAGGAACCGGTCCGGGCACCGGTACCGGAACCATCACGTTTGAGAACGAGGTCACTTTGAGAACCGATGGTGGTGTGGCCCACAATTTTGTCGATCGCCCGGACACCGCGACTTTACCCGGCCTGGCCAGCCCCAGATCCGCTTTCTTTGACGCCACAGGTGCCGATGAAATGATCGGAAACACCTTCATTTTCGACTCCACTCTTTCCAGCCTCGGTGATGTCTACAACGTGACCTTCGACATCGCCATCGGCGCACCCGGTGAGGAAAACCTGAGACTGGATATCGACTGGCGTCAGCTTGCGGATCCGAATCCCGAATCATGGTATCTCGACTTCGGCACATATGACGGTGTGGTCTCTCGAACCTATTCCGTCTTTGACTTCGAGGCTTTCCTTGACGCCAATCACGGGGAGTTCCTCGTGGACTTCGCCGTTTCGCACCATCAGTCCATTCAGGTGTTCTCCGGCACAATTCAGCAGGGGACAGTTTCACACGTGCTGAATATCGGCAACGTCAGTGGTTACTCCGTCACCGCCGGAATCGCATCATCATCTGACCAAAGCTCAACTGGTTTTGAAGGTCCCGATTTCGGGGGGCTGGCATCGTCACGCAACGTGATCGACCCGACTGCATCGAATGCAGATTACTTCTTCGAAAGTGCTGCCGTTCGAGTCAAGATCCCGACCCAGGCTGTTGCTCCAGTCCCTGTTCCTGAACCGCTGAGAGAAATCATCCCGCCAAAGACATTTGCGGAACAGGCTCCCGAACTGGCGTCCGTCGCGCCGGAACAGCAGGAACTTCAGGAAGCCCCGGTGGAGCCCCCTGTGCGAGTTTCGCGTGACATCTACGTCCTGCGTCAGTACGACGCGTCAGGCACCCGGGATGTCCGCGGATTCGAAGAAATTGAAGCGGGGGCATCACTCCTGCACCCACGCATCCTGCGTGCCTGGATTGAAGAAAATAATCTGCCGGGCAGTATTAACTACGAGCTCTGGCTGATTACGATCAAGCCGTCAGAAGCGGGTGAGGACGTGCGAATTGAACGCCCATTGCTGAGGTTTGACGTTGAGGGCCAGCAGCCGTCACCTGCTGCCGAACAGCCGCTTCCCGATCAGACGCCGGAATTGAGCCTTGAAGACGTTCCGTCGTCGGAACTCGATGAGCAGGACCAGGGCGAACAGCCTCCATCGAGTGACTCGAACAGGACGGATCGGTCAAAGGCGAGTCCCGATAAAGATCTTCGCTCTCAACAATTCCCGGTGGCTCCGGGATCACAGGCTGCCGCGATCATCGGCGTCGCCGCCGGAATGACACTCCGACAGCAGCGTAAGCGATCACGGCAGCGTGAAAGTCGTTCGTTGATCGCAGCGGCAGCGGTGGTGAAGGCACGACAGCAGCACGCTCGAAGATTCCGCTCAACGGAGTCGGAATGAGTTCTTGTAACACAGCGCGACACATTTTTTCCTGACAGGTCCGAACAAATCTCTTTCAACGAGACCAGCGACGCTATGTCTGCAGGGTGATCACTATGACCGGCAATGAACCTCAGGACGATCAGCACCTCGATGACGACGAATTCCGAACCGTGAATCTGAATGCAGACGACTCAGATGCACCGGAGAATGCTGCGCGCGACGAGGTTGATGATTCGGGAGCCCAGGAAACGGTACAGCTGTCTGCCGATCAGCTGGCGGAACATCAAGCAGAATCGCCCCCTGTTGACCACGATTCTCTTTCCACTGTCGATCTCCGAGAGAACTCCGAGTCACAGGCCCCGATCGCAGCCACTGCTTCGGGCGAAGACTCGATGGAAACGGTCGATCTGTCCGGAGGTTTGCAGGCCGCAGCAGCGGTCGACTCGCCTCAGCAGAACTTCGATGAAGCGGCAGACGACGACGAATTTCAGACCATGCAGATGTCTGATCAGCCTGGGTATCCGGATCAGGAGAACATCGAAACTCAGTATGAGATGCCGCCCGAATCCCCTGCCGAGAAGGCCCCGGATCCCTTCGCGACGGAAATGCTTCAGCCGGCAGTCAGCGACGACGAGATCACCGATCCCAATGCGACCGCGGTGCTGAGTGATCCTGATCCCAGGGAGACTCGCGAGCTGTCCACGATCCCCAGCGACTCTCCCGAAGCACAGGAGATGATGACAATGGCTGCCGGCATGGCTGGTAGCCAGGCCGAAGACGACTTTGGTGAACTTGTCAGCGGACCGGTATCGGGACAGGACGCCGACGAAGAAGGTCTGCATGTTCGCCACCATGTGTTTACTGGAATGCCGGAAGCGGAACGGAACGCCCTTCCCGCTGCACTCAATCGCCCACCCGAATTCCTGCAGCGGGCCCTGCAGCGTGGCGAGCGACAGCCGGAATACCGCGTCACGCGGGAACTGGGCAAGGGGGGCATGGGAATTGTCTACAGCACCATTCAAACCAGCCTCGACCGTGAACTGGCCATCAAGACCCTGAACAATAAAAAACAGGGAAGCCAGGGAGCATTCATCGCCGAGACATTCGCGACCGAAGCCATCCTGACAGCAAATCTGGTCCACCCGAATATCATTCCGATTCATGACCTCGGCTGCGATCCCGAAGGACGCCTGTTCTACAGTATGAAGCAGGTCGAAGGAGATGCGTGGCACAAGACCATGTCTCAAATGAATCTCGACGACAACCTCGACATTCTGCTGAAGGTCTGCGATGCGGTGGCCTACGCCCATTCTCGCGGAATCATCAATCGAGATCTCAAACCGGAAAACGTCGTGATCGGTGGATTTGGTGAAGTGGTTGTTCTCGACTGGGGACTGGCAATCACCACGCCCAGATTCCAGCGCCGAGACTGGCTGAAACTGAATCAGCAGGGAGGGTGCGGCACGCCTGCTTACATGGCGCCGGAACTCGCCAACCCCGATATTCGCAAGGTCTCCGAACGCACCGATATCTATCTTCTTGGAGCAATGCTGTTTGAATTGCTGGAGGGATTTGCCCCTCACATGCTGAAGGCACTGAAGACTGTCGGCGATCCCAAAGAACGCTTCAGGATGGTCGTTCAGGCTGTGGTGCAGAATCAGATTGAGCCCGATGTTCGCAATCATGGCGAACTCATGAATGTCGCCATGCAGGCCATGGCAACTGATCCCCAGGACCGTTACGCCACCGTTGAAGAGTTTCAGGAAGCGATTCGGGAGTATCGCATTACCGGTCGAGCAGAGGAGCTTCTGAAGCGAGCCAAAGCGGGGAAAACGCCTGGCTACGGTGACTTTCAGGCATCAGTTGCCCTCTTTGAAGATGCCCTGCAGCGTCGTGCTGACAATCAACGAGCAACGCGAGGAAATCTCTCCGCCAGACTGGCCTTTTCCGAACTGGCTCTCAAACGAGGCGACTATGACCTGGGCCTGGAAGTCGTCAAAGGGATGGAAGAAGCATCCCCTGAGCTGACAAACGCGACGACCCGTCTGATCAATGCTCGCCGTACTCGAAAAGTGATCCGAACGACATGGATGATCACGCTGGTGGCCAGCGTTCTGTTTGCTTTCCTCAGTGCATACCAGGCACAGAAACTGAAGGAGAACTACGACCAGCTGGTGCTCGCCCAGGGCGATCGGGATAATGCTCTCAAAGAAACCGCACGGGCACAGGAAGAATTGCAGATTGCTGAACGCAGTAAGAGGGAGGCGGAATCAGATGCCAAAGTTGCCTTCCAAAACGCCGAAACGGCTCGCAGAAAAGCCGAAGACGCCACGACACAACTGCAGGAAACGACCCAGACACTGGCACTCACCGAAACACAGTTGAGTGAGAAGAACGCTGAAGTGGAACAGGCGAAGACTGATCTTCTGGCGGCCGATGAGGCGTTAACGACCGCTCGCGAAAACCTGGCGACGGCCAAGAAGGATCAACAGGAGGCGGAAGAAAATCTGGCCCTGGCGGAAACGCAACTGGAGCAGTCGCAGGAAAAACTTGACCTGTCCCGCAAGGATCTTGAACAGTCCCGAAAAAGCCTCGCCTCTTCGCAGGAAAACCTCGTCCAATCACAACAGGATCTCGTTCGATCAAAGCAGGATCTGAATCAGTCTCAGCGTGAATTGAGCGTCCGCAAGCAGGAACTGAATCGAGCGGAAGTCGTCCGTTATCAGCAACAAATCCAAACCCAGTTACTGCTGCGACAGTACAGCGAAGTCCTGGTCACCGGAAAAGATGCTCTGCAACAGCTGGCAGACAACCCCGAGCTCACAGACAATGAACGAACGGCCATTGAACGTCAGATTTCACGAGCGCAGCGAAATCAGGGACATAGTCAACTGCGTCTCAAGGGCAGTGCCTCCGTTGCCGCCATCAGTTCCGACGGGGCTGTCCTGCTGAGACTGCTGAACTCTCCCGATTCCACAAAGCAATTTGTTCAGCTGACCGAAACAGACGCGGACGGAAATCACAACGACTCTGTTTCACTCTCCCTGCCGCCTGCCTTGCTGGTTCGACAGCTCGCTTCATCCGACGATGGCACGGTCGTCTGCGGACTTGGCAACGGTCTCGCAGTCTGGAAGAAAATCACCCCGCAGGAATATGCCGCCATCGATCTGGGACAGCTTTCCGATGACATCGCGTCTCTGACCGGAGGAATCAGAAAGTGCCTGTTTTCCGCCGATAGCCAACGCCTTTACGTCCTTGGAGATGATCCCGACTGCACACTGATCATTGTCGATATTTCGGGGCAAACACCCACAGTGCTTCTGAATGAAACACTCTATCCGGCAGGTACCGCAAATTTCCGCTGCCAGGATGCCGTGCTGACGCCGGACGAATCGTGGCTGATCTTCGCCGCCCGACGACAGGATAATCAATGCCGGGCGTTTCGACTCCTCGAATCAGAGACAGGCATTTCGCTTGCAGAACGCGGGTTTCAGGCGCTCACAATTCGCGCCGCCCAAAACAGTGACGTGATCAGGCTGTGTACTCAGAGTCGTATTGCGTCACTGAACCTGTCGCCCAGCGGTGACAGACTGGTGATCGGGCTGGAAACCAGTGGCCAAAGTTCGCTGCTGGTGCTGAATGCAGTCCCTGAGGCCGATGCAGCGACGTTTCCCTTCGACGGACCTGATTCCGGCCAGCCGCTGAATCGCGTCTTCAGTGTCACAGGTGAACTCCCCGAACCAGTCTGTCTTTCCGCTGACTCCAGCTTTCTCGCGGGCGGACTTCCGTCCACTCAGAATGATCTGCAACTCTGGCAATTCGATCCCCAAACGGATCAGCTGACTTCGGCAGATCGGAACCTGCTGACGGGACTCTGGACACCAGCCGGAATCACTGACAACGCAGACGAACGTCTGCAGCCGTCACTGCTGAGCGGCCAGAATGGTCAGTTGCTCGCGGTGACCTTCGCCGGACCGTCCAACAGAACACTCTACGCTGTTTCTCGACAACCTCTGGAAAATCTTCGCGGAGGCTGGAACCTGCCGCAGATCGGCTCGTGGCAGCAGGATCTTCGCGGTCTTGAAGACATCTTTGAAAAGGTCATTCAGCGACATGCCGCTGAAGTCAAACAGGCGGCGCCGCAGGCATCAGCAGTACGGCAGCCGGACCGCCGGTCACCCGGAGCGTTGCCGGAAACGGTACTCACCGGCTACGTCCCCTGCAGACTGCCAACAGCGGAACCGACGGCACGGGTCCCATTCGAGGTACTACGAATTGCCCCGAATCATGCCGCCTGGAAAGCGGTTTATTCCGCCGAATTCAGCACGGACGGAAGTCGCATCCTGATCGGCGCCGATGATTTGTCCGCTCATATTTTTGACGCCCGTACCATTGCGCCGCTGCAGTCCTCGGGAGGACGGTCTTCGGCAATTCGAGGAGCGTCGGAGGCAACGGCCACAGACAACGCAGGTGTCTTCTTTGAAGGACATACTTCGGAAGTCTCCAGCTGCAGGTTCGTCGGTCAGGACGGCAACCTCCTGCTGTCGGCGGAAACATTTGGAGTCATCTCGTGCTGGGATGCTGCCGACGATGCGGACGGAGCAGGGCGGGAAGTCTCTCGAATGCTGACCGGGATTTCTTCTGCCGACTTTGTCGTTTCCAACGACCAGAACTGGATCTTCGCAGCAGGCGCTCGAATCAATCCGGACAAAGACAACGTCGCGGAACCGCTGCTTTACGATGGAATGCTGTGGCGCGTCGCGGATCTGACCAGCCAGTTGACACCGCAACCTGAACGGGTGTTTTCCGGCCAGCACGCCGGGGCAGAAATCACCGCTGTTGCCATCTCGCCGAATAACGCAATGGTCCTGACTGCGGGACGTCGAGGGGAAATCAATCTCTGGTCGACCGCCGATGGTCGTCAGATTGCCCAATCCCGCGGCAGTCACGATGGAGATGGTGTCTCCTCAGCGATCTTTACATCTGACAACAGCTTCATGACCGCTGGCTATGATGGTCGAGTGATCGTATGGAACCTCGAAGACAACAAACTCAAACAAAAGACGCTGTTTCAGGGGGAAATGATCATCCGCATGAAAGCTTCGCCCGCGGGTGACTTGCTCAGCCTTGTCCAGATTCGCACCGAAGATGAACAAAATCTGCTTGAAGTTGTTGTCCTCTCAACCACCGGAACGGTGGAGGCCACGCTGTTGTCTCGCAGGTTTCGCAGCACAGAACGTCGACTTCCCATGCAAACGGATTGCTGCTGGACGGATGATGCCACAGGCCAGCTGCTGGTTGTCTTCGACGGCAAACTGCTGATCTATGACAGGACTTCGTGGCAACGAGTGGCAATCCGCAGACCCGCATCCACGGAGCCCGAATCAGCCCGCCAACTGCTGCCGCTGCGAACGGCATTTCAGCCCCCCGGCAAGGGTCACGCCCGAGTCGCGACCCTGAACGGTCGGCAGTTGCAGATGTGGGACTGGAAAACCGGCCAGCATCTGTGCAGCTTTCGCTCCCACCACCAGCAGCAGATTGTGGCCAGCCTTTCCTCAGACAATCAGTACATCCTGACGGGAAGCGAGACACTGCGAATCTTCGATGCCGCAGAGAAGTCTGCTTTACAGGGACAAACTCTGCTTCGAATTCCTCAACGAGATTCCCATTCCGCACCCGTCAGCAGTGTGGAGTTCAGCCCTGTCGCCGGAGACTACCGCTTCGCATCTGCCGATCACTCCGGAGAAATTCGAATCTGGAACTGGAATCGCAAAGATCTGCCGCCACCACCCCTGCGAATTCTTCCCGTCCGTCAGCAAACCCTGCCGACCTGGGCTCAGTCCGAATTGATTCAACGGTTTCCCTCCACGGTGAAGTGGCACCGTGATGGTCAATTCCTTGCCGGTCTGCAAAACGGGACGGCGTCCTGCTGGCGGCTGAATCACCAACAGGCCGACACAATTCCGCTTCCGCTGCCGGATGGTCTGGATTCCACAACCATTCGATTCTCCTCACTGCGATTTGTCGCCGCCGGAAACCTGCTGATCGCCGGTGGTCTCTGCTCCTCCGACGAAGCCGTACTCCAGTCAGTGGTGTGCGTCTGGGAAATTGGTGAACACGCAACCCTGCGCAGTACACTGCGCGATTCCACTCAACATTCCACCGAAGCGTCACCCGCCGGATTTCCGGGCGGAATTACGGCCGTTGACTTTGATCCGCAGCAACAAATGCTGCTGACCGGTGGAGTTGACGGTCGCATCAACGAATGGGTTCTGAATCTGGATCAACAGCAGGATCAACGGGACCAGCCAGCGGCATGGGTCAGTCGGCTGGAAGCTCCCGGACAACAGAACCACCTCAATCGACTGCTGAGCATTTCCTTCGGGAAGCAGGGGCAAATCCTGACTGCTGATGCAGCGGGCACCTGCCTGATCTGGAATGTCAGGCGTCCGTAATAACTGCTGCTCTGCTGGACTTCTGCTGCCAGCCTCTGTTCAACGGGCGGCATCGCTGAAACAGCAGTCATCTGACATCCTGACGTTCACAATGTCGAGCTGCTGGTGTTGGCCCCGTCTGTGGCCGGATCCCGAGGGGGACAATGGAGAACGAGGAGCCGACATCTGCAGTTTCCTGCAGCGGCCGGCTCCTCGTCAGCACCACCACCGACACCTCAAGATCTTCATTCGGGGAAATTGTAAGGACCCATCGGCACATTGTTGCCCCGACGCTTCACAATCAGATTGTTGCCCCGCAAACCTGCGGCCACCTCGTCGTAGTATTCCACGAGTGCGATGAACTCCGTCATCGTGGCCACAATTCCATCGTTGGTGGACGTGAATTCCACGTCATCCTCCGTCAGTTCTGCATCCTTGACGATAATCACTCCCAGAAGATCCTCGTCATGGGCCCCGCCACCGTTGCCCTGTTGGGACTGCACCACAATCACCGTGTTGCCGTCAATCACTTCCAGCGAATTCAGGCTGACCGTGTGTCCGCGAACCTGCAGCGTATCCCCCTCACCGGCGTCAAAATCATTGATCTGCACATAGCCGAAATACTCGGTCCAATGGTCGTGCACATAGGTGTTCTCACCGGCCACATCACCCCAGTTGATTGTGTCGTCATCATTGACATGCCTTGCGACCACGTCAGGCTTCCCTGAGAGGAACGTGCGAATCACAAACTGATCTGCACCTTTGCCGCCGATCATGGTGACGAGGTGATCGTCGTACGACTGTCCGGCGAAGTAGGTCCGTGTCGCACCCAGTACGGGATCGTCCGGGTCATCACCTCGAAGTGTTTCCCCGTTCGGGCCGGTCGCACCGGTACCTGCCGCTTCATAATCCTGGGCGATCGCTGGTTCGCCGGAGATCGCATTCGCAATCAAAACATCGTCACCGCGGCCACCCTTCAGAAGTTTCTCCGCCTGAACTCCACTCCAGCCCAGCATTCCTAAAGCGAGTGCCCCGGAAACCATTTTTGCAATCACCATCACGTGTTCTCCTCGATCTGTCTTTTCGTTGAAGGAAGTGCGCGCCCTTTGATTCGCACTGATCCCGGGATCACTTCGACAAGGCAACGAGTCACGTTGTGAAGAGGCCGGTTTGATTCCCTGCAAAGGAGTGGTGATGGTGAGTGTCTGCAGGGATTTTCGAAACGAAAATGAAAGGCTGAAGCGTGTCAGCACAACACTCTTCTGGAGAAGATTTGTGTTTGTACAACGACTCGCCTCTGCGGGTAACAGGCCATGCAAAGAATCGAATCCGCCAACCTGTCTTGTTTTTTTTTCGCAACCTGCAACTTCCGAAATCTTGAACATGACCGAATCGGGCAGGCGTCCCGCCTGCACCCGGGGAGCCGGATCGGCTCCACCCGGTGTCCGCTTCGTTCGCTGACGAAGCAGGCGTCCCGCCTGCACCTGGTGTCCGCTTCGTTCGCTGACGAAGCGGACGGGCAGGAACGACATTCGGCTCGCTGGCCGAATGCGGTGGATGGCACCACGACCACCGGGATGCCAACGAGCAGACCGGCATCACACCAATCGCCGAAGGCACAAACCGGCTCTCAGCCGGGCCGAAGGCACAAACCGCCGATCCGGCGGGCGGGCGGGCGTGCGAACGTGGGGAAACGCGTCCGCAACGAACGCAACAAACCCGCGAGAAACGTTGTGTTTGTCGCGGGTTTGCAGAATCTTTCGCGGGTTTGCAGGGTGCCGGATTGGGCCCAACAGGACTCGAACCTGTGACCTCTCGGATGTGAACCGAACGCTCTAACCAACTGAGCCATGGGCCCGGCGGGGGACAGGATAACCGCACGTCGTCGCTGCGGCAACAAACTGCGGCGGCGATGCTGGAATTGAGATCGACGCGGTTTTTGCGCAGGCGGGTGTCGCACCAGCCGTGAGCCCACGTCAATTCCTCAGCCGCTGCAACCGCCGGGTTGCCACAGATCCGGCACAACACTCACAAACTCACCCCTAAGTGTGTTGTATATTTACACACTTCAAAATGGTGTTCTTATCACCTTTGACAAGCGGCGGTCACAACCGTCGAATGCCCGCCATCGGAGTTGAAGGCTGTCCGCAGCACGGTGCTGCAGCTTTCTGTTCAGGGCAGTTCGCAGCAACTCCGGTATTTCTCAATGGGAGAGTGTTGTGATGAAGCAAGTGTGGTTGCTGACTGCTGTTCTTGGACTGGCACTGATGGTGCCCGGTGTTGCGGACAGTAAGAAAACCTCTTCAGGGAAGAGCTCGTCGAAGACATCGAAGTCTGTGAAGCCCATTTGTCCGGTGACCGGTGAAGAGGCCGGAACCCGCTATTCCAGTAAGTGGCATGATGGGAAGGTCTACTTCGCTGCATCAGCAGCAAAAACGCAGTTCGGAAAGACACCCGATGACTTCGCTCAGGCTGCCAATCACCAGCTGGTCATGACCAGGCAATACGCTCAGCATTCCTGTCCGATGTGCAGCAAGGCAATTCGCCGCAGTCATCAATCCAGCCTGCGACGGGTGGGGGTGTATTTTTCGTCTGACGAATGCCGTCGAAAATTCATCGACCAGTCCACCGACAAAAAAATGAGTCTGGCGTTCTCGGACAAGGCGTTTGAGGAATTTTTCAGCACACCTGAGGATGCGGCGAAGGTGCTGGCAAAAGCTGCGGAGAAACCACAAAAAACTTCGTCGAAGAAAAAGAGCTCGAGCAAGTCCAGCTCTGGAAAGAAGAAGTAGCGGCTGCAGACCCGGTTCCGAGTCTGTCTGAAATCGAGTCTTTCAGTACAGGACATCGGTCTACTGCATGACAAGGCGAACACTGGCTTACGGCCCCGATCTGCCACGGATCGGGGTCATTTTTTGTGATCGGTCGTTGTCACCCTGCTGTTCCGGTCTAACCTTCCAGCCGTGCACTCCCCGGCTCTCCGGTCCCTACTTCTGCGCGAAGAAGCCCGTGGAGTGCTGTTTGAGTCAACATGATCCTGACTTTTAACAGCCCGGTTCGATTGACATTCAAATCCGTTTTGGTGTGAAATGTCCAGAACGTTCACGCATCCGGTGTGAACTTGTCTGCATTTGTTAGACTGCTGTCGTGGCAGTTTCAGTCAACTTCCTATGGAGAAATTCACGATGCGTCGATTGTTGATCCTGATGGCCGTGGTTGGATTCGGCCTGAGTGTTCCGGGGTCTGCTGACGAAAAGGCAGCCGCCAAGAAGGGTAAGAGAGAATTCAAGGCAACCTGCGTTGTGTCTGGCAAGGACGCAGTGCGTAACCAGTCCGCCGAATACAAAGGCAAGAAGGTCTTCTTCTGCTGTGGCAACTGCAAAGCTGCTTACACCAAGGACGCTGCAAAGTTTGCAACCAAGGCAAACCACCAGTTGTTCCAGACAAAGCAGTTCGTTCAGGTGAAGTGCCCACTGTCCGGTGGTGATCTGGACAAGTCGAAGACTGTTGAAATCGGCGGCGTCAAGGTCGCTTTCTGCTGTGGCAACTGCCAGGGCAAGGCTTCCAAGGCAACCGGCGATGATCAGGTTGCACTGGCTTTCGCTGATGCTGCATTCAAAAAGGGTTTCGAGGCTCGCAAGCCAAACCCAAATCGTCAGAAGAAGGCCGAATGATCACCAGTTGATCAATTGCTGCGAATCATCAAACCTTCCTGGCTTCGGTCAGGGAGGTTTTTTTGTGTCGATGGCGGGGCTGCCGGGACAATCAATCCACAGCCCACACGCCAGTCATGCAGTTGAAACCGGCAGGAATCGCCGAAACATCAGGACTTGCGGTCAAAAGCAGATTTCCGATCGGTCACATCTGCCTGGAGCCATCAGGTTGATATTGACCCATTTCGCCAAATCCTCAGAATCTGCCGAAATCAGCTCAAGCTGCGACAAACCTCTCTCATCCCGTCCCGGGATTTGCAGCCTGATCATCTCATCCCACCTGAAACTCTCCCTTCTCAGCAGGTGTTCTCGTGAAACGCATTTTCATTCTTCTGGTGGCAATTTTGGCTTCCGGAATGCTGTCACGTTCCTGTTCTGCTCAGTACAGCTATCCTTCGCCGTGGTCTGTCCCGGGACCGATGGTGCAGGCGCCGTCCGCTTACGGTCCGATGGTTCCGGCGTCCTTTTCGCAGGGATTCGCTGCAACTCCGTCATTTCTTCCCGGTCCTCCTGGATACCTGAATACGCCAATTGCAGCGGCCACACCCTCGCCGTACGTGCAGACTGGATTCTTCCAGGACGGTGGCGTCCCGATGCCGGCAGACGCTCCAGCAACGGCCCCGCAGCCGATGACCTCGGGCGACGCCTGTTGCGGTGTCCCAACGCTGACCAATCCCTCATTCACCGGAGCGTTTCCGTGGACAGCGGCTCAGCCCGTCCAGACCGGCGATCCGTTCCTGAACCCACAGATGATGGGACAGCAGCCGACAAACATTCCGCCTCAGGGTCTGTACAGCTACGGAGCCAGCAACCCCGGGCCACAGCGTTACGGATTCCAGAGCCGCCTCGACTTTGCATGGCAGTCCGCCGCTGCTCTCGAAGGCTCGGCAACCGACGAATTTGAATCCTACGGGATTGACTACGACCTGAAGTGGTCGGCAGCGATGCCATCCGGCGCAACGTTCAACTGGACGAATCAGTTTGCATATCGCAATGTGGACGCCGGGGCCGGAGCCTACGCATTGCCATCCAGCCTGTTCCGCTTTGGCATTGATCTCGAACTGGTCAGCCCATCCACCGCACCGGCGTCACTGCGACTGGCGGTCACTCCCTCGATCAACACGGACTTCAACGGGAATACCTGGGACGACGGCTTTCAGCTGGATGCTCGTGGAATCATGCTGTTCCGGATGGACGACTACTGGACGCTGGGCCTTGGTGCGATGTACTGGGATCGTCTGAATGATCAGGTGATCCCCTATGCCGGTCTGATTTACCGCAGCGACTACTGGGAATGGCAGTTGATGTATCCGGAGTCTCGTGTGAGTCTGTTTCTGGGCAACGAGATGTACTTCGCCAAATGGTTCTATGTGCGTGCCGAATACAACGTCGAGGCCTACGGGATCGAACGCCAGAACGGACCTGTTCTGGAACAGACCGAAGTTGAGTTTTCTGACTACCGAATTCTCGGTGGCTTCCGCATGGAATCGGCTTATTTCACATGGTTCTTCGAGGGCGGTGTGGTTCTTGATCGCAAGATCGAATTCGGCACAGCACCGGATACAACCGGTGTGGATTCCGGGTTTATTGGCCAGATTGGGCTGAGGTACTGAGCGGAGATTTCTCGACAATTCCCTTCATAAACATGAAATCCAAAGAACTGCCCGAGGCTTCTCCGGCAGTTCTTTTTCTTCAATTCTCACCAAAGACCCTCTGATCATCTGACAGATCTCATTCGGAAGCAGATCCATGGAAACCACCATGGCGGTCATCCTCGCCGCCGGTAAAAGCACACGTATGAAGTCGGATCTTCCCAAGGTCCTGCATCCCATTTGCGGCCGACCAATGATTGAGTATGTGCTGGATTCTGCCAGAGCTGCGGGGGCACAGAAACTCATTGCCATCGTGGGCCATCGCGCAGATCTGGTTCAGGCAGCGTTACAGCATCATTCTGATGTCGTTTTCGCCCACCAGACGGAACAGAAAGGGACCGGGCACGCGGTCATGATGGCGGAATCTCACCTGCAGAACGTCGAAGGGGATGTCCTGGTACTGGCGGGTGATACGCCGCTGCTCAAGGGAGATTCTTTGCGCGCGTTGCTGGAACTGCGCAGCAGCCAGCAGGCCGCCTGTGTCATCGGGACAGCAGACACACCCAACAATCACGGTCTGGGACGAGTCGTCCGAAACGACAACGGAGCGTTCGCAGCCATTGTCGAACAAAAAGACGCCAGTCCGGAACAGCAGGCCATTACGGAGATCAACACAGGCTGCTACGCCTTCGATACACAACTGATGCTGCGTGCGCTCAAACAACTGCAGCCCAACAACAGTCAGGCGGAGTATTACCTGACAGACGCTCCGTCCATTCTGCAGGCTGACGGACACCGTGTGGAAGCGTGCTGTTCACTCACGCTCGATGAAGCACTGGGCGTCAACACTCGAGTCCAGCTGGCAGAAGCCCGTACAGCCATTCAGCAGGAGATCCTGCGTGAGCTGATGCTGTCCGGAGTGACGGTTGAAGTCCCGGAACAAACGATCATTGATTACGGTGTTCAAATCGGACGCGACAGTGTGATTCGTCCGTACACAATCATTGAACGAGGCACAGTGATTGGAGAACGCTGCACGGTGGGACCTTTGCAGCACGTGCCTGCCGACAGCAGGATCGATCCGTAGTCCCGTTTCCGAGCGGGCAACCGCGCTCTTATTCGACTGCGTCACTCAAAAAAATCGGCAGCCGAACGGGCCAGAGTTGTCTGCGGGCGGGCTTGCTGCGGGCGCCAGACAAGCGCCAATGCTCTACTTTTTGTTGACATGCTCTTTGACAAAGGGCGTAACATCAGCTGCGTAGGTGAAGGCCTCATCCTTCCCTTCTTCAAACAAGCTGTCATCAAATCGTTTCAGCAACTTGCCGTTCCGTCCGTAGACATAGACCGCCGGGATGGAGGAGAGATCCTGCGATGCGAAGAAGGCGTCAGACTCTTCAGTGCAAAGAAGATTCGTAAACTCAGCCTGCTGCTTTTCCAGAAACCCACTGACTCGCTTGCGATAATACTCCGCCGGTCGGTTCGGGATTCCTGCATAATCCACATTCAGACTGACGCACACCACGTCTTTGGGATAATCACGATGCAGTCCGACCAGGCCGGGAAACTCCTTCATGCAGGGAAGGCATGACGTGGACCAGACGTCCACAACCACGATTCGCCCCGGATTGTCCTGAACAATCTTCTGGACAGTCTTCCACGTCCCGGTTTTCAGGCTGACTTTTGCTTCGCTTTCGGCCTGATCATCGGCCACGCCGACCCCGGTGGCACAGAAGAATGCCACAGAGAACAGAACCATCAGCAATCCCGGTTTTTGCAGTCGTGGCAGCAGCATCTGTGATTTCCCCGGCAGGATTCAGGTGAAGTGTTCAGCACTGTTTCAGGAACCCATTCCGCAGCAGCGCTGTGAGCATTTCCAACAGTCCAATGATACCACTCCGGCAACGCACGGAAAACTACTCCCGACGTACGCCCCGAAATTCGGCTGGAAACCGGGATCAGTCCGGTCGGGCTGCCTCTCGGAATTGGGTGTCGAATCCGGCTGATCACACCGCCGATCGCGAAAATCCCCGGTCAGCAGCGTTTCAAATGTTCCCGTGCAATCCCGGATTCCCTACGATTGCCTGCGGCGGCATTCATCGCAGCAGATCAGGCCCTCAGACCTAAGCCCAACCTATGAGTGACTTTGAAGAACAGCTCAAGAAAGCCATCCAGCGCGGTCAGCAGGTGCGCGACCAGAACGACGCCACGGCCGATCAGTCCGCCGCTACGGAGGAGCAACTTCGGGCTTTGCATTCGCAACTGCGCAACGAGCTTTCGGAACATATCGAAGGATGCCTGCGCAAGCTTTGCGATCACTTCCCCGGATTCGAATTTCAAACCGTAATCAATGAAACCGGCTGGGGCGGCCGCATTTCCCGCGACGACCTGCGACTCAATCACGGCTCAACCCGCACCGAATACAGTCGACTTGAAATCGTCGTCAGACCGTGGTCAGAAATGGCCATTCTGGAGCTGGCCACCAAGGGAACAATTCGTAATCGCGAAACACTGAACCGCTCCAACTTCAAGTTCCTCACTGAGGCGGAAGCCCCCGCACTCGTGAAGATCATCGACGGCATCGTTCTGGAATTTGCCGAACAGTATTCGTCCCAACGCTGATCCGAACACAGGCCGACGGCGGTTTGAGGAACTGACCTGACCACACCGAAAGTCGCACGTCGGTAACTCGCCGTCGCTCAATGCTCTCTGCCTCACGGCTTCAGACGACGCAACCCGCGACTGCCGCGTTCCTGATTGACCTGCTCCAGCGCTTCAGGGACTTTGGCAACAAAGCGAACCAGTTGTGTCGTCGAGCAGCCTAACGCAGCAGCCGCACGGCGGACGTCGTACTCCTTGGCGTCAATTGCATTCAGGGCTTCAGCCAGCATACCCGGAAAGTCGGTATGCCGATCACTGCAGATAATTTTCTGTCCGCGACATCGTTCCTGCCACAACGGGGACGGGTGGACCTCTGCGGACGTGACAGTACGCAAACGTATTGCCAGCTGAATTCGCAGCCGAAACTCAGCCACTCGACGATTCGCGTCCTGACTTCTGCGTTCCGCTGCAGCGGCTGAAATTCCGCTGGGCAGATGCACCAGCTCAATCGCCGTTTCCACTTTATTGCGATGCTGTCCGCCAGGGCCGGACGCTCGAGTCTTGCGCAGCTCACATGCTTCCATCAGCTTTGTTCGTGTTGTCGCTGCCGGATGCTGCACCCCCTGGTTCTGCGTCACGTCCCGAA
>JAFMMM010000083.1 GCA_017859815.1 Planctomycetota bacterium | reverse complement strand
TGGCCGTCGAATCCCAGCCGGTTCCACGATTCAGTTCCAGTTGCATTATCAGCCCAATGGGACAGCAACCACCGATCAGACGGAGTTGGGGCTGTATCTCTCGAAGTCCGTGCCCGAGCGGGAAGTTCGTACAATTGCTGTTGCGAATCCACGAATCAGCATCCCGGCGGGAGCGGCGGCACACGTCGAGACTTTCTCGAGAGAGGTGCCTCGGGACATACCGATTCTGGGGCTGATGGCTCATATGCACGTTCGCGGTGCAGCGTTTCAGATCGAACTGGATCGTCGCGACGGCAGTGATCCGATGATGCTGCTGGACATTCCCCGTTATGACTTCAACTGGCAACTGCGGTATGCGCCCGCCGGACCAGTTGTTCTGCCGCGGGGATCCCGGCTGCAGCTGACAGCTGTCTATGACAACAGCACCGCGAATCCGGCCAACCCGAATCCGCAGCAGTCCGTCAAATGGGGCGATCAGACTTCAGACGAAATGATGATTGGGTATGTGGAAACCTGGGTTCCTGCGGGGACACCTCCCGAAGCCAGGGCGCGAGGCAGCTTTTCGCCGCTGAATCGCATGATGGAGACGCTGGATCGGGACGGGAGCGGTGAACTTTCAGAGGCGGAGTTGCGCAGCGGTAATGGTCAGATTGCAAAGCTGCTGGGGGCCAACAGAGAGCTGCTGATTCAAACGCTGACGGAGGCTGATACAGACGAGAGCGGTGGTCTGAGTCGGCAGGAACTGCTTAATGTGCGGGAACGGTTGCTGCAACTTCGCGGACGTCGCTGAACGTGCCTGTTGAGACGGTCTTCCTGTGTGACAACAGCAGCAGCCGAAGTCCCGGAGTCATTTCAGATATCGCCGAATTCATCATCGTAGTCTGCGATCGCCGCTTTGATGACTTTTTCGGCATGGGCGCGATCGTAGATGCCATCGATGGAGACTTGCTGTGAAGATTCCCCTGGCATTGTCTTGTAGGTGGTGAAGTAGTGTCGCAGACGCTGGACGAGAGCCTGCGGCAGTTCATCCAGGTCTTCAACGTGTGACCAAATATTATCCTGTGCCAGCACACCGATGATTTTGTCGTCTGCTTCGCCGCCATCCAGCATGGGCAGTCCACCAATCACGCGAACGGTGACGATGACTTCGGACTTGTTGATGGGACGTTCACTGAGTACGCAGATATCCAGTGGGTCGCAGTCGCCCCGTCGTGCGTTGGGCATCAGTTCGGCAACACGATGTCCGCAAAATGTGCGTGGAATGAAGCCGTACAGTGCAGGTGGCTGAGACGAGGTGCGCTGCGGACGATCGACTCGCAGGTATCCGGTGACCTTGTCGACCTCATATTTCACCAGGTCGAATGGAGAAATCTCAATAAAGGCGTTGACCAGCGTTGGTGGCTCTGGCCCCACGTCGAGACCGTGCCAGGGGTGAGGACGCCAGCGGAAGAATGGTTTGGGGAAGGACATTCCGTATTTTCCAGGGCAAGGTCGCAGCGATCGGACGCAGGCACGGTGGTGATACGGTGAAAAAACCGCCCTGCCGATGCCTGTTTCAGTCACTGTAGTGCAGGAACGGGTGAATGACAGGGAAGAGTTACAAATGCTGAGGCGGAACAGGATGAGTTTTCATGGAATTCACGCATTGCAGGAATGACGAGGTCTCCTGTATCCGGGCATTCGGGTCGTCAGCAGTCGTAATAAAGTGCAAATTCATAGGGATGTGGACGACGGCGGATTTCCTGCACGTCCGCCTCTCGTTTGTGTTCAATCCAGTGATCGATGACGTCCGGAGTAAACACATCATCTCTGGTCAGGAACTCGTGATCCTGTTCAAGCGCCAGCAGGGCAGCATCGAGGGAATGGGGGGTGCACTCCAGCCCGATACGTTCTTCAGGTTCCAGATCGTAGAGATCCTTGTCCTGCGGTTTTCCGGGAGAGATCCGATTCTGGATTCCGTCGATCATTGCCATCAGCACAGCTGCTGTGCACAGGTATGGATTACCGGCCCCGTCCGGGCAGCGAAATTCCAGCCGCCGTCTGGAGTCATCGCCAAAGCTGGCGGGAATTCGGATTGCAGCCGATCGATTTCGATAACTGTACGCCAGATTCACGGGCGCATCGAATCCTGGAGTGAGGCGTCGATAGCTGTTGGTCGTCGGGCAGCAGAAAGCCAGCAGGGCCGGAGCATGTTGGAGAATTCCGCCCATCGCATGAAGTGCGGTCTCGCTGAGGCCTCCGTAACCACTTCCGCTGAACAGGTAATCTTCTCCGTTGCAAAGCGTTAGTCCCAGATGCAGACCGGAGCCATTGTCATCGCATAGCGGTTTGGGCATGAATGTCGCTGTGCGTCCGTGGCGATGTGCTGTATTTCGAACGATGTATTTGAGTCGCTGCACGTGATCGGAGATTTCGACCGCCGTATGTGCCGCGAGCGAGATGCCGTACTGACCGCCGGATGCCACCTCGTGATGGTGATCTTCCGTCACGACCCCGCTTTCGTGCAGCAGCATCATGATTTCTGTGCGCAGATCCTGACCGTTATCCACCGGAGGGAGCGCGAGATACCCTTCGCGATGTCGAATTGCTGTGCCACCTGCAGCGGCTGCCGCACCTCGATTCCATTGCCCTTCGTGGCTGTCAATGTGGTAGTAGCCGTGGTGTTCGCGTTGATCAAACCGCACATTATCGAAGACGAAGAACTGCGATTCGACCGCAAACAGTGCCCGATCGGCGATTCCGGAGGACTGCAGGCAGGCTTCGGCTTTCCGAGCAATATTGCGGGGGTCGCGAGGATAAGTCTGGTGTGAAACCGGATCCCGCACATTGCAGAGCATTGTGAGAGTCGACTTCATGAACGGGTCGACAAAGCAGGTCTGCGATTCCGGCACGACCAGCATGTCGCTTTCATGAATTGCCTGCCAGCCTCGCATTGAAGAGCCGTCGAATGAGAAGCCGTGCTCAAAGTGTTCTTCGGTCAGCTGTACTGCGGGAATCGTGACATGTCGGGCAGTCCCGCAGAAGTCGGTGAAGCGAAGGTCGATGGCCTGAATTTCTCGCTGTCGACACAACGCCAGGACTTCTCTGGGAGACATCTGAGTTTCTGACATCCAACGGCCTTTCACGTGAGTTGCGGTTGGACTGACCGCGGAACCCGAAATCACAGAGCGATGACCGACAGGTTCGTCAGAGCCACCGGGAGACCCGCTTCTGACCGGCAGAGTCGGGGGTTGTTGTGACCGCAAACTGCGGACCACATGCCGGGATTTACGGATCCCCGCCGGATTGAGTGAACAGATCCGACCGGCCTTGAGGCTGACAGGGAAAATTCTGCACACAGTCGTCAGCCGACAGGTGAGACCGCGATCACCCCGATGGAAAATACACCACTGGAGGGCAACCTGCAGGAAAGTCGTGCCTGTTTTTTGGGCATTCGTGCCGGATTATCAGTGGTTGAAGAGAAACTCACGACTGCTGACGATTCCCCAGACGAGATCTTCCAGAATCACACGTCGCTCCGCAGCGTCTGCAGCCAGATTCAGGACGTCAACGATCTCGGAACGCTCTTTGGGCTGAGGCTGTCGGCCAAGGCAGGTCAAATAAACTTCTGTCAATAGTTCGTCGTTGCTTTCGTATTGCTGCAGCCACTTTGCCAGTCGGTTTTCTGCAGTTCCCAGTTTTTCGTTGATGGTGGTGCCGTTGGAAAGGTGCAGGACCTGGACAAGGCTGGGTTCATCTGATCGCTCACACTCACACGTAATCCGGCGCTGGTTTCTGCCAAATGTCTGCAGGAACCATGAATCAACAGCGGAGTCGTGCAGCTGGATAGCGCGAGTACCAGCGGGGTATGCATCGGTATCGCGACGGTCACCGCCGGGATAAAGCAGTTGGTTAAACGGGGTGGGTACATCGGTGACATCTGAGATGGCATCCAGCAGGACTTCTGCCATCAGCCTGCGGGGAAAATATCTGGAGTAGT
This sequence comes from Planctomycetota bacterium, assembly GCA_017859815.1. Lineage (GTDB taxonomy): Bacteria > Planctomycetota > Planctomycetia > Planctomycetales > Planctomycetaceae > SXXK01. The sequence goes on along the minus strand of JAFMMM010000083.1, from coordinate 12,681 downwards.
GTCGCTGATCACCTGTATTCGCGGGCAGTGTCTGACTGCTGCGCTGCCATGCGGCCGACTGCAGGATGACCTTCATCAATGCCTTCAGGTCGTACTTCTGACTCACAAGATGATCGGCGGCTGCGGCGAGCAGTCGTTCGTTGCTGGCCGGGTTGGAGGCGCGCATGTCGTCGACCGGTTCCACCAGACCCGTCCCAAAGAAATTCTTCCAGACACGATTTGTGATCGATCTGGCGAACAGTTTGTTGTTCGGTGACGTGAGCCAGGTGGCGAGATATTCACGTCGACTGGTCGGTGCGTCGAACTCCAGCGGATCCGCGTCAAGCGGAGCGGGTTTGCGGGGACGTCCGGTGCGAGGCTGAATCAGTTCACCCATGCCGGTGGTGATCAGAGTTCGCTTTCCATCTCCATTCCGTGAATCACCGCCCCAGCCTTTAGCGCGTACGCGGGAAAACAAATTGGCAAATGCGTAATACTGATCATTGGTCCATTTTTCGAGCGGGTGGTTGTGGCAGCGTGCACAGCCAATGGAGAGTCCGAGAAAAGCCTGGCTGACATTTTCCGCCATATCTTCGGGGGCCTGATGTCTGGCGAAAAAGTTTGTGGCGCCGTTTTCAATGCTGGAGCCCTGGGCGGTCACCAGTTCTTCCACAAACTCATTCCACGGCTGATTCCGCTCCACGCGGTCATGGATCCACTGATACCATGCCTGAATGGCCGCAGGACGAAGTTCCTGACCGTTCAGCAGCAGCAGGTCGGCCCAGTGATAAGTCCAGTAGTCGACAAACTCCGGTCGTTTCAGCAGTTGATCAATCAGCAGATCACGGCGATCTGCGGCCGGGTTGCTGAGGAATTCTTCCACTTCCTGGCGTGTTGGCAGCACACCGATCGTGTCCAGAAACGCACGGCGAATAAAGACCTCGTCGGAACAAGGCGGTGACGGCTGCAGATTCAGTCGGCTGAGCTGCAGGTTGACCAGTTCATCGATGAAGTTAGCGGAATCTGCAGTGGCGATTTCAGCAGCGGGATCTGTGACGGGCCAGGGCACGGTCACGCTGGCGATAACGATGCGGCTGGAGAACCACGCCGTGACGGCACCTTCCCCGGGACCGACGACTGTAATGGTCCCTGAGTCATCGACGGTGCAGACGGCTTCGGCTGACGAACTGAATCGTGCAAGATGCGTCACATCTTCTGTATGACCATCCGAATAGTGAGCTCGAACGATGAGAGGCTGAGTTGCCTCGGGTGCGAGCAGGACAGCGTCGGGGAGTACCTCCAGATGCAGCAGTTTCGGGTCATCATCTGATGGTGGCACAGCACCGTCCGCGATCCATTCGGCCAGAATCTTCCAGTTGCGGGATTCGGGTTTCAGCCGCAGGCCGCCCTTGTGGGGAACAGCCATCGTGGGTTTTGTCAGCAGCAGGCTTGCAGCCGGATCCTGCAGCTCAATTCGCCGCCCCTGCTGTTGCCAGGTAATGTTGTAGTGATCACGCTCCGGATCATAGCCGCGGAGCGAAATTCTGAATCCGCCCTTGCCGGCCAGCGCCCCATGGCAGGCTCCCGAACTGCATCCCTGTCTCGCCAGTACTGGTTCCACATGATTGCGAAACGACCAGTGGAACGGCTGCTGCATGTTGGTGACTGTGACGGCAGCAGGTGAGCAGTCATGTCCATCCGCAACTCGAATGGTGGCTGTGCCATCGGCGACGGGAATCAGTTGGCCGTCTTCGATGCGTACAATTTCCGGGTGATCGCTGACCAGCTGCAGAGATTCTGCAGCCACCCCTGTGTAGTCGCTGCCATTCCACTGCTCAACCAGTACTCGATGTGATGCTTCTTTTCCGCTGAGTGTGAGCTGTTGCGGGAGAATTCGGAACTGGTCGGCCGCTGCAGGTGAAGCATTCAGCAGGCTGGCCGGCAACAGAAGCAGAACGCAGTGAAGGTGTAATCTCATGGTCGGAATCTCAGTGACAGGTCCTGCAGCGACAAGTCCTGCAGAAACGATACTCTGGGCCTGAATGCCTCGGTCCGGATTGTGGATTCTGTTTCGCTTTCCGTACCGCATCGCATGATCCGAGAGACCGATCTGCAATGCAACCGAGATTGAAGCATGAAACAGCCTGCGGCAATTGTTGCGGATTCACCGGCCGGAATAGGGTTGTGGCGAGGTGACCTGATGCACAGAATGGTTTGAAGTGGCAGGTCCGTGTTGGTTTTCACGAGAGCAGACGTCATAGTTCATCTGCTGTCGTTCGTTTTGCTGCGGTTTTCGGCACGTTTGTCTGCTGGCAATCATCTGCGGTGGCTGTAACGCGGTGCTGGGTGACCGCCGGCCATTCTGTTTGCCGTCTGCTGTTTCCCTGCCCTCTGTTCAGCAATGCGCTGGCACGTTCATTTGCTGTCGACTGGTTTTACGGGGTGTCACTGTGCCGCTGTCAGAAGTGGATCGTGAAATGTTGCAGCAGCTGCTGGCGAAGGAGCCGGGCAGCTGGGCGCGATTCGTCGATCGATTTGGGGGACTTGTCGTCCAGGTCATCCGGCAGACAGCAGACGCACAGACCATTCGGCTGTCAGCTGACGATCGGGACGACTTGTGTTCCGAAGTCTTTGCGGAATTTCTCGATCGTGACATGAGTGTGCTGCAGCGTTTTCGACGCAAAAGTTCTCTGGCGACTTACCTCGCCGTGATCGCCCGTCGCGTTGTGGTGCGTTTATTGCGGGAGCAGCGATACCGCCGAGCGTTTGGCCATGTGGATGCGCACCAGGCCGCGCTGGATGTGAAATCGAGAGAACGCAGTGTGTCTGAACGTGCAGAAGACCTTGATCGCGTCGAAAAGCTGATGCAGATGTTGTCGCAGGATTCGCGGGATCTGCTGCAGGCGATTTACCTTGAGGGACTTAGTTACGCGGAGGCTGCACGAAAGCTCGATCGGCCGATCAATTCGATTGGCCCGTTGTTGTCGCGGATCCGTTCGCAGTATGGTCAGCTGCCTGGGCTGCAATAGCGTTCCTGATCGTGGCGAATGCAGGATTGCCGAGGCCGGCTTGAGCATTGCGAAGCGGCAATCAGTGTTTGTCCTCGGCGGACTATTCGGCAGGGGGATCAGGTGTTGATGAATCCTTTTCCGGCATGTCCGACTCCCGATCGGAGAAGCGACCACAGCTGAACTCCTGAACCTGCCCCTCTGTGGTCACCATCAGAAACATGACATCCAGTTTCTCCCGGCGGGCAAGCTCGAGACCATCCTGTGGCCCCAGCACCATCATTGCTGTTGCGATGGCATCGGCAGTCATCGCCGACCGGTGGATCACGGAAACGGACGCCGGAGGATCTTCAGCGGGGTAACCTGTATGCGGATTCAGGACATGTGCATAGCGGCGGCCATTGATGACAAAAAAGTTTCTGTAGTCGCCGGACGTCGCGATGGAATTGTCCGTAAGTTCCACGGCGCAGTGCAGCCCACCAAGTGGCGACTCCACCCCCAAACGCCAGGCATCTCCGCCGGATTTGGCCATGCCGACGTGCAGTTCGCCACCCACGTCCACGACATGTCGCGAAAGTCCGCGTTTCTGCAACAGTTCAGAGACGAGGTCTGCAGCATAGCCGGGTGCCAGGGAATTCAGACTGATCTGCAGCCCCGGAATATCTCGTCGAATGGCCGGTGGTTCTTGTCTGACATGCAGATGTTGCGAACCGATCGATTTTAGCGCCGTATTGATCGCCTGTTCAGGCGGGACTTTCTTCTTTCCGGACCGACCAAATCCCCACGCTTCGATCAAAGGGGCGATCGTGATTTCAAGAGTGCCGTTCGTGAGTTCATGGATGCGCAGTGCTTCCTGCGTCACCTCGGCAAATTCCCTGCTTACGGGAAACCAGTCCAGCGATTCAGAGTTGTTAAAGCGGGAGATCTCTGACTCACCGTCCCATGTCGACATCATGCTGTTAATGCGCGCAAAAACGGCTTCGATTTCCTGCTGCAGCTGTCGTGTCTCTGTTGCTCCCGGAGTATCGATGACAATTGAGTAGTATGAACCCATGGTTGGGCCGTTAATTCGCAGCGGTTCCTGAGCCGCCGCCGGACAACGATTTCCAGTCCAGTTCAACAGCAGCAGAATCAGAACGCAGATCGATCGCATCAGCAGAACTCCTCTGGGGCATGGCCGTGACGCACATACAATAGGCATGACATGGGACTGAGACAAAGCTGGAGCAGGAATTCGAGGAGCCGGCATCAGGCCGGATCCGGCTGGCAGTGACGAACAGACGGTTCGTGCACGTTGCGCAAATCTGTATGTTTTTCGTAATTGGCGTCGGGATCACATTTCCAGTGCTGTTATTGATCGATCTGAGTGAATTCCGGATACTGTCTGTATCTGGCTGGTATGGCACCCCGGAGTGCTTGTTTGCCCCCGGCCAGTGCTGAAGGCCGTGTTTGTGATGGCGGCCTGAATCGCAAACCCTCCCACCGCTGCATCGCTGCTGAACAGTTCATCCCATGATAAAATCGGAACATCCGTTACAGGATGTCAACATCATCGGCACAACTCCCCTGATCTCGCCTCAGGAGTTGAAGGAGCAGTACCCGCTGGAGCCGTCCGTTGGGGAGCATGTCCTGCGATCGCGCGAGATCGTTCGGGGGATTCTGCAGGGTACGGACCGACGAGTCATGGCAATCGTTGGGCCCTGTTCAATCCACGATCCGGATATGGCATTTGAGTATGCCGGCCAACTTCGGCAGATTGCGGACGAAGTTGCCGAGACAATTCTTGTGGTGATGCGAGTCTACTTCGAGAAGCCGCGAACAACTGTGGGCTGGAAAGGTCTGATCAACGATCCGCACATGAACGGAACATTCGATATCGGTTCCGGTCTGAAAAAGGCAAGAGAGATTCTGTGCCGGATTAACGGACTTGGCCTGCCAGCGGCAACCGAGATGCTGGAGCCGATTACACCCCAGTACATTGCTGATCTGATCACAGTGGCTTCGATCGGGGCCAGAACGACCGAATCTCCCACTCATCGTCAGATGGCCAGCGGGCTTTCCATGCCGGTGGGATTCAAGAACAGCACCGAGGGCAGTCTGGAAGTTGCCATCAATGCGATGCAGGCGGCCAGTGCTTCGCACAGGTTTCTTGGAATCGACCACGACGGCAAGACCTGCGTGATGGCGACACGCGGCAATGACTTTGGTCATCTGATTCTTCGCGGAGGGCGTCAGGGTCCGAACTATCACACGGAAGCGGTCGCTCAGGCCAGTGAAATGCTGCAAAAGGCCAGCCTGCCTCCAAGGTTGTTGGTCGATTGCAGCCATGCCAACTCCAATAAGGATTATCGGCGGCAACCGGATGTCTGGAGGAATGTCATTGGCCAACGTGCCCGTGGCAACTCAGGAATTGTCGGCCTGATGCTGGAGAGCAATCTTAAGGCGGGTGCGCAAAAGCTTCCAGAAGATCTGAGTGCACTGGAATACGGCGTGAGTATTACAGACGCGTGTATTGATTTTGAAACCACGGCACGGCTGCTTCGTGAGGCTCATCAGCAACTGCAGTCTGTTGGCTGAGCTTATCCCGGCACCGTTCCGGACAGGAGTATCCGATGCAATTTCTGTCGCGAGCAGAGGTGCGTCAGATCGATCAGGATGCCATTGAGCAACTGGGAATTCCCGGACTGTTGTTAATGGAAAATGCTGCCCGCGGGGTTTGCGAGCAAATTCAGCGAACCGGACCGTGGCAGCAAATTTCCATCGTGTGCGGCTATGGCAACAATGGTGGCGATGGTCTGGCAATAGCGCGACTGCTGGCAGCGGAGGGAGTCCAGGCGAATGTGTTTCTGCTGCGCGGCGGGCACGTTCTCAGCGAGGATGCAGAATTCAACCTGCAGTTCCTGCTGCGCAGCGGGATCAGTGTGCGCGAGATGAGTGAGCCCGGTGAATTCTCCTTCTCGCGGCCGCTGACGAAGTCGGATCTGTTACTGGACTGTCTGCTGGGTACGGGTGTTCGCGGCGTTGTCCGGTCACCAATTCGGGAAGTGATCGCCCGCATCAACAACAGCGGCGCCACGATTCTTGCCGTGGACTTGCCATCCGGCCTTGATTGCGACAGTGGAGAGCCGTGTGGCGTGTGCGTCCGTGCAGATCAGACCGTGACATTTGTGGCTCGCAAGAATGGATTTCGGAACCCGCAGGCTGCTGAGTGGACGGGATCCGTAGCGGTCTGTCATATCGGTATTCCACAAAACTGGCTGCAAAATCGAGCCCCTTCACCACTCTCTGACTGAGCGACAGCTTTCGCCAGCGGTAGGCCTGAAAAAGTTGTACCAGTGCTGATGAAGGTTGGGTCAGCTGATCCCTGCTGTCTGCTGGAGTGAGGCCGGTGGCCGAATGGAAGTAGGACAGGGGGGCGAAAATTCGTCTGGGGTTCAATCGTTCAACGAACTGTGTGGTCGGTGGCGGTTGTATTCATCCTTCCAGGAAACGCTCAGCCTTCGAGCTGTGAGCAAGCATTCAAACTCCTCCTGAAGTTGCAGCACGACGACTCGCTTTCGAGAAGGGCTGACCAGTCTCCCTCGTTGACCTGCTTCAGCATCCTGATGTCGAGTTGTTGTTTAGCCACGATCTGCATCAAACGCTTGTTCTCATCCTCCGACTCTTTGAGTCGCCCGGCCTCCTTGGACTTCATCCCACCCAACTGCCTTCGCCAACGTTCATACGTCGACTCACTCATCTCCGAAGTCTGCACCACCACCGCCAACTCCTGGCAGGAATTCAGCATCGCATCCGCATCCCGAAGCTTCTCGACAATCTGCTCAGACGTGTGGCGCTTCCGTCTCTTCGTACTCACCAAAAGGTCTCCTCAGCCCGTCATGGGCTGCTGGAACCTGCATCACACATGGATCCGTTTTCAAAGGCAGACCACGAGGCTCTCCGTCGTGTCGCAGCAGAGAATTCTCTGCAGGAGTCACAATTTTCCGGGAAGTTCACATTGTCTTAACAATTCACTGCTCAGATTGGCAACGACATGTTTCCCAGTACTGCGAGCGAGTCTGCTTAGGAAGTTGACCGCTCGCCGAATGAATCAGCAAGGCGAGGCAGAAATGTTCAGAAACAGAGACGGACAGGCAGCGTTGAAGGCGTCAGTTCTGATGTCATTGATGATTTTTGGCGTGGGCTGTTCGGTGGAATCTGTGGATGCTCCGGCTGACGGCAGCGGTGGCGGCGGCCCGGCTCTGGGCAGTGGTGTGCGTCGTATTCAGGTCGACGGCTCCAGCACAGTGGCCAAGGTTGCCGCTGCAGTTCAGGAGGAATTTGAGAGTCGATTCACCGACACAAAAGTGGCCTTAAAGGTGACTGGTTCGGGAACGGGATTCAAGGAGATGATTGCGGGCCGGATCGACGTGGCCAACGCATCCAGAGCTGTTAAGGACTCGGAGCTCGCTGACTGTGCCGCGAACGGCGTTGAGCTGCTGGAACTGCGGATTGCTCTGGATGGTCTGACCGTTTGTGTAAACGCGGAAAACGACTGGGTCGATTCGGTGACTGTGGGGCAGCTGAACAAAATCTGGGCAGCTGGAAGCGAGGTGACAACATGGAAGGATGTTGACCCGAACTGGCCGGACGAGAAGCTGTCGTTGTTTGGGCCGGGGGAAGAATCCGGCACGTTTGATTTCTTCACGGAGGAGATCAACGGTGAGGAAGATTCCATTACTGACAACTACAGTGCCAGTGCTGACGACAACGTAACCATTACAGGAATCGCTGGTGAGAATGGCGGGATGGGTTTCTTCGGTTACGCTTATTTCTACGCGAATCAGGACAAGGTGCGGGCGTTGAAAATCTCTGCGACCGAAGATCCTGCAGACGGAGTTGCCCCGACTTCAGAAACGGTGAAGTCCGGAGAGTATGCGCCGCTTTCTCGTCCGCTGTTCATTTACGTGAAGAAGGAAAGTCTGAAGAAGCCTGAGGTTCAGGACTACGTTCGCTTCTTCCTGACCGACGGGCAAAAGATGGTTGGCGATGTTGGATATGTGTCTCTGGATGCCGCCGAATTGAAGATTGCTCAGGAGTCTTTAGAGGCTGCAATTGCCGAGGTGACGGCAGAGTAGTGTCCCGGATTTGCCGCGGGAACCTGTCAGCGAATCCAGGAAGGGTGGGTTAGACCCGGCCACACGGGTGCAGAGGTCCGGCCTGTCTGCAAGAATCAGCACCGGGGTTGTCAGTGGTTGGTTAAAGAGCTTTTCGCGGGTTCCTGGAGTTTTTTCTGCGGCTGGGGCCGGTGTCCTGATGCCGCGTGCCGGGGGTAGTATGTCAGACTGGTTCTCGGCAAAAAAAAATCGTCGACATGAGACCGTGATCCGCACCGGGCTTTTTGTTTGTGCTGCTCTTTCAGTACTGACCACCGGTGCAATTGTCTACGTGCTGCTCAGCAATGCTGTTTATGCCCCGGGAGACAAGACGGCATTCTTCGAGCGGGTGACTGTTACGGAGTTCCTGACGTCGACGCAATGGAAGCCGGTTGAGGGTGACAGGGGGAGGTTCGGCATCTGGCCGTTGCTTTCCGGGACGATGATGGTGGCGTTGATTTCGTCGCTCGTCAGCATTCCGGCCGGTCTTGGTGCGGCGATTTACATGACTGAATACGCGGGTCCCCGCGAGCGGCAGTTTCTGAAGCCGATGCTGGAGCTGCTGGCGGGCATTCCGTCGGTTGTGTTTGGTTTCTTCGCGCTGAAATTTGTCACACCGTGGCTGTTGAAGCCGGTGCTGGGCTTGCTGAATCTCGATGTGTCGATCTTTAACAGCCTCAGTGCCGGGATCGTCGTCGGTGTCATGGTTACACCGCTCATTGCTTCGCTGAGTGAGGACGTGATCAGGTCGGTGCCACGAAGTCTTCGTGAGGCGGCCCACGCACTGGGAAGTACGAAATTCGATGTTTCGATGAAAGTTGTGGTTCCTGCGGCGTTGTCGGGAATTCTGGCTTCGTTTCTGCTGGCGTTTTCGCGTGCGGTGGGCGAGACGATGGCGGTAGCGATCGCGGCCGGAGGAAATCCGGTGATGGCCATGAACCCACTGAAGGGTTCTCAGACGATGACCGGCTTCATGGTGCACGCGAGCACCGGTGACAGTGCTGCGGATTCGATCAGTCGAATGAGCATGTATGCGGTCGGGATCACCCTGTTCCTGCTCACACTGCTGATCAACCTGATTTCGGGCTGGATTCTTCGTCGCTATCGGGAGGAATACCAGTGAGTGAATTCGTGGACCAACCGGCCGTTTCCTTCCGCCAGGGAACCGACACGCTGCTTCGGCGTCGACTGCTGAATGCAAAGGTGTTTCGCACCGTCTGCATGCTGTTGACGTATTCTTCGCTGGCTGTGCTGGGCGTTTTGATGGGGTCGGTGCTGTGGAGCAGTCTTTCGCGCTTGGCGCCGGACTTTCTGACGAATCATTATTCCATGAATCCGGTTCGCTGCGGGATACTTGCGGGGCTGTGGGGTTCGTTCTGGCTGGTGTTGCTGACAGCGGCGATGTCGATTCCGATCGGGGTCGGATCTGCCGTGTATCTGGAGGAAATGGCAGCGGACAACTTTCTTGTTCGGCTGATTCGCATCAACCTGTCGAATCTGGCGGGAGTTCCGTCGATTGTCTACGGCATACTCGGTTTATCCGCCTTTCGTCCGCTGATGATCTCGTTGCAGACATTCTTTGACGGGACACGTGCGATCAATGTGCTGGGTCTGTTCCGTGTTAGGATTCTGCATCTGGAAATCTTTGACGGCAGTGTGCTGATTGGCGCGATGACGATGAGTCTGGTGATTCTTCCCATCGTGATTATCGCTTCTCAGGAGGCACTGCGAGCGGTTCCGTCTTCGATCCGGGTGGCTTCGCTGGCACTTGGGGCCACTCGCTGGCAAACCATCTGGCGGCAGGTCATTCCTGCGGCCTTACCCGGGATTGCGACGGGTGTCATTCTGGCTGTATCACGGGCCATCGGAGAAGCGGCTCCAATCATGATGATTGGCGTGCTGACAGTGGCGTCGATGTGTCCCGGCGGGATCGAGACTCCGCTGCAGTTGCTGCAGGATCCGATCAGTGTGATCGCTGTTCCATTTGATCAGTTTACTGCGATGCCGGTTGAAATTTATGACTGGTCCAAGCAGCCGGATCCGCAGGATCGGTTCACGGATGTGGCGGCGGCGGGCATTGTTGTGCTGCTTGGGGTGTTACTGATTATCAATGCAGCGGCGATGATTGTTCGGGCAAGGGCTGGACGCAGGATTCAGTGGTAGCAGGTGTCTGTCTGCAGTGTGCAGAGTTGTCTGCTGCAGGCGGCGGAAAGCAGGTGGTTCCAATGAGCACCGGGGTGCAACGATGACCGACGAGAAATCAGCTCTTTCAGTACCGCCGTCAGTGCAGGGTGTGGATCGTAATCTGGACACATCCTCGCATTCTGCGGCAATTGATGTCCGCAACCTGAACTTCTACTACGGCGACTTGCAGGTCCTGTTTGATGTCTCCCTGAAGGTTCCGGAGCGATCCGTGACAGCCTTGATTGGCCCGTCCGGTTGCGGAAAAAGTACATTCCTGAGAACGCTGAATCGGATGAATGATCTGATTGACGGGACTCGTTGTACCGGCGAATGCTTCGTGGAATCTCAGAATATCATGGATCCGGACGTGGACGTCGTGCTGTTGAGAAAACACGTGGGAATGGTGTTTCAGAAGTCGACGCCGTTTCCGAAATCCATTTTCGACAACGTTGCCTATGGGCCTCGGGTGGCTGGCGAACGCAATCGTGCCGTCCTGGCCGACCTTGTGGAATCGTGTCTGCGGAAGGCGGCACTGTGGGACGAGGTCAGTGACCGCCTGCATACATCGGCCATGGCGTTATCCGGTGGACAGCAACAAAGACTGTGCATTGCCAGAACGTTGGCAACGCAGCCGAAAATTATCCTGATGGATGAGCCAGCGTCAGCTCTCGACCCGGCCAGCACTGACCGTATCGAAAATCTCATTGGCGAATTGTGTGCCAGCTACACCATTGTCATTGTGACTCATAACATGCAACAGGCATCACGTGTCAGTCATCAGACGGCCTTTTTCTTTAAGGGCCGGCTGGTTGAAGTTGGTCCGACAATGAAGATCTTCACCAGCCCGGGTGAAAAACGCACCGAAGACTACATTACTGGTCGATTTGGCTGAGGTGCTGTCTGCGGCACAGACAGATTTCCTGAAAAGTCCCGGGAAAGCCGATAAGTTTACCATTTCTTAATACGACTTCACGACGATGTGGCTCGGCGTACAACCGCTGTCACGGCGAGATCAGAGGACCATCTGATGACGATTCACTTTGTTCGCGAAATGGACGCGCTGCATCGCAGTATTCTTTCGATGTGTTCTGCCGTGGAAGAGTTGATTCATGACTCGGTTGATGGTTTTCGCGCCGGTCGTGAGGGCCTTTCAGCTGAACTGGCTGCTCGGGATGAGGAAATCGATGCTCTCGACAATCGGATCAGCGAAGACTGTTTGAAGATTCTGGCGCTGTACCATCCGGTCGCAAATGACCTGCGTCGTGTTGCGGTTGTGATGCGAATTGGAGCTGAACTGGAACGGGTTGCTGATCTGGCGGTGAATATCGCTGAACGGTCTGCCGGTATTATTTCGTGTGGTTCATTTCCACTGCCCGAGCGGCTGGCACAGATGTCCCGCGAGGCTTTAAGCATGCTGCATGACAGCATTGATTCTTATGTGGAACAGAATGCAGAACTGGCACGAGATGTCTGCCTGCGGGACGAACAGGTGGACGCTCTGAACAGTGAGTTGATTCAGGAAGTGGTTTCGGTTGTGAAACAGGAACCAAAGTTAATTGAGGCCGGTTTGCACCTGTTCTCCGTCATACGACATGTGGAGCGAGTTGCAGACCACGCGACAAATATTGCCGAAGATGTGGTCTACATGGTGGAAGGGGCCGTGATACGGCACCAGCAGATTTCTGGTTAACTTCCGGGTGTTCCGAATGGGCACTCGCTGTTCCTGTGTCGGGTTGTGAAGTCGCTTATGCAGCCGGTGATTCTGATTATCGAAGACGAAAGTTCGATCGCCGATGTCCTTGCGTGGAATCTGCGTCAGCAGGGTTACGGCGTTGAGGTGGAACACGACGGCCGATCCGGTCTGAATTGTGTCCGTACAGCGAAGCCCGATTTGGTGGTGCTGGACCTGATGCTGCCGGTGATCGATGGCCTGCAGGTCTGCCGTGAGATCAAAGCGGACAAGGCCACTCGACACATCCCTGTCCTGATGCTGACGGCACGCGGTGCTGAAACTGATGAGATTGTTGGTTTCAATATGGGGGCCGACGACTACGTGACCAAACCGTTCCGCGTACAGCCGCTCATGCATCGGATATCAGCGTTGCTGCGTCGAGCCGACACCGAGGAATCCGGAACCGTGCCATTGAATCTGCATGGCCTGCAGATTGATCGAGAGAATTTTCGCTTTGAGGTTGATGGCGTTGAACACGAGCTGACGCCGACGGAGTTCCGCATGTTGTGGACGCTGATGGCACAGCCGGGCCGTCCGTTCTCGCGAAGTGAACTCATGGAGACGGCTCGAGGAGACGACGCGAATGCCCTGGAGCGGACAATCGATGTTCATATTCGAGCGCTGCGTCGCAAGCTGGGGAGCA
>JAFMMM010000439.1 GCA_017859815.1 Planctomycetota bacterium | reverse complement strand
TCGACTGCAGCAACTCCTGTGGAAAAGCGGCGGGGCGACCATTCATGTGAGCGATATCCCACCGGGCCACCCCGACTTTGTCGCTGTTCAGTGGTGGGGGCAACAGGGTGGACTGCACGGCCTCGAACCGTCTCCCGCAAAGCCGGGCCTGCGAGGAAAGCACATCGCGAGTCAGTATTATGAAGCGTTTCCCGGACATGCCCTGAAGGGGGAGGAATTACTGACACCGTCCGTTCGCAAGCATTGGACAGAGCTGCTGACTGCCCTTGGAATCGCCGTGCCGAAAACGGCCACCACACGCTTGCTGTGGATTCGTGCTGCGTGGACTGCTGCCGGGCGACCTGGTGGCTGAACGCGTTGCCCGGCGTTTCCCCGAAAGTGGCACAGCTGGTGTGGTATTCCGGTGTGAACTGCGTTTCTGCGGCGGATGTTCCAAAACAACATTGCAGATCACGTTGCGTCTTCGGAATCGTCTTCAGTGGGCGAATGACCTGTCTGTAACTCGGGAGCCTGCAGGATGCGTGGTGTTTGCTCCACAGGTTCGATGACGTCCAAAGACTTTCCTGCATCAGCAACCTGCAGATCGTCAAATCGGCGGGCAGAAACGAGGACTCGGGATTCCATGGAGCCGACGGTGGAATTGTAGCTTTTCACCGCACTCTCCAGGCTCTTGCCCAGTTTGCTGAGATGTTTGCCCATCTGTGACAGGCGGGTGTAGAGCTCGTTGCCCAGTTCGCTGATTTCGCGTGCGTTTTCGGCCAGTCGTTCCTGTCGCCAGCCATAGGCAACGGCACGCAGCAGTGCGATCAGCGTTGTGGGCGTTGCAATGATCACATTCTGTTCCACGCCCATTTCGATCAGTGAAGGATCCTGTTGCAGGGCAGCGCTGAAAAACACCTCACCGGGAAGGAACAGCACAACAAATTCCGGGGCGTGCTCGAACTGAGCGTGATAGGATTTTTTGCTGAGGCTTTGGATGTGAGTACGGACATGTCGTGCGTGTGTCATCAGGTGATGTTCACGTGCTGTGTCATCGGGGGCATCGAGAGATTCGAGGAAGGCAGCCAGCGGGGCTTTGGAATCAACGACAATGTTTTTGCCGCCTGGAAGGTTCACCACGAGGTCAGGCCGTAATTGCCCCTGTTCGGATTCTACGCTTTGTTGAGTCTGAAAATCGCAGTACTCAACCATGCCTGCCATTTCCACGACTCGCTGCAGTTGAATTTCTCCCCAGCGGCCGCGCACGTCAGGTCGGCGGAGAGCGCGAACGAGATTTTCTGTTTCTGATTTCAGCTGTTGCTGCCCGGCGCTCATTTGAGCGACTTGCTGTTGCAGGCCGGCGTACGCCTCCACGCGTTTCTTTTCGATGTCCTGCAGTTTTTCGTCAACGGCCTTGAGTGATTTTTCCACCGGACGAACCAGAGCGTCGATCGCCTGTTGCCGTTTTTCCAGATCACCCTGAGCGGATTCCTGAAATCGCTTCAGTGTTGCTTCCGCCAGTTTAAGAAACGATTCGTTGTTGTGACGCAGGGCGTCAGAAGACAGTGCTTTGAAGGCATCTGACAGTTGCTGTTGGGCCTCCCGGAGAACCCCCATTTGTTCTGCGGCTCGCTGCCGAGCGGCGTTCATTTCGGCCTCGTGTTTCGCCCCGGCAGCACGCAGTTGAGAGATGGTGTTTGCCTGGTCAGTTCCTGTTTGCTGCAGTTGCAGCTCGCGTTGCTTCTGTTGATCGATTACGGATTCGCGATGCTGCAGTTCCGTCTGCAGACGTACGATTTCCGCCGCGGATTCTGCTCGCGCCAGATTGCCCGCCAGCCCTAATTTGGATTGCAGGACAATCCATACGGCGGCGGCACCGACAGCAAGCCCGGTCAACAGCATCAGGAGAGATAAGAGTGTGTCCATAAGCGTGTACCGGGAGGCGATGAGGCGTGAGCCACCGACTGAGAACCTGCAATGTTTGGAAACGATGGCAGCCCACCGTTTGATCTGGCCGGGACAACGTCTGCACGGCAAACGATTGAACCTGCGGCGAGATCATACACGCTACAATCAGCCCGCGTCAGTGCAGCGATCGCGGGACACAATTGATGTTGCCGATTGGGAACCTGGTCAATCTGACACCGTGACTCTAATTTTGACCGGATTGTCGCGGCGGAGGTCGTCTGCCGGGGGGCGGTCCGGGGCGGTTTCTGCGTGGTCCACGGGGTCCGCGATGTTCTGCTTCACCCCAGTAGCCGCCGATGATATGCGGGAATTGTCCGGGCGTAACGTGATAGTGCCAGCCCCGCTGTTCGTCGAAGTGCACATTGAAATCATTCAGTGGGTTGGTGCGCGAATCTTTGGCAAGCTCACCACGTGTTTCGTAAGGACCATAGACGGGGAAGCCATCAAAAGCGAAACCGATCACCGGGGAATGCGACTCGCCATCATCACTCCACGGTGATTTCACGCAGACCGGGTACTTATGGTAGTGGTACATGGAGTTGGGGGAGGGATGGCCGCAGCAGCGGTCGAGTCTCCAGATGGCATCTTCATTCAGCAGATGATCGAACGGGTTGAAGAAGACGACGCCATTGACTGCAAAACCGATTGGCCCCATCGGCAGTGCGCCATTGTTATTGGTGCCGCCTTGCATGGCCAGCGGCTGCGCGGCCTGTTTGGGCTGCAGCGGAATCTGCCAGGTGTTCTGTTGTTCGCGAATGTAGTTCGGGTTTCCATCCAAAGTACGCCAGCGATCGGGAAAGACAGCGACCGGGTGATTGGGAAGGTTCTTTGACTGCACCAGCAGTTGCTGGTCAGCGACGCGGATCACCAGATTGTCTTCGACCAGTTGATCACGTTCGACCAGTTGTCCATTCCGATCGAGAAAACCCTTTCGCAGCCAGCCGGTCATATTTCCTGCAAAGGGAGCAACGGGACGATCGGCCAGATAAATCAGGCGGTCGGCATTTTCCCAGTGGAATTCCCGCGGAGGCATTCCAGTATCTGCATCGGGAACAGCGTACCAGCGACCGCCAAGCGAAATCAGCGAATCAATGGCCAGGTCTGGGCGTTGTTCCTGCGGGGTTGGTGTGGTCGCCGGCTGTGACGTGCCCCCACTGATGGGTGTCAATGAGAATTCGTTGATCATGAATTCAGAATTGTCACCGGATCCGGCGCCCTGAGCCACTCGCACGGTGAGTTTCAGTGTGTCAATTTCGGGGAAGGGTGTGCGAAAATCCAGTTCGTACGATCGCCAAGTGGCATTTGACAGCGATTGATTTGTCCCGTTGTCCAACAGATCCTGTCGTTCCTGAATAATCTGCGGATAGATGCGACTGGAAATGGAATCCAGAGCGTTGGAACCGCCGTCCCGGAAGAATTCCACCTGCAGAATCAGGTCGTCCTGTTTGACGGCGAAACCGTCTTCCGCCATCGCCTGGATACGGAATCGGAACCAACGTCCATCTGTCGGAGAGAGCCCGGCAACGGTCGTGGAAACACTGCCGGAGAACCTTCCGTTCTGGTCGATGTCGGCATTAGAGAAAAGCCGTACGGCCCATCCCGATCGTTCTCCGAAATCGTCCAGCTGCCGATACCAGCAGTCACCGTTGATGGTGAAGCCTGCGGGAGCCTGCTGATCGTTTGTCGGTTGCAGATTCCAGTTTGGGATCAGTTGAGTTTGTGCCGAGACTGTTTGCAGGCTGGTGCACAGCAGAGCGGCGGAAAACGCAATCAAGAATTTCCTCAGGCCTTGATTTGCGGCTTCGGGAACTGGCGGGACGCTGGTGATGGATTTCATGACAGTCTTCTGCGGTACTTCAGGTTGGATGCAACCGACGATCGGGCCTGAATCGTGGTGACGTGCAGGGTGCCGGGATGCCACGGGGGGGCCGTTGGTCTGTGGGATGAGTCACAATTGGTGATGCTACCGTTTTCAGGAGCGCCTCGCACAGGAAGCGAATCACCAGCCGGTCGCTGTTGTGAGCTTCATGCAGATTCGCCGGCCACTGCCGCTGGATTTGGAGGCACGAAGGATTGTTGTTTGTTAGCGTAATGCGGAGGGCGGCCTGCGAGAGT
>JAFMMM010000438.1 GCA_017859815.1 Planctomycetota bacterium | reverse complement strand
ACTGCACCATTGACCGAGTTTCACGCTGGGAAGCTGGACAGCAACTGGACATGGCAGCCGAAATGTCAGAGCTCGCGCTCGATATTCTGCTGACAATCCTGTTTGGAAATGGATGGAATCGTGAACGGGAAACGTTTATCGCTGCAATTCACGATCGCAGACGCTATACGGAATTCCTCTACCATTCGAAGATTCCCTTCCGCAAACTATTGCCTCTGCCCGTCAATAGACGCAACGAACGTGCGATGGCGGATATTGACCGAATCATTCGGTCAGAGATTCAAATACGGCGTGCTCATCCGCAAAATGATTTTGTGTCCAGCCTCATGCGGACAAAACGAGCTGGCGGAGACATTGATGACTCCGGGTTACGAGACGAGATACTGACCCTGACAACCGCCGGACATGAGACGATCGCTGACGCCATGACATGGTGCTGGTATTTCATTGCCACAAATCCGCATGTCGAGGAACGCTGGATCAAAGAAGTCCACGCCGAATTCGACGCCGACAACATCAACGTTGAGTCCATCCGAAGACTTCGCTACACCCACGCCATCCTTGACGAATCCATCCGACTTCGACCACCCACATGGCTGTTTGCAAGGATTCCACAGGACGCAGAAACACTCCCGAGTGGGTTTTCCACCCAATCGGGTGACACACTGTTGTTGTGTCAGTACATCATGCATCGCCATCCCGATTATTTCCCTGATCCGGAAAACTTCGACCCTGATCGCTTCCAGAACGGAGTTGAGCGAAACGTCCTGAAAAGCTGTTTCTTTCCATTTGGTGCCGGTCCTCACATCTGCATCGGTGAGGCACTCGCAAGGTTCGAATCTGCAGTGGTTCTGGCCACAATCGGTTCCCGATTCCATGCTGAAATTGATCCGGCTACAAAAGTTGTCATGGAGCCTGCCGTTACCCTGACTCCAAAACACGGTTTGAAAGTCACGCTGAAGGACAGACACAGTCCTTCGAGAAACCTGTCGCCTGTTGATCTCCGCGAACTGCGGACTTAGACAGACTCAATCCGGTACAGTAGTATCGAGGAGATTTTTCCAGGCGCGCATTCGCTTTACTCCCAGAGTGAGACTGCTGAAAATACTGTTGGAGCAGCGTCTGCTCTCGGAAAACTTTTTCGGAAATCTCCGCTCCGCGAACCTTGTCATGCTCTCGCCATAGCGGGTCACTGCAGCGGCGTAAAAAACAGGCCTTAAGCTGCGTTCAGCTCCACGGCCAATGTGCCGCACCCTGCACAAAATCGCCAGAACGAGATGAATCCAACGATGATTCCGGACCGCAACTTTTTCGTGATCTTTCCGGCCGTCCTGGTCCTGTGCACGCAGTCGCCAGGACAGGCGACATTGCCAATTCCATCCCAGAACGTGAGCGGCGCTGCTGAGAAACAGGAAAACCACAAAATCGTCGAGTGTGCTGATCACAGCCTCCTGGAATGGACTTTGCGACCGAGCGCTCACAGAGCTATCACAGCTTCACTCCCTGCATCTTCCCGCGACGAGCCGCAGAAATCCCAGGCCTCCGACAACTCCAAAACCTCCGCTACAGAGTCCACTGCTCCGAAGCCGACCAGTTCGGAGGACGCTCAAGAGAAAAAGCGGCGAGCAGGAAAAATGCTCCGGGAAATGTTCGGAGTTGACACGAACGAGAGCAGTTCGGCCGACACCGATGAAACGGGAGATGAGAGCTCTGATCAGGAACCAGCGTTGGCCACAGCAGTCTTCGTACTTCCCGTGTTGATCTTCCTGATCCTGGGCTTGACCGGACTCATCCGCCTGATGCGGCCCTGACGAGGCTTACTCACCGTTCAATGGCATACCAGGATCGACGTTGTTCCCCCCATGCAACTGGCCAAACCAGCTTAGCCAGGAGCGTCACCAGGAGCATGCCCAAACAACGATTCCAGTGATTCGATCTTCGTGATCCTGTTCTCCCCAACCGCTCGCTTTCCCTTCAACGTCACGGCCGTACCACAGTGGTAGGCGACGTTAAAGCGATGAAAGTCCCCGAAATCAACTTCCAGGAGCACTGATTTCTGGCCCTCTACGTCGATGTAGAATAATTTCGCTTCGTTGAGATCATCTGACATTCGCAGCCGACCACGAACAGACACAGAATTTCCGTCAGTCTTGATCCAACTGTCGAAATGAGGTTCCTTCCACGGCGAGAAATCCGAACTCTCCAGACCGGCAAGTTGTGTACTGTTCTGTGCGTAATCCCGCTGTTTAACACCGAACTTTGCAAGGAGAGAAAGGTGCAAACGGCACAACGGCTGGTTCTCGGAATAACGCACGTAACGACCGGTCCGAATGAACCCTTTTCCGCCTGCCAGCACAAGAGGGATCCGAGTGACCGTATGATTATCGCTGTGTCCCATGCCGGAACCGAACATCACCAGAGTATTGTCAAGAAGCGTCCCCTGATGCTCTTTGAATGACTTCAACCGAGTCAGCAGGTAATCAAACTTCTCCATGTGCCAGAGACTAATCTTCAGGAGACTGTCGAGGTTTTCCCGGCTGAAGTTCCGGAAAAAGTGTGACAGGTAGTGGTGCTGTTTCTGAACCCCAAGGAAATCGAAGATCATTCTGCTGTTGGAATTTCCAAGCATGTACGTGATGCAGCGGCTGGAATCGGTCCAAAGTGCGAGCGCGATCAGGTCAATCATCGACTCAACCTGAGCGTTCAGATTCTGCGGTCGCTCGGGACGGACGAACCTCGAGAAATCTGCAGTCTGCTGCCGGGTTTGCATCGCCTGCAATCGCTTTTCGGTCTCTCGCACAACGGTCAGATATTGCTCTATCGTCTCGCGATCTTCGCTGCCAGCTTTCCGATTCAGGCTTCTGGCGTCCTCCGCAACGCTGTCCAGCAGACTTTTCATTGCAGCCCGCTGCGATGGCTGACTCAGCGGATTACGAAATAACCGGTCGAACACCAGTTGCGGATCACTCTCCCTCGGGATCGGAGCCCCTTCAGAATTGTACGAAATGTAGCTGCAGCCAATCTGATTTGGGAATAACCCCTCCGTGGTAAGTTCAAGCGAACGATGTGGTGTCCCCTTGCCAACTTTGGCAGCAATGAGCTGATCAATCGAAGCGTTGCGAGTGTTCTGGTGGTGACCGGACAGAAACCTCCTTGTGGAATTTGCATGCGAGGAAAAACCGAAATCCCCCATATTATCGAGGATCAGCAGGTCCTCACGATGCTTCACGAATGGCTTCATCAGAGGCGACATCCGAAAATCGTATTCCTTGCCCCCACTGATATTCCACGAGGGTGGATGAACACCATTCGGCTTGAACAATGTCAGGAAACGCATCTGCGTCCCGGACTTTTCGCTGGACGAGGCTGAAGCCTGCATCAAATTCAGAAATGGCAGTGGTAAAGCGGCCCCGGCGGCGCCTCGCAGTACCGCACGGCGTTTCAACGGAATGGTCATTACTCGTTCTCCTTCGCCGCAGGCTCAGCGGTCCTCCTGGCCCCGTTAAAGGGCACAGACGTGGCGATCGCAAAGATCAGATCTCTGTATGTCCCATCTGACGCCGACAGCCGTTTTGTGATCTCATCAATCGACGGCCGGTCATACAACTCCAGCTTTCGGCAAACGGCGTAAGCAACCATCCGCCGAACAATATTTCTGATCACTCTTTCACGCTGGCTGGTCACCAGCAACGACTTCAATTCCGTGAAATCCTGAAAGACTTCGCCAGTTGGCAACTTCCCGGACGTATCCACAGTGAGCTTTTCGGAAAACGCCGCTCCCTCGTAGCGACCAAAGGCAAAGCCCAGAGGGTCAATGCGGTCATGACACACAGCACATGTTGTATCGCTTCGATGCTGTTCAAAACGCTCTCGAAAGCTCAACGACTCTCCTGGCTTTGCGGGACGAACCTGACCGACATTGGGAGGTGGTTCCGGAAGTTCCTGCCCGAGAATCCGCTCCAGCACCCAGACACCGCGAAGAATGGGGCTCTGATTCATCGCCAGAATTCCCGGCATCGTCAGGATTCCCCCCCGCTCTGTCGTCTCCCGCAGGATGATCTTCTGG
>JAFMMM010000082.1 GCA_017859815.1 Planctomycetota bacterium | reverse complement strand
TCAATGCTGATGCTGGGCTGGCTGTTGCTTGGTGCCATTTCACCCCCAACTGACTTTGATGTGCGTGAATACCATTTGCAGGGACCGAAGGAGTGGCTGCAGTCCGGTTCAATCAGTTTTCTGCGGCACAATGTTTACACGAGCTTTCCATTCCTCAGCGAAATGCTGAGCCTGGCCGCGATGATCTGTGCCGGCGACTGGTACGCGGGTGTTTTGAGTGGAAAGCTGCTGCTCGCCGTATTCCAACTGTTAAGTTTCTGCAGTGTCCTGGCAATTTCTGAACGCTGGCTGGGGCGAAAAGTCTCGCCGCTTGCGGGGCTGATCTACATCACCAGTCCATGGACGCTGCGGATTTCCCTGATTGCTTACGCTGAGGGAGCACTGTCCTGTTATCTGACAATCTCATTGCTGCTGATACTAGTCCTCAACAGCAAGCTGCGGGAGCAGCAAACCGTGCTGCCGTGGCTGGTGGCCGGAGTGTTGATGGGCAGCGCAATGGCCAGCAAGTACACCGGTTTGCTGCAGGTGATCATACCGCTTTGTGTTGTCTGTGTGGTTCAGTTCTTGAAGCTGATACGGGATGCCCCGCGCGGGACTGAGCGGCGTGAGCGGTTACGCCAGTTTCTGGCAGCCGGCAGCATGGTTCTGGTGGGCATCCTGCTGGCCTGCGGCCCATGGCTGCTGAGGAACTGGAGCGACACAGGCAACCCGGTTTACCCGATGGCTTACCAGGTCTTTGGTGGTGCGGAGTGGAATCCGGCGCTGGAGGAGCGCTGGCAGCGTGCGCACGGGGCGCCGGAGCATGAGATCTGGCGGCTGCCCGGCCATCTCCTCGATGTGGGGATCAGGAACACATGGGTGAGTCCATTGCTGTTGATGCTGGGATTTCCCGGACTCATTTTCCTGCGTCGCAGTCCCGTTCTGGTTTCCATTGCAGCGATTGTCGGCTGGGGATTCTTCATGTGGTGGGCATTAACTCATCGGATCGATCGTTTTTGGGTGCCTTTGATTCCCCTGATCGCAGTGATCTGCGGTGCCGGTTGTGGTGCGATTCCCGGGCGACCGGGTCGGTTGTTTACCGGCATGGTGGTTGCGGCCGGCACGGTCTGGAACGTGTATTTTTGCACGCTGGCCCTGGTGGGTTTTCATCCCGGCTGGATGGACCTTGAGGCTGCACGGAAACTGGCCGCACGACCCGAACTGCAGGCACTGAACGAGACACTCGGGGAACAGTCGAAGGTCCTGATGGTTGGCGATGCCGAGGTTTTCGACGCGGAGTTTCCACTGCAGTACAACACCGTCTTCGATGACAGTCTGTTTGAAGACTATTTCTGTGAGTTACCTCCGGTGCGGGACGAAAGTCAACTACCGCTGGCAGCAACAGCGGAAATCGAAAATCGATTGCTTGCGGCGGGGATTACTCATGTGCTGGTGAACTGGGGCGAGATTCTGCGATATCGGATCCCAGGCTCCTATGGATATGCGGTGACAGTGCAGCCCTCGCTGTTTCAGGAACTGCAGCACCGGCAGGTGTTGGGGCCGGAGATCCCACGAATGCTGACGCCACTGGAACGATATTCGGAAATGGAATTGAAGGAGCTGCAGTCGTGGGACGGCTGGCAGCAGTTGCTGCAGCGGGATTCTCTCAAGCGGATTGTGCTCTACCCGGTCACGGCTGCGGAGGGGGGGCTGTAAGCGTCTGATCGGACGCAGCCAATTGGTTTCCGGAGTCTGGTTGGATACACTACGAGGTACGTTTTTGCTTGTTTTCTGCAAACAGGAGTTCTTCCGGATGCCTGACGAAAAGCAATCGGACATCGACCCGCTGGTGACGTCATCCCTGCGTGAGGCAATTCTGGTCGTCCTGATCTGGATCGTGGCTGCAACGTGGTCACTGACGGTCAGCTATCAGATGGGATATCAGCGTGAGCCGGGGGATTTGAATCTGGTCTTCGGATTCCCGGACTGGGTCTTTTGGGGCGTTGTTGTCCCCTGGCTGGTATTTGGTGCTTTGTCATGGTGGTTCGGCAGCTACTTCGTCCGTGACGGCGAGCTGGGCGAAGATTTGGATGATATCGACGAACTCGGTCTGGGGGGCTGACTGATGACCGACTTCACACCGGCCCCGATGCAGAGTTTACTGATCCTGGGCCAGGCAGCGCAAATGCAGTCCAGTTACGGCCCGATGTTCATGTTGTCGCTGTTTATTGCAGCGTCTGTCTGGATTGGAATTCAGGCGAACAACGCCACGAGTTCCGGCGGATTCATGAAGGGGTTTTTCCTCGGTAACCGTGGTCTTGGTGTTTGGGCACTGGCTCTCACTGCCACCGTTCAGAGTGGTGGAACCTTTATGGGATTTCCGTCGCTGGTTTATTCCTACGGCTGGATCGTTGCGCTGTGGATTGCCGGTTACATGGTGGTGCCAATTACTGGCTTTGGAGTGCTCGGGAAACGGCTGGCTCAACTGAGTCGGCGTTCGGGAGCAATCACGGTTCCTGATTTGTTTCGCACGCGATTCAACAGCCCATCTCTGGGCCTGCTGTGCACAGTGTTCATTCTGTTTTATCTGGGCTTCATGATGTTTGCTCAGTTCAAGGCGGGAGCAATCGTGCTGCAGCTGGCGTGGCCCAGCGGATTCCTCGGCATTGAGGACGCGGCGGTTAACTCGGACTACATGTATCACACCGGCTTGATCGTCTTTGCTGTCACGGTGACTGCTTACACACTGCTGGGCGGATTTCTGGCTGCGGTCTGGACTGATCTGTTTCAGAGCCTGCTGATGTTCGTGGGGGTCATGATTCTGCTGGTGGCCTCATTATGGGCTGCTGGTGGCCTCGAGAATGCGACTCGAGTTTCATTGGAGAACACCGGGCCGGGCTTTGTTTATGGTCCGGGCCACGTAGGGGGTGACACGGATCGGGAATTCTTGCCGCTGTCACTGGCGATCTCGTTTTGGGTGATCTGGGTCTGGGCTGGTGTTGGTTCTCCGGCCGGACTGGTGCGGTTGATGGCCAGTCAGAATACCCCGGTGATTCGGCGTTCGATTCTGATGCTGGGAGTTTACAACACGGGGATTTATCTGCCCCTGATCATCATATGTGTTTGTGGTCGAGCGCTGCTGCCGGAGCTTGAACAGCCGGACCAGATCATTCCTCAAATGGCCTTACTGACAACAAAGGACTGGCCGGGTGGATCGCTGATTGCTGGTTTGATCCTGGCGGCACCATTTGGAGCAGTGATGTCGACAGTCAGTTCTTATCTTGTTGTGATTTCCAGCGGTGCAGTGCGGGACATTTACCAGCGGCTGTGGCGGCCTCAGGCGAAGCGTGGCGAGCTGCGGATGATTGCATGGGGAACCATGATTTTGACCGCCGTCTTTTCTGTGGCGGCGATGTGGAATCCGGTTGATTACCTGCAGGTGTTGATTGTCTTCAGCGGCACGGGTGCTGCAGCAACGTTTTTGGTTCCGGCCATCATGGCTTGTTACTGGCGGCGTGCCACGGCGAATGGAGTTTTCGCCAGCATGCTGGGGGGCGCTCTTGTCGTGCTGTTGCTCTATCTGATTGGCATTATGGGATGGGCTCCTGTCGCCAACATTGGTGCGGGATCGAAATTCCGTCCGTTATATTTGCTGGGCCTCGACCCGCTGTTGTGGGGGATTTTGGTTTCGGCCATTCTTGGGATCGTTGTCAGTTATCTGACGGCCCCGCCCGAAAAAGCTCTGGTTGCCAGAATGTTTGGCCCACAGCAGGAGGAGATTGCGCGATGACGGTCGGGAAGACGGGACAGAAATCAGCGTTGTCTCAGCATGGCGGCTCTCGACGTGACCTGCTGCGGTTCTCCTCGGCATCGATCACATCAACGGCGCTGGCTTCACTGTTGAATCGCGATGCTCACGGCGGTGATGCAGTTCCCGGTTCGGTTTCCGCAGCGTTGCATCATCAGCCGCGAGCAAAACGGGTGGTTCACATTTGTCTCTGCGGTGGGCTGAGTCATCTGGATTCCTTCGATTACAAACCGGAATTGAAGCGGTTTCATGGGAAGAGTCTGGAGGCATCTGAGCGTCCGGAGACTTTTTTCAATCAGATTGGTCTGTTGCGCAGTAACGACTGGGAGTTTCGACAGCGAGGAGAAAGTGGACTGTGGATCTCCGATCTGTTCCCTCACCTCGCTGAGCTGGCCGATGATCTGACGATCGTGAATTCGATGGTTGCAGAATCGGCGAATCATACGCCGGCAACATTTGAGGAGAATTCGGGATTTCGTCTGAACGGATTCCCCGTGATGGGTTCGTGGGTTTCGTGGGGGCTCGGCAGCGAAACCGATGATCTGCCGTCCTACGTTGTTCTTCCGGATGCACGCGGCTTGCCGGCGGGCGGGACAATTAACTGGTCGAATGGTTTTCTTCCGGCACAGCACCAGGGCGTGGCATTTCAGTCAAAAGGTCCGGCCATCAGAGATCTCTTTGCGTCCCGCGAGGTTTCGGCGGAGCAGGAACTGGCGGGGCGATCGCTGCTTGCAGAATTGAATCGAAAACATCTGGAGCTGTCCGGAACCGAACAGGAGCTGCAGGCCCGGATGCGATGTTACGAACTGGCCGCAAAGATGCAGCTGGCTGTCCCTGAGGTCACGGATCTGGATCAGGAAACGCAGGCCACGCGGGAGCTTTATGGCATCGACAACGAGGAAACTGCAGACTTCGGTCGTCGCTGCCTGTTGACTCGCAGGCTGCTGGAAAACGGTGTCCGGTTCGTGCAGATGTTTTCCGGTGGATCGTTCGGTTCTCCTCGTATCAACTGGGATGGTCACGAAGACGTACGGCGAAATCATTCGCGTGAGGCCGGGCGGATGGATCAGCCGGTGGCTGCTCTGTTGCGGGACCTGAAACAGCGTGGCATGTTGCAGGATACGCTGGTGCTTTGTACTTCTGAGTTTGGACGCACGCCGTTTGCACAGAGCAGTGAGTTTGTCATTGGTGCCGGACGAGATCACAACATGTATGGCTTCTCAATCTGGATGGCGGGCGGCGGATTGAAGCCAGGAATCTCGTACGGAGCGACTGACGAGATTGGCTGGAAAGCTGTGGAGCGACCGGTGCACTGGTACGACTATCACGCAACAGTGATGCACCTGCTGGGAATCGACCATGAGCGGCTGACGTGGTACCACAACGGGATTCAGCGGCGTCTGACGAATGTGCATGGTGACGTGCTGCACGATTTGATTTCGTAGCCCTGACGGTGTCGTCTGCGCCTGGGATTTGTGCGGACGAGATCTGCATTCGGTTCTCGCAATTTCCCGGAACTTTCGGCAGCAGCCGGGTCGGCTTTGAATCGGCCTGATGCGCTCGTAGAATCTGCAGGCTCCGCTGGCGGGTCGACAGTTTTTCCTGTGGGACGCCACACTCAGCAGCCATTGCTCAGTCATTGCTTCTGAATAACAGCACTGAAAGTACAGGTTCCAATGAAAGCGATCGCCGTCCGTCCGGGGACTCCCGGCAGTGTTCATCTCGCCGAACTTCCGATGCCGCAACTGGAAGACATTCCCAACGGTCGGGGTGTACTGGTGCGGGTTCTGAAAGTAGGTGTTGATGCCACAGATCGCGAAATTAACGAAGCTCAGTACGGGAATGCTCCCGAAGGCTATGACTTTCTGGTCATTGGACACGAGTGTTTTGGAGTTGTCGAAGCTGTCGGGCCGGAGGTTCGCAAGGTGCAGGCAGGTGATTATGTCACCTGTACAGTGCGTCGTCCGGGTGGTTCGGTCTATGACAGCATTGGTCGGTCTGACATTACCAGTGAAGAAGTTTATTACGAACGCGGGATCAATCTGCGTCACGGTTTTCTGACTGAGTACTTTGTGGACGATGAAGAGTTCATTGTGCGCATGCCGCAGGGACTGAAGAAGCTGCATGTTCTCGCTGAACCAATGAGTTGCGCGGCCAAGGCAGTGGAGCAGGCATATCTGGCCCAAAGACGGCTGCAGGTTTGGAGTCCTCGGCGTGCATGGGTGTTGGGTGCCGGACAGATCGGTCTGCTCAGCACACTGGTGCTGCGGCTCCGGGGCCTGGAAGTGCTGACCATGGCTCGCGGTGCGGCTCCGAACCTGAAGTCAGAGATTGCCGAAGGGATGGGCTCCACCTATGTCAGTACGCGGGACCGTTCGCTGGGCGATGTGGCGGCCGAACACGGTCGTCCGGACCTGATCATTGAGGCAACCGGAAACAGCCAGGTGGCATTTGATGCGATGCAGGTTCTTGGTCACAACGGCTGTATGGTGTGGACCAGCATCACAGGCGGAGATCGTCAAGTGGAGGTTCCGGGAGATGCTGTGAATCTCCAGTGGGTGCTGGGTAACAAGATGCTGATCGGATCCGTGAATGCGAATTTCCGACACTTCGAATCGGGAATTTCAGACCTCGCACTTGGCGAAATGACATGGCCTGGTGTGCTGGAAAAGATCCTGACGAATCCTGTAGACGGACTGGACTCCTATGCCGAGATGATGCGTCTGCTGGTTGAAGACAAGGAAGCACTGAAGGTTTTTGTCAACGTTGCGGAAGGCTAAGAGTTCCTGCCGGCCGGCATGGAATTCCAGCGGCAGATCGCGAGCGGGAGAAACTATGCAGCTGCCCAGCGAACGCTGCGGCAGTTGTAGCAGTCCTGCCGACTCGGTGCAGACGCCATACGCAGGATACTCAGGCCGCCCGCAGTGACTCCGCTGCCTGAGTTGTCAGCGTCAGCAGCAAATCGGTGGTTCGATTTGTTGCCCCCTGTTGGCGAATTACAGCAGCAGATGCCATGCGTCCAAGTGAGTCCGCTTGTTCCGGTTGCTGCATCAGGTTTTGCAGAGTGGTGAGCAGCTGGCCTTCATTTTGCAGTTCAATACAGGCTTCCGCTTCCTGCAAAATTCGGACGACGTCCCGAAAATTTCGTGTGTTTGGTCCAAACATGACAGCGGCTCCATAGGCCGCCGGTTCGATCATGTTCTGTCCGCCGCGATTGCCAAAGCTGCCACCAACAAAAGCGAAATCAGCAAGCCCCCAGCAGGCACCGAGCTCCCCAATCGTGTCCAGCAGTCGGATTGTTTCCGGACCGGTCGCAACGTTGCACTCAGACCCTGCCTGGGATTTTCTCAGCAGTGGATGACCCGCTTCCGTCACCGTGGTTGCAACCTGATCGAACCGCTCACGATGTCTTGGCACGAGAATCAGGTAAAGGTCAGGGAAATCCCTGCGGAGTACCTGCCACGCGTCAATCCCCAGCTTCTCTTCGGGATCCTGAGTGCTGCCACAGACCAGAACGCGAGCTTCTGCGGGAATTGCGAGGGCTTTGCGTAAAGCAATGGTGGCCGCGTTTTCCCGACTGGTCTGCACACCGTCAAATTTTACCGAGCCGGTGACGTGCAACACTTCCTCACGGACCCCAAGGGTTTGCAGACGCTGTGCCGAAGCCGGTGACTGAGCAGCGACAAGCTGCAACCTGCCCAGCACAGGGAGCATCCATCGCCGGACCAGCCGGTACCGCCGAAAGCTGCGTTCACTCAGTCGGGCATTGACGACTGCCACCGGGATATGGCGTCTGAAACAGGCGGTAAGGAACCCGGGCCACAGTTCCAGTTCCATCAGCACGACAAAGTCGGGTTGAATGCGGTCCAGTGCACCAGAAACTGCCCATGAGAAATCCAGTGGAAACCAGGAGACCTGACAGTCGGGAAATCGCTGCTGAGCCAGATCAAACCCGGTATCTGTGGAGGTTGTAATCAGGATTCGCCGCTGCTCACCGTTTTGCTTCAGATAGTCGTCAACGACTTTCTGCAGTTGGATCACTTCTCCTACGCTGACGGCATGAAACCAGGCGACTGGTCGAGGGTCATCGGGCAGGCTGATTCGGCCCAGTAATTTCTCAGGCAGTCCGCGTCGATACCTGCCGTGCCGCAGTACCCTCCAAAGGATCACCGGGGAGAGCAGCAGCAACAGACTGAGATAGATCAGGTTGAGCAGGGCGAACATCGCAGATTCCGTTCTGCTGGATGCCGGGTAGCAGATTTGAAGACAGGGTTGTCGAGAGGCTGACGGCGGTCAGGATCCGCAACACTTTTTATATTTCTTTCCACTCCCACAGGGGCAGGGATCATTTCGCCCGACTTTCGCTTCTTTGTTGACGATTGGCTGGATGGTTTTTCCTTCTTCACCGGCTTCCGGAGCGTTGGTTTCCATCTCATCGACAGAGCTTGCACCAGCCGGCGGAGTCAGGTCGTGTTCTGTGGCTGTGATATTCCAGAGTGAACCTACAAAAGCCGGACTTTCATGTTCGACGCGAAAAATCGTCTGTGTCACCTGTTCGGCGATTCGTTCCCACATCGCCAGAAAGGCACGTCGCCCTTCACGTTTGTATTCGGTACGCGGGTCTTTTTGTGCGTAACCAACGAAACCAATTCCCTGCCGCAGATGTCCCATAAAATACAGGTGTTCTTTCCATGCGGTGTCGGCAAATTCCAGCAGGATCGAGCGTTCAGTTTGTCGCAATTCCGGACGAAATCGTTGTTCCAGCCACTGGTTAACTTCCAGCCGAATCTGATCCGGTTGAAGTCCTGTGAGGCTGTCAGCGCTGATGGAACCGGCTGCCGGAACTTCTGTGTTCAGCCATGCAGTGACGCTCTCGGCCTGTGTCTCTGAAATCCCCGCCGCTGGGTTTGCTGAATCGAGCAACTCATCGAGCTTTGCCGATACCGTTTGCGGATCCGGTCGCCGTTCGAGGAAACTGCGGGCCACCGAAAGCAGTTCTTCCTGAATCTTTGACGAGATGAACTCGGCGAAGACTTCAGGGTCAAATCCGGCATCAAATCGCGTGTTGGCCCAGCGTGCCAGGCGTTCACGGTGGGCGCGTTCATTCTGGCTGCCGTCACCGGAAAGAAAGTTGTGCATTCCCACGGAGACCGGGAATGTGACTTCCTTTTCATCGTATTGTCCGGCGACGCGAGTGCGGAGCAGTTCTCCAAGTTCGCGCTGGTCAAGACTCTGCAGGTCTTCGGCAGTAAGTCCCAGCATGAAGTTGAAATTGGCCCATTGTGCCAGACTCTTCAGCGGAAACAGTTCGTCTGTCAGTGGCTCAAGTTCCCTGAATTCCCAACGCTGCACGGCTTCGGCGGCACGGTTGGTCAGCAGGTCGATGGCTCCTTCACGTCCTTCGCTGCGAAGTTCCCGATCATTGACCGACAGTCCGAAGAAATGATTGGCCCAGCGCACGACAGCGAT
Source organism: Planctomycetota bacterium (assembly GCA_017859815.1). Classification (GTDB taxonomy): domain Bacteria; phylum Planctomycetota; class Planctomycetia; order Planctomycetales; family Planctomycetaceae; genus SXXK01. The sequence goes on along the minus strand of JAFMMM010000082.1, from coordinate 7,442 downwards.
CCAGTTCCACTCCAGCTGGCTTTCCGCGTCCTCCGGCAGATGGATATCGAACTGTTCGCGGATCGCCATTTCGCCCTGGCGACCCCCTTCATCGCGGATCCATTTTTCAATCTCGGCAGGTTCCATACCGCGCAGATCCTGAGCGTCGCATTCGAGGTGGAACTTCTGTGCGATCCACGCCGCGATGGCTTCGCGCTGGTAGTTGCGTCCCAGGAATCTGGCTGTCCAGCGGTCGATTTCCTCGCCGATCATGTCGAGGATCAGGTCACGGCAGTTTTGCCCGTCGAGAATCTGCTGGCGGAAGCTATATGTCCGCTTGCGCTGCTCGTCCATGATCTCGTCATATTCGAGCAGATTCTTGCGCTGATCGAAGTGCTGTTCCTCGCGTTTTTTCTGGGCGGCTTCCAGTCGTCTTGTCACCATTGGGCTGGTAATTGGCTCGCCTTCTGTCAGGCCGGCCCACTGCATAATTCGTTTGACAGCATCACCGGCGAAGAGCCGCATGAGCTTGTCATCAAGGGAGATAAAGAAGCGGCTGGACCCGGGGTCACCCTGGCGTCCGGCCCGCCCGCGCAGCTGCAGGTCAATTCGTCGGGAGTCATGCCGTTCTGTTCCAATGACATGCAGTCCCCCAAGCGCTGAGACTTCCTTACCTTCGGCGGTCATTCCTTCGCTCTCGCCAATATCCCGGGTCAGTTGATCCCATTCACTCTTAGGGACCTCCAGTCGGGAGCTGTAGCGTTCTTTGAGTTCTTCCCAGGCGGAATGTTCAGGGTTACCGCCAAGGATAATGTCGGTTCCGCGACCTGCCATGTTGGTTGCGATGGTGACGCCGGCGAGACGTCCGGCCTGGGCGATGATTTCAGCCTCCCGCTCATGGAACTTGGCATTCAGAACACTGTGTTTGATGCCGCGACGGGTGAGGCGGCCACTGAGCATTTCAGACAACTCAATGGATGTGGTTCCGACCAGAATCGGACGACCGGTTTTGTGGACATCAGCGATCTCCAGCATGACCGCATCCCACTTTTCCTTGTCGGTTCCGTAGATGTTGTCGGGGAAGTTGATTCGCTGTGACGGGCGATTCGTGGGAATGGCCAGGACATCGAGGTTGTAGATCTTCAGGAACTCTTCCGCTTCGGTCATTGCTGTTCCGGTCATCCCGGAGAGTTTGTTGTACAGCTTGAAATAGTTCTGCAGGGTGATTGTGGCGAGAGTCTGGGTCTCAGCCTTGATTTTGACACCTTCCTTGGCTTCGACGGCCTGGTGCAGCCCGTCGGACCATTGTCGGCCTTCCATTTTTCGCCCGGTGTTTTCGTCGACAATGACGACTTCGCCGCGTTCCACGACGTAGTTGACGTCGCGACGGTACAGATGGTGTGCCTTGAGCGAGTTATCGATCAGGTGAGGCCACTCCATATTCCCTGCAGTGTAGAAGCTGTCCACACCGGCCAGTTGTTCAGCCTTGCGAACACCTTCATCGGTGAGATGACAGGTGTGTTCTTTCTCTTTCACCTCAAAGTCCACGTCCCGCTGCAACTGACGCGCGATGGAGTCGGCGCGAGGATATTTCTCCAGATTGTCGTGTGCCGGGCCGGAGATAATCAGAGGGGTTCGGGCTTCGTCGATCAGAATGTTGTCGATTTCGTCAACAATGGCGTAATGCAGCTCACCCTGAACCTGCAGCTCGCGGGTGGGTTTCATATTGTCACGCAGGTAATCGAAACCAAACTGATTACTGGTGCCGTATGTAATGTCGCAGGCGTACTGTTCCTGTCGCTGCGCGGCATTCATATTGGACTGGATGGCACCCACCGTCAGCCCAAGATTCAGGTAGACGGGGCCCATCCACTCCATGTCACGCAGGGCAAGATAATCGTTGACTGTGATCACATGCACATGACCGTTGAGTGCATTGAGGAATGCGGGAAGGGTAGCAACGAGGGTCTTGCCTTCCCCCGTCATCATTTCCGCAATCATTCCCTTATGCAGCGTGTAGCCTCCGATGAGCTGCACTTCGTAGTGTCGCATTTTCAGAAAGCGGCGGCTGGATTCGCGGACGGCTGCGAATGCTTCGGGCAGCAGGTCGTCAAGTGCTTCACCGTCGCGCAGGCGCTGTCGCAGGCGACTTGCGGTCTGCATCAGTTCTTCTGGTGACTGTTGCTCGTACTGTGGCTCCAGAGCATTGATTCGATCGAGCAGCGATCCCGATGCAATTCTGGTTTCCCCGGTCTTTTCCCGGATGAATCCAAGCCGACGCATTTGTCGTTCATTGGAAGACCCAAAAATCGAAGTAATTGCGCGTTCGACCGTCTGGGTGGTGGCAGTAAAGAAGTCACCAACTTTGTCCAGGAACTCCATGTTGGGCAACTATCCTGAATGCTGAAGAAAACCCTGTCGCGTCAATGATTTCAGCGACAGGAACTGCCGAACAGGCAGTCAGAGCCCCCCCATCCAGGAAGGCGATGAAATTGACGTAAATGCATGCTCGGCAAGTGTATTTGAACATCTGCGCGATGGTCAATCCCGCACGCAGTACGGTGCTGATGATCCAGGTGCCGGGAGCGATTCGTCTGAGGCAGCGGAATCTTTGGATGGTGGGGCTGAGCAGGCGGGCTGGATTTTCCAGCTTTTTTGCCTCGGCGGAAGAATCAGGACGTGAGTAAAAACGCACGCAAGTCCCGAATCAGACTGCGGCAGCGACCTTCAAATTCATCCGTCCCCGGCACTCGTCCCTGCGAGTGAATCTCCACGTTGATGGTACGCGTCACACGGACTTTTTCGCTGTGTGTGGATTTGGTTGAGCTACCGCTGGTTTCGAATTCAATTACCAGGTCGACAGGCTGACGCTCGGGGGCTCTGCCCCAGTGTCCAAAGAACCCAGCCGATCCCACACTCATTTTGATCCAGCCCTGTTTTTGATCGATGATCGTCCCTGTGTGTTCCGCAATGAAAGCTCGCAGTTTCAGTGCTGTCAGTTCCAGGGATGTGCTGACTTCAAATCGATCGTGGTAGAAGAACTGGCCATTGTGCTCGGTGAGTTGTTGCGTGTTGCGACCGGAAGTATCGGAATCCTCCCCGGTTTCAAGTTCGTCCTCAGACCGTGTGCGATTTCTTCCCGAGGCCTTGGCTTTGTAAAGACATGAGTCGGCTCGATCCAGCAGTGACTTGACGGTGTCGGAACGCTGGGCAAGTGCCACGCCGAGTGAGGAAGTCACGCTGAGCGTGGAAACTCCCCCCACCGCACTTTTCATAATGGTCAGCCGCAGTCGTTCCGCTCGACGCACGGCGGACTCAAGGTCCGTATCCGGGCAGAGCAGAACAAACTCCTCACCGCCGTAACGGCCAATCAATTCAGCGGAGTAGGTTTCGTTTTGCAGCAGTCTGGCAAGATCGACCAGAACCTGGTCTCCGACCTGATGGCCGTAGTTGTCATTGATTCTCTTAAAGTGATCGACGTCCAGAAAAATCACACTGAGTTGACGAGATCCTTCACTCGCATGACATTCTTCCAGCATTGTGCGGAGCTGCGTTTCCAGCTGACCGCGGTTTGCCACCCCTGTCAGCGCATCGCGGGTGGCAGCCAGCTTCAATTCGACAAAATCACGGCTGCGGAGTCGGACGCCAGCCTTGTTGCTGAGCATCTGAATTACTCCGAGAATTTCCCGTTCATTGTCGAAAATTGGGGCTGTGTAGGTCTCAACTTTCAGGTGTCGAGTCCCGCTGAATCGACACAGGTAACTGCCGAACTGAGGTTGTCCGGTGCGGAGGACTTCGGCGATGATTGTATCGTCGTGCTCTGTCGTGAGTGCCTCTTCCTGTTCCGGCGGGGTCAGCATGACATCTGAGCTGAGCCAGGATCGATAGAGTGTCTGGTGAGCTGGCAACCCGGTCAGTCCGGGCATCCCGTCGCTCCAAAGGCAGTAGTGCTCTGTTGCATCAAGAATCAGGTAGCCATCATAGAGCCGCTGCAGATCTGCCAGCCAGCGGATACTGGCGGCCAGCTGATTGAGGTCCTGCTTTTGTTCGGCATTCACAACAGCAAGTGCGCCTTTTTCGAATCGCCCCGCCGCATTCCTCAGCGAGTCTCCTCCATGGCTGTGCCAGCGATCAAGGGTCCGAACAATGTGTTCGTCGTAGTCCGCTGGTGATGCATCAAGGAGAATGCGGACACTCTCGGAGTGGTTTTTTGCTCGCCGCCACGGTTGATCATTGGTCAGCGAGTCATAGGCATCCGCCACCGCGAGAATTCGTGTTCCCAATGGCAGTTCCGTTGCGATTTCCGCAATGTCTTCGCTGGCTGTTTCACCGGAGAGTTCCCGTTGCAGGCTGTTGAGCATCGTGATGATTGCGGGATCTGTCCGAAAGATCTGCAGAAGATTAATTCCGGCATGCAGATGCACCTGCGTGTGATCGTATTCTTCGCTGGTGAGCTTGCCCGGTTTGCTGATAATGTGGGACGGAATCGACAGCTTGCCGGTTTCGTGCACAACGGCAGCAATCTCGATCTGGCGTCGCTGTTCCTCATTCCACCCGAGCAGTTGCGCCATACCGCTGGCAATAATCGCTACTCGCTGTGAATGTGCCAATGCTGTCACGCTGTGGGCTTTCATCCCCAGCAACAGCCGGGAAAGAAAACTTCGACAAATCAACTCGCCGGACTCGGCAGTGTTCTTTCTCGCCTGGTGTGACGAGTGAATCAGCTGAGCCAGAATGCTGTTTGTGTCAGTCAGCATGGAAGAGCAATTTCCAGTGTTCCTGCAGTCAACAGGATCGCGGTGATGTTGAGAAAGTTACCCGAACTGTCGAGTTTCCCCCGTCTGACATTTGTCTCGGGGTCTGCAGTTGTGGCCTGGTTGCTGTTACCGAATTCTGTTGACGACAGATTTCCGGTTCATCGAGCGGATCGGTGCCGACTGCGCCCGCAAGTATAGCACGATTTGCGGAATCATGATGAGATCAAACTGCGGACAATCCGCGGCGATTTTCCCCGATTCGCGGGTCTGGAACCGCGGGATTTCCGCTGCGCAACTGTGGATCCTGAATTCGGCACAGGCGAGAGATCGCCGCACCCATCCTGCGAGGGTTTACTGCACCAGGATTGGCTGTTGTTGAATCGCAGGCCCGCGATGCGATCGACGATTGAGTCTGCTTTAACAGGAATCTCGGGTGCAGAACTCTCGAATGCAACGGCGGGACAATCAGGCGGTGCAGTATTCGCTCGTTTGCTGCAGTCAATTCGTGCACAGTTGCCGCGAGACGGTGCATCAGAGATCTGATTTTCGCGAAACTGAGGGTGGATCTTCCGTGTCATTTCGCGAAGAGTGAAGGAGCCGTTAGAATTCCGCACCAGCTTGAAGGCATGCTTTTCTGCCGGAGGTGTTTCCGTCGTGTCGGAACGCTTCCGGCCGGTCGGGGCCGTGTTTTGACTGCCCCGCTCTGTCCTGAATTTCTGTCCTGAATAGTGGGTGGCCTGCGGTCGGTGATCTGCACCTGCGGTTGTGCTGTCGGAAAGACAGCATCTGCCGAATCCGCAATGATGGCCGTTTCGCTCAATCGGTGCAGCCCTTGTCTTCAGCTGCTCTCACCAGTCCCAATCACACAATTAGACGACAGGACCCTGCGGTTATGACCGGACGTCCGGCGAAACTGGCACTTGCTAATGGGATGGTCTTCACCGGAAGAGCCTTCGGGGCGGACGGTGAGGTTGACGGCGAGGTGGTTTTCAACACCAGCATGACGGGTTATCAGGAGATCCTGACAGACCCGTCCTACACTGGTCAGATTGTTACCATGACCTATCCGCTGATTGGGAATTACGGTGTCAACAGCGAGGATGTCGAAAGCCGATCGGTATTTCTGAAGGGATTTGTGATTCGCGAATTGTGCGACAAACCCAGCAATTACCGGTCTGAAGAGAATCTGGACACCTTTCTGAAGCGGCACAATATCATTGGAATCCAGGGGATTGATACTCGTGCTTTGGTGCGGCAAATTCGCACTCATGGTGCCATGAAGGGCATTCTGTCAACGATCGATCAGGACGATGAGTCACTGGTCAGGAAAGCACAGGATGCACCGGGCCTCGTTGGACGCGATTTGGTCAGTGAAGTCATTCCGGATGCTCCCGCAGAATGGGACACTCCTCTGGGAGTCCTGGGACGCCCGATGGACCTGAATGTATCTGCAGCAGACGAGACGTCAGACGGGCCTCATGTTGTGGCGATGGACTTCGGAATGAAGTGGAACATCGCGCGATATCTTCGCCAGTTTGGGTGTCGGGTGACGGTTGTGCCTGGAACGACAACTGCGGATGAGATTTTAGCGATGAATCCGGACGGGGTTTTTCTGTCCAACGGTCCGGGTGACCCGGAACCTTTGACTTATGCCATCGACACGATTCGTACGCTAATCGGCCAAAAACCAGTTTTTGGCATTTGTTTGGGGCTGCAACTTCTGGGCCTGGCGTTTGGAGGCCGAACTTACAAACTGCGATTTGGACATCGAGGTGCCAACCAGCCCGTGCTGAACTGTCGCACGGGACGCGTCGAGATCACTTCTCAGAACCATGGATTTGCGGTGGATACAGACAGTCTGCCGGACGATATTGAGGTGACACACCTGAATCTGAACGACAACACGGTGGAAGGTCTGCGTCACAAAGAGCATCCGGTGTTTGGGGTGCAGTACCATCCGGAAGCTGCCGCAGGACCTCACGACAGCCACTATCTGTTTGCCGAATTTGTTGAATTGATGAAGGGGGCTGCTGTCTGATTTTGACGTCGGCTTTCTCGTGTTCATGGTGCTCTGTCGAAACAGAGGCCAACTTCTTATTCACTCCCGGTGGGATTTTTAGCTATGGCTCTCGAACGTAGTTTGATTCTGGTAAAGCCCGATGGTGTCGAGCGACGTCTGGTCGGGACCATCATTGGACGCATCGAGGCAAAAGGATTGTCGCTGGTGGGGCTGAAGATGCTTCAGATCACCGCGGAACTCAGTCGCCAGCATTATGCCGAGCATGTGGAGAAGCCGTTCTACCCGGAATTGGAGGCGTTTATCACTTCCGGTCCTGTCGTGGCGATGGTTGTTGAAGGTCCGGAGGCCATTTCGGTGATGCGAACTCTGATGGGCAAGACCAACGCCCGTGAGTCTGCTCCTGGAACGATCCGCGGGGACTTCGGTGCCAGCCGGCAGATGAATCTGATTCACGGAAGCGACAGCCCCGAATCAGCGGCTCGGGAACAGCAGATCTACTTTACGGAGTCGGAACTGGTGTCTGCTCCTGCACTGCTGTCTCCGGTGATGTGGGCTGCGGATGAAGCCAACTGAACGATTTGCACAAACAAACGATCGGGCTGTCGGAGCGGATTTCGACAGTCCGATTTTTTTTTTTTACTGGCGGCGACCCTCGCCCATAGAGTTTGTCCTGAACAGGATTCACC
>JAFMMM010000081.1 GCA_017859815.1 Planctomycetota bacterium | reverse complement strand
GTTCGGAAGCGGCCTTCTTCGGGAGCAGCGGTTCCGGCTGCCCTTGTCCGATCTTCTGTGACGATTGCAGTCCGTGATCCGACCTGGGGGCAGCTGGTTGTTACCGCACCGACCACATGACAGAGAGCTGTTAAGCTTAGCCCTCAAGAAACTTCCGGATGGCATCCATTCCTCGTGACAGTTCGTCCATACCGGCAGCGAAGCTGAGTCGCACATAGCCTGGCGCGCCGAATGCATCTCCGGTGACCAGGGCAACGTGTGCACGCTCCAGCAACGCCGTGCAGAATTCCGTTGAGTTGGACACCGAATCACCGCCTCCCAGCGGCTTGCCGAAGTAGTGACTGACATTGAAGAACACGTAGAAGGCACCACCAGGTTCCGCAAAGGAAACTCCGGGGATTTCTCGCAGTCGCCCGATTACGTAGTCTCGCCGTTCTGTGAACAGTTTCAACATGTCAGCGACACAGTCCTGAGGTCCTCGGATTGCTTCGATTGCAGCGTATTGTGAAATACTGCAGGGATTGGAAGTTTGTTGGCTTTGCAGCCGATTAATTGCAGCACTGATATTTTCGGGTGCCAGCGTCCACCCAATCCGCCAGCCAGTCATGGCGTAGGTCTTACTGACGCCGTTCACGATAATCGTGCGTTCCTTCACGGCTTCACCAAGCGAAGCGAAGGATCTGAATTCGTGTCCGGCATAGATAAGGCGATCATAGATTTCGTCTGAAAGGACGATCAGATCGTGCTCAACTGCGATTTCGGCTATCGTTTGCAGCGCTGCTGCAGGATAGACACCTCCGGTGGGGTTGCTGGGGCTGTTCAGCATGATCAGCCGTGTTTTGGGCGTAATGGCCGCTTGAAACTGCTCCGGGGTCAGGCAGAAGTTATCTTCTTCATTGGTGGTGACAAGGACAGGCACTGCACCAACGAGTTCCACAAGGGCCGCATAGCTGACCCAGTATGGCGTTGGGATAATGACCTCGTCGCCAGGTTCGCAGCAGGTCAGCAGCACATTGTGGAGGCAATGCTTGGCGCCATTGGAAACAGTCACCTGAGAAGGCTTCCATGCGACACCGTGCAGGTCCATGGCCTGATCGCAGATGGCCTGTTTCAATTCAGGAATGCCCGTAGCTGCGGTGTATCGCGTGTGTCCGGCTTCCATTGCAGCAATTGCCGCCTGGCGGATATGAGCGGGGGTGTTGAAGTCGGGTTCACCCACGGTGAATCCCAGAACGTCGATACCCTGCGCGCGGAGTTCTCGAGCTTTTGCGGCTGCGGCGAGAGTCTCGGACGGCTGCAACTGGCTGACAATTTTGGAGATCTGCATTGACGAGCACCCAATCAGTATCGGCAAAAAAGAGTAATGGTTCAGAGAGATCGCGGTTGTTGGTCGCCTGCAGGCAGGCTGGTTGGCCGACGGTGACTTCCGCAGCTAGGAGAAGATTCATCCACTGCAAGGCAATTTGCAACTGTGGAGGGGCCTGCGTTTCCAGTTTCGAAATCCGGGAGCATGAGCGGACGCTGTCCGGAGGATTTTGGGCGTTTTATCCAGCGGCCCGCTGCGTTTGTGGGGGGGGTAACGTGGACAACCACTCGGTGTTTGGTGAGAAATCAGCCCCGCAGTTGGCTCTCAACTCAAGGGCAGAGAGTCCTGGCAGACACACCCGGATTCCAGTCAACAGGTGTGGAGTTTGCAGCCTTGCGCAGATCGTGCACTGAATTCCCGGTCAAGGGGAACTGTGGTTGCGTCAGGAGTGCAAAGAATGATCAGGATCGTTCAGCGTCGAGGAACGAATAGTAAAGGGCTCGAATCGGGGAGACGAGAAACTTGAGAATGCCGATGGGGTGAATTTTTACTGTAAAGCAGTGAGGGCAATAGCCCTCTCCAAGGGAGAACAGCATCAATACGAGACTTCGCAGGGACCAGGCCGAATGTGAAAGCTTGTTGAGACAGAATCCGCAACGGTAGTTCAATGCCCGCCACCAGACGCCATGATTTGTGTCTCGGTATGCTCTTTCCTTCGCGTCTTCCATAGCCAGTGCACGCTCAAGAACCGACAGGTGAGTAACTTGCTCAGCCGGTGCGACCGACTGACCTTGACTGTCATCCAGCGTAACAGAATCGAAGCTTGTTGCTGCTTCGGGCTTAGTAATGCTCATCACTTTTTCCAGATCGTTATGAATTCGTGTCCGACAATAAGGGCTACAAATTCGTTGCTTACACTACCCTTTTCACGGGGCCTGCATCGTCGGGATGAGCTCGCTTACCTCTAGTGAACAAATGTCTTGGCTTCTCACTCTCTGTTAATTTCTTCGGCGAGGGAGAGGTTTGGTCTCCACAAAAGTCGGAAGGATCGTTTCTATTTGATCCATTGCTTCGAGCGGGTGGAACGAGGATTCGAGAAGGGGCGATAGACCGGAAATCGTGGCGACGGCAGTCTATTCAGGCAAAGAGAAACAGCTTTCTCGCCCTTCGATCACAGCCATAGACTGGCTGGCGGCGATGTTCCGGAACACAGCGATCTGCTCGTTGCTCCAGTGGAATTCCAGTGTATCCACTGTTTTTGCGTTTCCCAAACCAATGTGAACGAGACGTTCATTGGTTGCCTGAAATCCATCACCGGAAGAGACGTGATGCCATGTTGTCTCGGAACCTCGAGTACATCGAATCCGAATTCCGGAGCAGTCTCGCGGTCGCTCAACGCCAATCAGTTTGAGCTTGAGCCAGTTTCCGTTATCGGAGCCCATGTTTGTTGCCAGAATTGCAGGTGTGTCAATGCAGGACACAGCAAAGTCCTGTTGACCATCGCAATTCCAGTCGAGGATCGCAACGGACCTGCCCAGATGTTCAGAGTTCAGGATTTCGCCGGTTTCCTTGCTTACGATCGTTTCAAACTGCAACCCACCCAGATTACGGAATAACTGCAGCGGCATGGCAGACTGGATGTCCGGGGTGCGAAAATCTGCCACATGGCCGTTGGCAACGACGAGGTCGGGTAAGCCGTTGTTCTGCAGATCGACAGCCTGTGTGCCCCAGCCAACCCACGGGATTCCTGGCAACTGCAAACCGGTGCCCTGCACTGCATCTTCGAAAAGCCCCGGCAGTCGTTGCAGGTAGAGACAGTTGGCCTCTCCTTCAAAGTTGGTCACAAACAGATCGGTGCGACCATCAGCATCGAGGTCGCCCGCGGCAACACCCATGCACGCTGTAGGGCGTCCGTTCGCATTGACCGCGATCCCGCGTAACGACGCCTCATTTTGAAAGTCAGACAAGGAATTCGGGACCAGCAGGAAATTTGGTACCTGATCATTCGCAATGAAAACGGTTGGTCGTTCAGCCGACGTTTCGGGGAGAACGGAGATACCGAGTCCTTTGGGTGGTGTGTCGACGGGGATTTCTGCCGCCGGCAGGAATCGACCGTCGCCGGTGCCAACCATGAGTCGATCCGGGGCGCCCTGAAAAGCGAGGACCGAGCATCGCGTTTCTCCGCACTCCACAAGAAAAACATCGTCGCCAGTGAGATAATTGACGTCGAACAAGTCTGGAACAGAGTCGCCAGTCAGATCCATGATCAGGCAGCTTGTGGTCCAGTCTTCCCAGTGCAGGCCTGATTCTTTTGTGACATCCTGCAAGGTGCCGTCCCCGTTATTGAGCAGCAGTCGATTTCCTCCGATGGCAGCGATGTACAAATCCGGGAATCCGTCGTTGTTAAAATCTGCCGCTGAAACCCCCTGGCCATAGTCGTCGTCATCCGGAAGTGCGACGGTTGAGATTTCACGAAAGCCGCTGCGTGTCCCACGATACAGACGGTCTCTGAGAGTTCTGTCTGCGGCAGGCTTGAGAGATCCGTCAGGCCACGGTTCCCCCTGCGTGAAAATCAGGTCGGGGCGGCCGTCGATGTCCAGGTCAAACGCTGCGGTGCCTCCTCCGGTGGATTCGAAAATACGCACAGCTCCCGCGCTGACTCCGCCCGCCCGGTAGGTGAAATTCAGCCCGGCTGGCTGCGCCTGATCTGACATGATGACCGCGGAACGCGCTGCAGTTGGGGATGTCTGCGGTGAATCAGCCTCATCGGCTAATGCCAGCAGTACAGACCACTTCGGGCTGTCCTGTTCCGCGAGGTTGAGTTGACGGTCCAGGAATGCCGCTGCATCAAACCGTTTTCCAGAGCGAGGATTCCACTGGCTGATTGCGCGGCTGGTTTCCGGATTCAGCGTGTCCAGTCCATGCCGATTATTATCCATCTTCACCCACGCAGCAGCCTCAGCTGGCCGTCCCGACTCCACAAGGATTTCCAGCAGTTCCGAGAAGCCTGCAGTGTCTGCCCCCGCGCGGTTGAGGACGCGTTCCATCAGCTCCGAGTACCTCAGCATCCGGTCGGCACGGTTTTGCAGCACAGCAGCTGCAGTGGGGTTTGAATCAGCAAGAACGCGAGCAAGCTGGAAGATCGCGCGACGATTCAAAGGGTCGGCTTTGATCACGGAAATAAAACAGCTGGCCGCCAGTTCAGGACGTTGCAGGCGTCGGGCAAGCAGTCCGAAGATCAGCGTGATCTCAGGTTCCTTCCGAATCGTTTCCGGAAGGGCTGACGCCCAGCTTCGCAACTGACTGCCGCCTGGTTCATCCATTAACAGCTCACCCAGCAATGATTGAACAGGCACAGCTTCCGGTGTTTGTGCCGCACCGGTCATCAGTCTCTGCAGAGCTTTCTTCCGATCACCCTGTTCGAGACTGCGATTGGCCAGTGCATAGAGCGTCAGTGGATCTGTCCCCTTGTAGTCGGAACACGAAAACAGGCGATCGGATTCCGGAGGCAATCGTTCGCGCGAAGTGAGCATAACGAGGTCTTTGATGTTTAACTTGCCGGCGAAGAGCATTTCCAGCAGCAATGATTCAGACTGTTCCCGTTTGCCGCCGACTGCGAGGATTGTTGCCAGCATCGACTTGCGCGCCGGGTTATCGTCTTCATTTTCGAGCAGGTATCGGCACAGTTCAGCCGCCGCGGAAAGACTGCAATCCCGGAATTGAATGTCCAGTGCCAGCCCGGCGGCGGTCATTGACGTTCGACTGCGGTCTCGCGGAATCTGTTCCAGCAATGGCAATGCCTCGCTGTACATTCGGCGTCTGATGGCAATTCTTGCCCGGGCCAGCAGCGCATCACTGTGCACCGGCGAATTCTCGGGAATCGACTGCAGCAGCTGATCGGCCTCAACGGATTTTCCGCGGATCAGCAGTTGCTCGGCCTGTGACAGGGTTTCTTCACCATCTGAACCAGTACAGCCGCAAAGGCAGCAACCGATCCAGGCCAGCAGGGGCAAAAGCGAATACCAGCGTTTCAGTTCGAACGGGGTCATTGCTGCGGTGAATCCACTGTCAGTGTGAAAACGTGGGTCGTTGGATTTTCTCTCAATTGCCCGGAGTCCAAACAAGGTGTCGCCCGCCCTGCTGCATCCGGGGAGCATGGTTCCGCACGACTGACAGCATGCAGTATCCAGCCGGTACCGGGGTCGTTGCTGTTGTGCATTCGGCGAATTCCCGTTTGCCGCCGAATAACAACAGTGTAGATTACTGGCAGTCCAACTCAGGCCTTAAACAAATCCTGGCGGCTGCATTTCTCTCCAAAGGTACAGCATGTCCAATGAAGTGACCAACAGTGGTGGCGAATCCGGCGGATCCGGTCAATCTCAAGTTGAGCCACGGAGTGCAAATGGGGGGAGGCGGCGGGCCTCTGCTGCACTCGTCGCGGCCGGACTCATCGTCGTTAGTGCAACGCTGTATGCGGTCAACGTTTATCGAATCAACGCCGGGCACGATCGATTTGAGAAGGCCTGTCAAGTTGCCGCCAGAGAGGGGGACTGGGATTACATGCGGCAGGTTGCCGAGGAGTGGCTGGCATGGACTCCAGGACACGCCGACGCGCTCTGGCGCGCCGCGGAAGCGGCACAACAACAAGACCGACACGGCGATCTCGTGGAAATCCTCGCGCAGATTCCGTCTACAGATCCCAACTTTGTCTACGGGCTGGCGGAGAAGGCTGGAGTGGAATGGTCCGAATTAAATTCGCCTTTGAATGCGCTGCGGACAAGTGAACAGGTCATTGGCAGCGAACCTCGTCACACTGATAGTCACTCCCGTGTGATTTCGTTCTACGCGATGACCCTGCAGCGAGTTGATATGTTACGTGCCATTCGCCGAGCAATTCAGGCTGGGGCAGAACCTCGCGAGTCCTACTGCTATTTGATCATGGCCGATATCCTCTCGTTTACAAATGCCGCCGAGCAAAACCAGCGGTGGCTCCGAGGTGCGCCGGATGAAGCACGTTTCAAAGTCGCTCTGGCGGTGACCACCGCCATGGATGTAATCAGCGGCATGGAAACCTCTCCGACTGCGGAAATGATTGAATTGAGTCAGCAGGCTCAAAAACAGCTGGCGGGATTCCTTGAGACATATCCGAATGACTCCGTGCTGCTGAGTTTCCTGCTGTACCGGGCCTATCGTGGTGGCGATATCGAGCGAGTTTCGGAACTGCTGACGCAAGTCTCGGGAAATGCTGCTGAGGACCATATGGTTTGGGTCATTCGAGCGTGGTATCACACACAGGTTGAAGAGTACGAGGATGCTGAAAAGGCAATTCAGCAGGCAATCCGACTGCATCCGCTGAGTCCACTGGCTCATCACGAGTACGCCAACCTGTTGCGGGTCCAGCAAAGACCGGAGGTGGAACGAGAGCAACGGCTCGCGGCGTATGGTCGGGAGTTGCGTTCGGAGATTCTGCTGCAACCTTCCGCCGTCGATCTGTCCCCCGCTTTGTTGCTCAAGATCCAAAGTTATGCCGACTCGTGCGGAGACACGGAAACTGCTTCTGCCCTGGGGGCGCGTTTTTAGTGCTCACAGACAATACTGGTCGCGTGTTCACCTTTTGGCCGTTGTCTTGCAGAAGCTGAACGTGTTGGACAAATCCTGGTGATTCACGAAAAGTGAATGAAAAAAAAATTTTCTGAGACAAAAATTACCATGATCTGCGTCTTGAAGCAGGTCGATTGCTCAACTAACGTCTGCTCCTGTGCGCGGTATACTCCACGCGAAACTTTCCTATTTCCTCTCAGCCGGGTTTACTGCTGTGCTCCGACGCCAATTCCAACTCAGTTTTCTTGCGTTGATTGCCCTGTTTCTTCAGGCCGGATGTGGCGAAAGTGGGCCGGCCCTCGAGTACGTGACGGGAACCTTGAAGAAAGGCGGAGAGCCACTGGCGTCCGTCAGTGTCACCTTTCATCCGGTTGCTGGTGGAGTCTCGTCCGCAGGCCGAACCGACTCTGAGGGACGCTTTGTGTTGATTTCCCAAAGTGGCAAAGAGGGGGCGGTGGCTGGCGAACATAAGGTCACGTTGCAGCAGATTCAGGAAACCGGCGGTGGTGGCAGCGGCGGCGGGATGGATACCAGCCGTATGCAGGAAATGTTGAAGGCTCGTCAGTCTGGTGGAAGCAAGAATTCCGCTCCTGAGTACAACAAGGGTTCGGTCATCCCACCCGAGTATGAATCAGCCAACAAGACGACGTTGAAGTATACAGTGAACGCTGGCGGAGGAGACTTCGATATTTCGCTGCCCTGATGCCAGTTAGTTGACTTCATGCAGGCGTCTGGAATCCCGACGAACAGTGTTTGTTGAGTGTGGGGATGAACAGTAGGGAGAATCCGGTGGCGGGGAAGTTACCCTCGCAGCAAAAGATTGTCTTGACGTGTTGAGTATCAGTTGGAAGTTGCGGGGTGATCTCGTGGTTCCCGCTGTTTTCTTTTTTGAACTAATTTCTTGTCTTTGTTATTGCATCAATGGAGGTTGATCATGTTGAGATCGCGTCAAAAACGCGGGTTTACGCTGATCGAACTGCTGGTGGTAATTGCAATTATCGCAATTCTTGTTGCGTTGTTGTTGCCCGCCGTTCAGCAGGCTCGAGAAGCTGCTCGTCGTACCCAGTGTAAGAACAACCTGAAGCAACTTGGGTTGGCCTGTCACAACTATCACGACACCTACAACCAGTTTCCGATGAACTGGTTCAACGGCCAGAATCATCAGCAGCCAGACCCCAGCAATCCCCGGTATGTGAACGGCTCATGGCCCTGGACGCTGATGGCAATGCCTTACATGGATCAGGCGAATCTGTACAACCAGATTGCCCAGTACTTTCCGATTGCCAATGGGGATGTGCCAAATATTGGGATGGGCTTTACCGGTACGATCGGTAATACGCCGTCACCGCGAAAGCTGGCTGAAATCGTCATCCCAACCTTCATTTGCCCTTCGAACGATCAGCCGAAAGTCCGTCGCGATCAATTGATCGAGATTGACAATGGTGGTTGGGGGACGGCCCCATACCAGGGCCCGGCAGCAGGTCTCGATTACATTGGAAACATGGGACACATCTGGGCTGGGTGGAAGGATTGCGGAAACGTGCCTGACTTCCCCGCTGCTGACAACCGATTCGTGAAGGGCAGCTACGGCACGCCGTGGATCAGTGAGCGATGGAATAACGACAATCCCAACATCAATGGTGTCTTCATGTTCCGCGGCTCTCGCGGGATTCATGAGATTACTGACGGGACGTCGAATACTGTGCTGCTTTTCGAAAGCATGCACTGGCGTGCCAACAACTCGATCTTCAAGCGAGATGCGAAGTTTGATGCAAACTGGGCATCTCCGCTTGGTGCGGTCAACACAATGCGTAACCCGATCAACAACACGAACAAAGCGTGGTTGCCCGGGGACGAGTGGGACCCACGCTGCTCTTCACCGAGTAGTAACCACACGGGCGGTTGCCAGGTCGTTCTTTGTGACGGTTCCGTTCGGTTCCTGAGCGAGAATATTGACCACCTGGTGCGATATAATTTGTCTCACCGCCGTGATGGAAACGTTGTCGGCGAATTCTGATCGCAAATCGCAATTCTCTGCAATAATGAACCACATGACGGTTAGCCGTCATGTGGTTTTTTTCATTCTGCATTGGACGAATCCACATGAAGATCCGGGCAGGGCGCGTTGACGTCGGAGCGATGATTTTCGTGCTTCTTCTCATCCTTGCAATGGGATGCGATGGTGAGGTGGCTCCGGGAGGCAAGGAGCAGGATCCAACGACGGATTTTGACTTCAGGCCGAAGACACAACGCGCTGAAGTTGCGGTGTTCGACACCAGTTTCCCGGTATTTCGTGATGTTGCTCAGCAGGTTGGGATTTCGCATGTCTTCGATAACGGAGCGAGCCCCCGCGCTCTTATGACTGAGTCGACCGGTGGGGGTGTGGGCTGGATTGACGTTGACTGTGATGGATTGATCGATCTTTACCTCAGTCAGGGTGGAGCGCAGTGTCCTGAATCCGATGCGTCGCTGGGGCGGGACCAACTGTTTCGTCAGAGTGTCAGTGGGCAGTTCGAGGATTGCTTCGCGGCGGCCGGGCTGGACGACAACGGGTTTGGGCATGGGCTTGCGGCAGGCGATTTTGACAACGATGGGTTTGACGACCTGTTTGTCGCCAATTCAGGGCGCAGTCGTTTGTTCCTGAACAATGGCGACGGGACATTTCGAGACGGCACGGGCTTGATGGTGGGGATTCGTGATGTCTGGAGTTCCACAGCTGCGTGGGCGGACATCAATGGTGATGGTGATCTGGACTTATACGTCTGCAACTATGCGATTTACGATGCCTGTAATCCGGTTGAGTGTCTTGACAAGGAGGGAATACCATCGATTTGTCATCCCCGTAATGTGGAGTCTCAACCGGACTTCTGCTTCATCAGCAATGGTGCTGGGGCGTTGCGGGAGAATGCTGGCGAACTTGGTTTGAGTGGCCCCGGCAATAAGGCACTTGGCCTTGTCATTGCGGATCTCGATGGTGAAGCTGGAGCTGAGATTTATATCGCCAACGATACAACGGCCAATTTCCTCTTTAAGCGAGGAGCTGAGGGGGCCTATACCAATGCCGCTCCGCTGTTAGGCGGAGCATTTAATGCCACGGGTGAACCTCAGGCCAGCATGGGTGTGGGCTATGGCGACTATGACGGGAATGGCTTTCCCGATCTGTTGCTGACTCATTTTAGTGGTGAGTCCAATACCCTGTACCAGAATCGTGGGTCTCAGGGATTTGTGGATGTCAGTGGCATGACCGGACTGCGTGAACTGACACTTCCCAAGCTGGGGTTTGGGACAGTGATGGAGGACTTCAACCTTGATGGAAACATGGACCTGTTTGTAACGAACGGGCATATTGATCCCCGATATGCGGAGGGGTATGAGATGGTCCCGCAGTTATTTTCCTTCGACGGCGTGCGCTGGCAGGAGTGCGGCGGTGATGAAAACCCATTCCTGAATGAGCGTCGGGTGGGCCGCAGCATCGGCACTGCTGACTATGATCGGGACGGAGATCTGGACATGTGCATTGTGCACCACAACTCCCCTGCTCAGCTCATGCAGAACAAGACAACTCCCGCGAACTCGTTGCAGGTGCGACTGACCGGAACCGCGACAAATCGCAACGCGATCAACACGCGGGTGACGGTGATTTCAGCTGGAAGATCTTTGACGCGTGAACTTGTGGCAGGGACAAGTTATGCGGCGAGTCACGAACGCGTGTTGACATTTCCTCTGTCTGAAAGCACGGATTTCCTGGAAGTCATTGTCAAGTGGTATGGGGAAGGCGAGGAGTCATTTCAGGTTGCGGCTGATGCCCGTTCCATCCTGATTATTGAGGGTCGCGGAGCCCCCGTGGAGATGGCGGAATGAAACAGTCTGCTCTGTTGAATTTGTTGTCACGGAAAATCGTGGTCGGAGGTGTTCTGACGGCGTTGCTGTCAGCGGGGTGTGTCCCGGAGCCATCCGCTCGCCGTGAAGATTCCGGAGCCGTGTTGGGGGATCTTCCGGCGGCTGGCGAAGCGAGCTCACTCGCAGCCTCCGAAGCTGAAAGTCATTGGAGTGGTTCTGCAGCATGTCTTGACTGCCATCGGGAAATTGGCAACGCATATCTCCAGCATCCGATGGCGAATTCTCTGAAGCTGGTTCACGAGGATGATCCTGTTGAAGACTACACGGATGCTTCATTCACCAACGTTGCTGGCGTAAAGTATTCAGCCATTCGTAGCGGGCACGAGCTCATCCACTCGGAGCAGCGACTCCTGGAAAACGGTACTGCTGTCTATGAGCAGGAGTTTGCGATGGATGTGGTGACGGGTTCTGGTGCGCACGGCAGATCATGGCTGAGAAACGCTGATGGCTGTTTGTATCAGTCTCCGATTACGTGGTATGCGGGGGACGACAGCTGGGCTCTTTCTCCCGGGTATGATCCGGTTTTTCACGATCGATTCGAACGGCGCGTAACGCATGCATGTCTGTCCTGTCACGCGGGAAGATCTCTGCCGGCAAACGATGAAGTTGATCGATTCGAGGCACCATTATTTGCAGAGACGATGATCGGCTGTGAACGCTGCCATGGTCCGGGGGAGGAACACGTTGCGCTGCATTCCAACGAGGGCGATTCGGCGGCGGTCAGGGATCCCATTATCAACCCCGGTGTGTTTCAGGATTCCCGTTTGGACGCGGTCTGCAATCAGTGTCACCTTGCCGGTCAGCGACGAGTGTTGAGAGACGGCCACAGTGAGTTTGACTTCCGGCCGGGAATGCAACTTTCGGACATCTGGACAATCTTTGTGAAAACAAAGGGAGTTCGCGAGGGAGCTGCGGGAGCAGTGAGCCACGTTGAGCAGATGCATGTCAGCAAATGCTATGTGAAGTCTGAAGGTGCATTGAGCTGTATCAGCTGCCACGATCCTCATCAGGTGCCACCAGCAGATCAGAAGACGGACTGGTATCGAAATCGTTGCATGGAATGTCACACCGGCGATGATCAGGACTGTCGTGAGCGGATGGCGGAGCGGCAGGCGGTGAGTGATTCATGTATCGATTGTCACATGCCTCAATATCCGGCTGCGGACGTCCACTCGGCGCAGACCGATCATCGCGTGTTGGCTCGTCGTGTCAATGCGGTACCTGAGAAGAACTCAGGTCTTGTCCTGACGAAGCCGGAACTGATTTTGTTTGAAGAACCCGGAACAGACTCAGACCCCGATGTGATTGAGCGAGCGGAGGGAATTTACCTCTCTGAGGTCGCCTATCTTGGGGGACACACTCCGTCAGCTCGGATCGCCATCGAGAAGCTGGAACGCGCGCTGGATCGCAATGCTACAGACGAGGAGGTGCTGCTGTCGATGGGGCGATCTCTGATTCAGACCGGCAAGGTGCAACGTGCCGCTGATTTCCTGGAACAGTTGCTGGAATTGAATCCTCGGCAGGAATACGCCCTCGAGATCCTCTCTTCCGCGCTGCATCAGTCGGGGCAAATGCGAGGGGCACGAGTTGCCTACGAAAAGCTGTTGCAGGTGAATCCATCGCGGTCGCGATATTGGGGGCGATTGGCCCATGTCCTTGGGCAGTTGGGCGACGACTCCGCGGGAATTGATGCGGCGAAGCGTGCCCTTGAGCTGGATCAATCTCTGCTGCAGGCTCATGAGTGGCTTACCGAGATTTACGGCGAACGCGGTGACATTACGCGAGCCGATTTTCATCAGCGGCAGGCTGAACTCCTTCGGTCGATATCATCGCAGAACTGATTTTTCTGCCGACAGAGCATACACTGGGGAACCAGTTCTGGTTTCCGGTTCCGCACTCCGCAGAGGTGTCTGATGCGCGTCGTGTGTCTGTTCACAGCAGTCCTGTTGTCCACCCTTCCCTGTTTCGCACAGGGGCCGCAATGGGAAGATGGTTTTTCTGAGGCCGTCAGTTCGGCGATGCGTCTGCAGGTCGAAACCGGTCAGATAACCGGGGCTGTGACGGTGACAGCAGATTCCAACGGAATTGTTCTCGTAACCACCGACGGAAGTGCTGATGTCGAAGGCAGAAATCCGATCCGTCGGGATGCGATCTTTCGAATTGCATCCATGACCAAACTGGTGACAGCAACGTCCCTGCTGCAGTTGTCAGCGGAGGGGTTGATTTCGCTGGACGATGCTGTTTCGAAGTTCATCCCGGCGTTCGCGGAGCCGCGACTCGATGATGGTACTCCCTGTCGGGAAATCACTGTCCGGGATCTTCTGACTCACACTGCCGGTCTGCCGCGTTCGTCAGGGCGAATCGGTTTGAGCACGCTGCAGGAAGAGGTTGAGGCAATCGGCCGGAAACCACTCCGCTTTCATCCGGGTGATCGGTGGGAATACAGCAGCGGTATCACAGTTGCCGGGCGGCTGATTGAGGTGATTTCGGGGGTGTCCCTGCAGGATTACTTTCGGCAACACATTTTTGAGCCATTGGGCATGCAGGACACTGCATTTGTTCTGACCGAAGCACAGGCGTCTCGATTGGTCACGACATGTCGTCCCGGCGCAGAGCCGGGTGAATTGCAGGCAGTAGAGATCCCGGACCCAACTCAGCCGCGCATGCCCAATCCCTCCGGGGGGCTGTATTCGACGGCTGACGATATGGCGAAATTCGGCCAGGCGATTCTCAGAATTGTTCGCGGGGAGCAGTCGTCGCTGATGACAAAGTCAGCAGTTACGGAAATGCTGACGCCTCAAACCGGAGCCCTGACGACGGGCTTCACCCCGGGGAATCAATGGGGACTGGGGTGGTGTCTGTTGCAGCATCCGCAGGGTGTGACGCGGCATCTGTTTCCCGGGACTTTTGGACATGGGGGGGCATGGGGAACTCAATTGTGGATCGATCCCGCTCGTGGGCTGGTGCTGCTGTTGATGATTCAACGCACGGGGTTCGGCAATAGTGATGGTTCCGATGTGCGTGATGCGTTTACGGAGGCTGTGCTGACGTCTTATCGAGGGCGTCTGACAGATACATCGCGGTTTCAGCCCTGGCACGGCTACACGAATGCCATTGAGCTGAGCCGCGGGGAGACTCGAGTTGTGCTGTGCCCTGAGGCAGGCGGTCGCGTTCTGGAGTACAGTCTGAATGGTTTTAACTCCATGTATGTGGATCCGCGGGAGCGAGCGTGGAGGTCCGGTGATCCTCCATTGTCGTCAGCCGGTCGATTCGACTTCGGGCCGGAGCTGGTGGTTCCCTCGCACCGTATCATCTGGTCCGGCGCGTGGAGCAGTGAGATTACCGGCCCTGCATCTGCACGGATGGTGAGTCAGGAGGACCCGCAGAGTGGTCTCCAGGTGATTCGTGATTTTCACCTGGAGGGGGCTGGCAGCAGCGATCAGGCAGCGTCCCTGAGCTGTCGTCAGACGCTGGTGAATGTGAGCGACAGAACCGTGGAATATTGCCATTGGGGACGATCATTTTCCCCTGGCGGAGGAATCTGTCTGATCCCCCGTGGCGAAACTCCCAGCCGCTTTCCTGCTGGCTATGTGATGTACGAAGAATCCGCAATCCTGAATGCGAATAACGAGGATCCGCTGATTCGGCAGCGAGGTCGTTTTGTTGAGATCCTTGCACCTCCACGACGGCCCAAGCTGGGCTTCGATTCATTTGCGGGCTGGCTGGGCTATGTGATGCCGGGCGACCATTTGTTCATCAAACGCTTTCGGGCGAATCCTGACCGTGTCTACAACGAGGTTGCCGGGCTTACCGTTTCTGTCTGGTATCCGCAGCAGCGTGAGATGATCGAACTGGAACCGATCGGGCCCCGCGAGAGACTGGCTCCCGGGGAAGCAGCTTCTTTCACAGAGCACTGGAGTCTGGTTCAATTTCCTTTTCCGGCGGGCGATGAGGCTGTTGATCTGGAAAAGGTGACGGCGGTTTTTGAACAACTCCCGGAACTCAAGGACTCAGACGATCCGTGAGTTTCCTGCCTGGTTTGCTGTTTCCAATACGGGTCTCATGTGCATACAGTGGAGCGAGCAGAGGGAACAGCAGGAACGTCCTCGAAGTCAGAGAGGAAGTGAAGAGTGTTCAGGTTTACACAACGCAGGTTGGCGAAAGACGGTGCCATTCGACGCCGTACGGCGATGTTGGTGGGGGGGCTGCCATGGTTGCCTGGTCTGTCTCGGCTGCTCCGCGCAGAATCAGCCTCTGCGGGGATGCGAACAGGTGGATCGATCATCAACATCCACCTCGACGGTGGTCCACCGCACCTCGACACGATCGATCCGAAGCCAGAGGCTCCGGTTGAGATACGCGGTGAGTTTGAGTGTATTGCGACGAGTCTGCCTGGTTTTCATGTGACGGAACTGATGCCTTATACGGCGTCGATTGCGGACCGTCTGATTTTCATTCGGTCTCTCGTCGGATCTGCTGGAGCGCACGACGCCTTTCAGTGTCAGAGCGGGTATCGGGCTGCAGACCTGAAATCGCTTGGCGGACGCCCTGCCGTTGGTTCGGTGATTTCTCATCTTCTGTCGGATGTTACGGATGCTTCGCCGGGATTCATTGACCTGATGCAGGGGCGTCCTCTGGTCCGGCGCAGTGCGCGGCCGGGATTTCTGGGGCCAGCGGCACAGCCATTCCGTCCCGACATTTCTCACCTGTTCCAACGGGAGCTGGAAGCCGGGATGAAGGGCGAGCTGGCTCGACTGGGCACAGAGCACAGTATCAGCCTGACCTTAAGTCCATTGCTGACAGAGCATCGGGTCAATGAGCGGCAGTCCCTGTTACGCCGTCTGGATCGCCTGCAGCGATCGATGGACAGATCCGGCATGATGGAAGCAATGGATCAGTTTGGACGTCAGGCCACGGGCATTCTGATGTCGGGGGCACTTGCGGAAGCCCTCGATCTTTCACGTGAAGATCCACATGTGTTACGTCGATTTACGGCACCGAGATCGGATTCCGGGAATCAGTCGATCACCAGTGAAGGCCCTGATTCCATACGTAAGTTTCTGCTGGCACGGCGATTGATTGAAGCCGGCGCTCGCTGCGTGAGTGTTTCCATCAGCGATTTTGATACTCATTCTGACAACTTTCCACGCATGCGGAATCTGATTCCCATTGTGGATTTCGGACTGCATGCGTTAATCACAGATCTGGACGAGCGAGGCCTGCTGGATCACACCACCGTTGTGGTGTGGGGAGAGTTTGGTCGCACGCCACGGATTGATCCCAAGACCGGTGGACGTCACCACTGGCCGCGAGTGGGGCCGGCGTTAATGGTCGGAGGTGGGTTGCGAGGTGGAGTTGTTATCGGTGAAACCGATCGCACGGGGGACAGTCCTGTCTCCCGCCCGGTGCACTACAAGGATGTCTTTGCGACTCTGTTCCATACACTTGGGATCGATGCAAGGGCGACGACATTGACAGATCCTCAGGGCCGTCCGCAGTTTATTCTCGATGAAGGTGAAGTCATTCGCGAAGTGACCTGAACCGGATCTGTGGTAAAAAAGAAATGGCTGCCCGAATCGATCGGGCAGCCATTTCTTATGTTGACTGAGAGATTGTGGTATCCGTTCAGCGTGCGGTCAGCCACGGCAGCGGAGCGTCTGCATCAGGCAGGCGGACAATCTGGACACCGTTCACTTCCGCATGACTCTCGACGGTGGCGATGGCTTCGGCGGGGGGTTCGCTGTCAAGGTTCAGCACTGCAACGGAATCACCCCCGGGCTGGCTCTGGCGACGCCCCATCGCCATCTGAGCGATATTGACATTGTACTCGCCAAAGACAGTTCCGATGTATCCGATGACGCCCGGAACATCACGGTGGCGGTAGATCAACAGTCGTCCATCAA
>JAFMMM010000437.1 GCA_017859815.1 Planctomycetota bacterium | reverse complement strand
GCACCAGTACCCATCCTGCTGATACGCACAGAGTCTCGCTGCAGACGCCCCCCCAATTCTGCATGCTTTAAGGCGGCGAGCACGACCGAATTCGCCGCTGAATCAGCTGCGAAAACACGGTGGCAGGCCCCGCTTCTAAACTCTCCGGTTCCCACCACGCCCCGGCAGGCCATCGCGAAGGCCAGTTACCAGTCAATTGCAAGCCTCGAACACGGGAATGGCTCACTCCCGGGGGACTCACAATCCCGAATGCCGGTAAACTTCGCTTCACAATTGGTATTGATCCCGCGACCACATTGTTGACACGCAGCTCTGCAGCGTTGTCCGCAAAATGAATTTCAAATCGATTCCAGCCCGACACGAACGGCAGGCGGTCACTGGAATTCAGTAGGCGACCACCTGTTCTTAAACCCGCCAGGTTAGACCCGGACATGCCACTTTCCATCCAGCCAATCTCACAACCATTGGCCGTAATCCTGACCAATGTCCGACCAATCGCCAAAAGACAACTGCTGTCCGGTAGTCCCAGCTCGACCTCACCCACAATGATCTCGGATGGTCGCATCGCTCGTAAGTACCGCAGGACACCAGGCTCTGTCGCCGAGTTCCGTTGTACGGGTCGACCAACGATGACTCCCTCCTCGCACGACCAGTCCCAATCAAGCTGTCCGGCCGGCAAGTTTTTCTCACCTGTTCGTCGACTCCGTGTCGATCGACCAACAGGTTGCGTCTGACCGGATTCCGTGCAGCTCCAGCCACGCAGCAAAGGATCTTCACTCAGACTCACTCTTCGAGGAATCTGCGGATCTCCGATGATCTCAACCCCCAGCCATGCGGCCGGCCATGGCCCCTCTGTATGAAGCGTGATCCATGGAAATGAGGATTCGAAAGCTGTCGCCGGAGCTTCCCACAATCTGGTCCCACCTGCTTCAAACATCAACACACCACTGCGGTTGAGGACAGCTGCAGAGAGTAATGTCCCGGACTCCATCGCTGGAGTCGTACGAATTGCCGGCGCGTGATTGCCTGCTGGTCGCAGGCTGATCGTATTTCCATCGCCAGCAACGCCCATTGATACGCCGTCGTAGCCCAACCCACCGGAAAACCCGGCGTCGCACAGGACTCGACAGCGCACGGAGAACTCTCCAGCGATTGGGTATGGCAGGCAAATCTCCGTGTCTCCTCGCAACCTGACAGCAGCAAGACCACCACTTCCCAACGAGACCACGCGGTCAACCGCTACATCCGACGCCAGCAAATTCCCTGGGTCCCCGGTGGACTTTTCAATATCAAGGCAATTCCACAGTCGGAGCAGGTCTGCCTGCCCATATCCAGAAAAGTACTGGTGTCGGATCTCTGCCCGTCCCAGTATCTCCAACAGCTGATTCTGATACGCAGACCGCTGTGCCATCAAGAAAAACAGCGCTTCATACCCGGTTGGGTTCCATCCAGCTTCCAGCAACCAGTCATCAGCGACCGCCCGTTCACGCAGTACATCGAGGCAGGCAATGACACAGCGAGCTTCAGGATTCCCTTTTTGAGCCGGGATCTGCAACAGCGTCTTAAGCTCATCATCCTGATTGCTGGCCACCGCATCCTGTAAACACATGATCAACAAGTGATCCCACCGCTCAACAGAATGCTGCCCCGGATTCCATGGACGATTCGCCCGCTGAACTTCCGATAACACCCAGTCAGGCGGAAGCTGCATGCGTTGGAAATTCATCCCGGAAAGTTGAGGAATTCCACTGCTGAAAATAAGCGAACTTAACCACTGATACCGCTGATCGAGTGGCAATTTATCAAGCAGCCACAGAGGAACGCTGTCGGCGATGACTGCCGGTGAAAAACCGGGGATCTGTTGTCCGAGGATTCGACCTGACTGCAGTCTCCGCAGCGCAGATTCCGATTCGCCAAAACATAACTCCCATGCAGCGGTGGCAAGATAATGCTGCAGCAGCTGGAGTTGAGCTGCCGCTGTCTCCGCTGCCCACGACTCTGCATGCCAGTCCGCAGCCCGCATGAGAGCTCTGGCTTGAGTTGCGTCGCCACGCCACCAGGCACGCTGATAAAGATCGGTGCAGATCATCCACAGGTGCTGCGACTCGTCAGATTCGTGCACAGCGTTCCGCAATCCAAGCACTTGTTCCTGCAATTTCAGCTCAGCACCACTCGGAACGGATTCCGTGATCCCCTGCAAACGGATCTGTTTCCAAAGATCTCTTCCAACCGCTGCAGAACTCTCCGCCGTTGCCGTTTCTTCGGCCCCTGCGGCAGCACGAATCAGGCAACAAATCAGGCAGCAAATCACCGGGCCAATGCGACCAATCCGGCCAATGCGGGGGAATAGCGAACGTGGTATGGCAGGCATCGACAGACCGCTCAGCTTTCGTCTCAAAACAGCTCGCGAATCGGACTGCCACCATCGACGACGTAGCGAGGCCGCCCCTGGTGATCCTCATACTGCACATCCTGGGGAACATCGAAGTAACGGAAGAGCGTTGCTGCAAGATCGGCGGGAGTCACTGGCCGTTCCCGGATTGTCCCCCCATCGGCCTCTGTGGAGCCAATCACCTGGCCGTGTCGCAGACCGCCGCCGGCAAGGCACATCGACATCACCTCCGGCCAGTGATTTCGTCCATCAGTACTGCCCTGAGTACCCATGGACGGCGTTCGGCCAAACTCTCCCATCGCAATCACCAGAACCTGATCCAGTAACCCGCGGTCCTCCAGATCTGACACCAGTGTTGTGAGCAGATGATCGAACAGCGGGAGCAACGGGCCCAGCCCTTTCGTGATTCCTCCGTAGGGAGGAATGTTGTCGCCGTGTGTGTCCCAGGTTCCGGACGCTGTATGATAACTCAGATCGAGCGTGACAAACGCTGTCCCGGCTTCTACCAGTCGCCTCGCAATTAATGCCTGCTGACACCACAGGTGATCGCCGTATTTTGCTCGGACAGCCGGGTCCTCCTGCTCCAGATCAAAGGCACGCTGAGCACGCTGCCCAACCAACAATTCAGCGGCCTGACGCTGGTAAAACCCCAACGCATCCAGCGACCCATCCTGATCCAGTCCACTCCGCAGACGATCAAACTGCTGCAACAGACTGAGACGTTCATTGATCCGTCCACCGGTCATTCCAGTGGGCATCCGAAACAAATCGCCACGCGTTCTGGCCCCGGTGTCGACCCCAACATTTGTGTAAACAGGGAGTTTCGTGGCTTGATCGCAGATGAACGGGTCGTACTGCTTTCCCAGATAACCCGCGAAGGAAATGTGAGATCTCGATTTCATGAATGCCGCATAGGCCGGCATTGCCGGGTGATTCGCACCGTGCTGCTGAGCAATGACCGAGGCGAGCGCAGGGTACCGATGAGCCTCAGGGTTAATCCTTGGTGCCGCAGCCGTGTTTCCTGTCTGGAAAACCATATTCGGCTCATGGTTGCTGTGCCTCGCATCGACAGATCGGATGATCGTGAATTTATCCAGCATCGCCGCCTGAAGCGGTAAGTGCTCAGAAATGACAACCCCCGGAAGTGCCGTCTGAGTCACTCCAAATGGACCACGATTAATCCACGGCCGTTCTGGCTTGCTGTCCCACGTATCAATGTGGCTGGGACCACCGGCCAGCCACAACAGAATTACACTGCGACCTCGAGAACTGGACCTGCCGCTGGCAACAGCCTGATCCTGAGAAGCAAGCAACTGCGGCAAACTGAGTCCGCCGATTCCGGCGAGGCCCGCCTTCAACATTCCTCGCCGGTCTGCGAAGAACAGGCCTTCGCGAGCACGCCCTTCGAATGCTCCCAATGCATGTCCGCCGTGCGATGCAGCCGAAATCTGTCGATTGCCTCGGGGTGACATGCCACGTTCCTTGAACAAAATGAAGCAGGGTTCGGCCAGACCGAGCACGGTTCGGTTGCATTGAGCAGAGGATTAAGCAGAGTCGCGAAAGGACAAAAAATCGGTTCAGAACGGGAGATCAACGAGCGATTTGCAATTGTATCTTTGCCCATGAAGGCTGCTGAAGATTACGTATTTGCTGCTCAGACTCTCGAATGAATGGATCAAACCGGGCGATATCTGCCGCG
>JAFMMM010000080.1 GCA_017859815.1 Planctomycetota bacterium | reverse complement strand
GGAATCGACCACGAGCGGCTGACCTTCCGCAGCCAGGGCCGCGATTTTCGTCTGACCGATATCAGCGGGCGTGTCGTCTCTGAGATTCTGGACCAGCCTCAAAACCGCGTCTGACGCAACAGGTGCGAAGTCATCCGGGTCAACGCCGGAGTGTCGCCGTTGCAGCGATTTTTCCCGGCTGTTCTTTCGGCTTTGTCAGCCCGCGATCAGTTGCAGGCTGTCTTTACTTGTTGCAATATGCCGAAGTCCCGCTTGTTCACACAGCCTGTCGACCTGCTTCGGAGAAACCTCCATGCCCAAACGCCCTCAGTCAAATCCGGTTTCCGCCAGTGTCATGCCGAAGGCGGCACTGCTGGTTCTGCTGCTGAATGTCATCAGTGGTTCGGGGCTGCGTGCGGAACAGTATGAGGCGGATCTGGTGGTTTATGGAGGCACCTCGTCCGGAGTCATCGCTGCAGTTCAGGCACGCAGAATGGGGCGATCAGTAATCATTGTTGGCCCGGATCGTCATCTGGGCGGACTTTCAGCCGGCGGCCTTGGCTTCACGGACACCGGGAACAAGGCTGTGATCGGTGGTCTGTCGCGTGATTTTTATCATCGTGTCTGGAAGAAATATCAGCAGGAAGAAGCGTGGGTGTGGCAGCAACGCTCGGATTATGGAAACAAGGGGCAGGGGACTCCCGCGCTGGACGGTGTGAATCGGACCATGTGGATTTTTGAACCGCATGTTGCGGAGCAGGTTTTCGAAGACTACGTCCGAGAATATGAGATTCCTGTGCATCGAGATCAGTGGCTGGATCGTCAGCAGGGCGTGGTGAAATCCGGCGGGAGAATTGTCAGTATCAGCATGCTTTCGGGGGACACGTTTCTTGGCAAGATGTTCATCGATGCCACCTATGAGGGGGATCTGATGGCAGCGGCTGGTGTGAATTATCACGTCGGTCGGGAAGCCAATTCGGTGTACAACGAAAACTGGAATGGGGTTCAGGTGGGCGTGCTGCATCACAGGCATCACTTCGGAAAAGTTGGAAAGCCGATCAGCCCATACGTCATTCCCGGTGATCCCGCGTCAGGTGTTCTTTCGGGAGTCAGTGCAGAGCCTCCCGGTGAATATGGCAGCGGCGATCAGCGAATTCAGGCTTACTGTTATCGCTATTGCGCGACAGATCATGCGCAGAATCGAGTGCCGTTTCCGAAACCGGAGGGCTACGACGCGACTCGATATGAACTGTTACTGCGTGTTCTGAATGCCGGGTGGCGAGAATTATTCAACAAGTTCGATCCGCTGCCCAACCATAAGACGGACACCAACAATCACGGGCCGTTCAGCACGGATAACATCGGGATGAACTACGAGTACCCGGAAGGATCGTATCAGCGTCGGCAAGAGATTCTGCAGGAACATCGCTCGTATCAGCAGGGACTGTTGTGGTTTCTGAGCAACGATCCGCGTGTTCCGGATGACGTCAGGGAACAGATGCAGCAGTGGGGACTGGCTGCTGATGAATTCACGGACAACGGCAACTGGCCGCATCAGATCTATGTGCGGGAAGCGCGACGGATGATTGGGCGGTTTGTGATGACCGAGAATCATTTGACAAAAAAGATCCCCACGCCCGAGCCGGTTGGCATGGGCAGTTACACCATCGACTCCCACAACGTGCAGCGTTACATCATGCCGGATGGTTCAGTGCAGAACGAAGGCGACATTGGTGTGGGAATTTCTCCGTACACAATTGCCTGGGGCTCACTGACTCCTCGGCAGGAACAATGTGAGAACCTGCTGGTCAGTGTGTGCGTCAGCAGTTCACATATTGCATTTGGCAGCATCCGTATGGAACCGGTCTTCATGATTTTGGGGCAGAGTGCAGCGACCGGTGGCGTGATGGCTTTGGAGCAGGGCATTCCAGTTCAGCAGGTCAAATACGCAGAGCTTCGGGCACACCTCCTGGAAGACGGTCAGGTGCTGGACTACGTGAGTCCACAGAAGAAGGTCCGCGTCTTTGTTCACCCGGACAAACTTCCCGGTGTTGTTGTCGATGATGACAAAGCAACGCTGGAGGGAGCCTGGAAGAGCAGCAGTTCCACGCCGCAGTACGTTGGCAACGGATATCACCATGACGGCGATCTGCGGGATGGCAGCTGCCGCGCTATTTATCAGACCGCGCTGCCGGCAGGGGGCCGATGGCAGGTGGCGATCACGTGGCCGGCCAACCCCAATCGAGCCTCTTCAGTGCGTGTTATGATTCGGCACGCGGACGGTACGGATATGGTCGAGATTGATCAGCGAAAGTCTCCGGAAGGCAAGGATGCTTTTCAACCGCTCGGGAAGTTTCGATTTACGCCGGATCGGCCGGCCGTGGTGGAAGTAACAAATCGCAATACTGACGGGCATGTGGTGATTGATGCTGTGCAGTGGTTGCGTACGGAACCGTGATTGCATCGCCGGGGCCTTCACCTGATTTGGCGTTCAGGGAGAGAGTATTCCGCGATCTTTGCCGGCTGAAAGACTCAGCTGCGTCGTGGTCTGTTCTTTCTGCACCAGGAAGCGAATGATTTCGCGAGCGGCGGGGCCGGCAGCGTTTCCCCCGGAGCCTCCGTTTTCCAGAGCAACCACCACCACATACTGTGGCTTGTCAGCCGGGAAGTAGCCGGCAAACCATGCATGGTCCGGTTTCCCCGGACCGGTTTCCGCCGTCCCTGTTTTCCCGGCAATTCGGACTCCGGGCAGAAACACACCCCGATGAGCTGTTCCGTTGGGGGACTGGACAACGGCTTCCAGAGATTGCTGCAGGTGTTGCAGAGTTGCGGCATTAATCCCGGCGATTCCTGATCGTCCAGGGCTGGCAGATGCTGGCGGTGCTGGCAGTGATGAGGACTGAGCCGAGACAAGATGGGGGGTGACCAGTGATCCGCCATTGGCAATCGCCGCCAAACCACGTGCCATTTGCAGGGGAGTCACGGTCAAACGGGACTGCCCGATCGCCAGTCCGGAGAGATCGGCGTCAGCAAGATTGGCGTCTCCGGCAATGGCCTGCAGGCGGAGCCGTCCATCGTCTTCGCTGAGACGGCGCGTTCCGGGCAGATTTCCGGGACGCTCAAACGGCAGGTCGATACCGGTGTGTGAACCAAAACCAAGACGGATTCCCCAGTCGACAAGACGGTTTCCGCCCAGTGTGCGAGCGGCTTCAAAGAAATAGACGTTGCAGGACTGAGTCATCGCCTGTCGCAGTGAAATCGGACCATGCCCCACTCCATAACGGCGGAACAGCAGGCACCGCAACTCGTCCGGTCGATCGAGGTAGCCCTGGCAGAAAAATTCAGCGGCGGGATCAAGTGTCCCTGACTCCAGTGCGGCCAAAGCGGTGAACGGTTTCCACGTGGAGCCTGGCGGAATCGCCATGGCGGCAAACCGTGAGACGAACGGTCGTCTCGTATCGCTGTTAACGATCTTCCATTGTTCTTCGGTTCCCCCGGTGAACAGACCGAGATCAAAGTCGGGAGCACTTGCCAGACTGAGCAGGCGACCATCTCGCACATCCATGACGACGACACTGCCACCGACCGGGATGATCTCCGGTTGTTCCTGCGGGGGGCTCGGAGCGGCGACGCCGTTGCCCTCAGCCAGCAGGTGGCGCGGCAGATCCCCCAGTGCTTCTGCGAGGATTTTTTCTGCATGCTGCTGTAACTGGAAATCAAGCGTCAGGTGCAGGTCCTGTCCGGCCCGTGGCTGGCGAACGATTTCCTCAGCGATGACTCGCTGGCGACGATCGCGTGTCACGCGGCGAATCCCGGGCTGCCCACTGATTCGGCTGTCGTAGAATTTTTCCAGTCCAAATCGTCCCTGTCCGCGGGGGTGATCCACCGGGATCTGTTGCGCTTCGTCGTCGGCACGCCACGCTGTTCGGGCGCCAACCACGTGCACGGCAAGGTTGGGGTGCGGATAAATGCGGCGGCTGGTCTGCTGGATTCGAACTCCGGGAAACTGATCCGGGTACTCGGCAATCAGAGTTGCGATCCGGGAGTCGACGTCTTCGAGAACCGTATGCCACGACTCCTCCTCCCGAATAATAATCCGCTCTGCATTTTGTCGTCGGGGGGGCGTTGTCAGTGCTTTCCTCACCTGGCCAGCCAGTTGAAACAGCCAGGGGATTTCTTCCGGCGGGTAGTCATCCTGGTCCTGGCTGAGCTGAGTTCCCAATGGAGTGAGTTCGATTCCATGCCGGCGATTGACACTGCTGATAATTCGCTCAACCCGTTCCTGCACCCCATCGCAGCGAGCACGCAGGTCGGCTTCGGTGGTGGAACAGACACGCGCCAGCGTCGCCAGCATCTGTTGACGCTGCTGTCTGACTTCCTGCTCCACGGCCTGCACCAGCGATTCATCGCGTCGCTCGGAACGACTGAGTCGGCTGCGAATCTGTCGGGTCAGCCAGTACTCGTCCGGTTCACGCTGCAGCCAGCGATAATGCATCTGGACGTGCTGAACCGGTTCATCCGCAGCGAGGACAACGCCGTCGGCAAGAATTCGTCCGTCCACGGCAGGCAGTACTTCCAGGTCCGTTGTGGTGACCTGAAGAGCCGCGAGGTATTCGCCAGACAGTCGTCCCTGAATCCAGGCGACGCGGGTGAAGACTGCGACCAGTCCCGTCAGCAACAAGGCTCCCGGCAGCCACACTCGCCAGTGTCGTGACAGTGGAGTTGAAGTCGCTCGTTCTTTGTCGTGGTCGAACGACGAAACAAGGGCATTCCTCATTGCAGCTCAGATCCCCTGCCGAACAGGACGCCGAATGCCGAGTTCTTCCGCCAGTTTCGTCAGCAGTGCCATGGCTGCACTCAGTGGCAGAGCGATCATCAGCAGCGGAATTGCCTGCTGCATCGCTGCCAACACAGACTTGATTTGCAGTAGTGAGGATTCGTTCAACTGCCCCAGCTGATGCAGCAGCACCAGCAGCAGTGTCAGCAAAGGAACCTGAAGGGGTTCCGGGATTCTCGTCCGACGATGGCGTTGAAAAAGCTCATCCCGACGTTGCCGCCAGCTTGTAAAGAGGTACAGAACGGGAATGATGAACCCTGCCAGCGGCCAGACCGTGGGTCGCGCAACCCAGTCCAGCAGCAGCATTCCGCCGGCAATCAGCAGGTTCTGAGCCGTCGAACGCCAGAGCAGAATTCCGGCAGCAAGCGGGAACAGAACCGCGCCGTGTGGCAAAAGACCGGAGTACGCCAGTTCTGCAGAAATCGCCAGCCAAAGCAGCAGCAGGGGAAACAAAGACTTCAGCATGGATTATCTCCCCGGCCCGCGGTCTGCCGCCAGCAGATCAGTGCGGCTGGATTGTGATTCAAGTTTGCTGAGAGCTGTGTCGTTGCCGATCTGCAGTTGCCATCGCAGGACTCCCACCTGTCGTGTTCCCGCGGGAACCGCAGCCGGACGAACTCGAATTTCCCACTGTCCCCCGGACGAAAAGTTTGCAGTGGTGACCGTGCCAAAATACAGGCTCGGCCCGTTCAGCCCCTCCACATCCATCCCGACAACTTCGTCACCGACAGCAACGGCTTCGGTTTGAGCAACCCCGGTCAGGCGACACAGGGCTTCCCCGGTTCCTTCCAGAATTCCCGAAGCGCCAAAGTGGAATGTTCCTCCGGAATTTCGCAGCAGCGACACCTGCGCGCGAAAGCCTTCCGCATGGATCGGCTGAACCAGACTGATCCAGCGTGACGCCCGTTCGATGCGCCCGACAACTGTCAGACCATCCAGTACGCGATCACCGGTTTGCACATTGCGGTCTGTGCCTGCATCAAGAATCAATCCATCACCTTCCACCACCAGTTCGGAACGACGCAGCCCCGAATTCCGCCCGGCGTCCAGAATCAGCTGCGTCAGAGCCGCCGGCATTCCCTGCCGGGAACTGATCACCTGAGCCGGAACGACCTGCAACTGCAGCAAGGCCAATTCTGCATCGGCTTCGGAATACAGCCCACGCCGTGTTCGCCGCGTTTCCTGCTCCTGTCGCAGGCGGGCATTCTCCACCATCAGGCGTCGCAGCAGCGTTTGATCTGCCGAATCAGGATTGTTCGACTGGTGCACTGTCGCATCGAAATCGGCTTCGAAAGACCCGGGTACGAGCCGACACAGCAATTGCCCGGGAAGCAACAGCTCGTGTACTGAGGTGCGTACCGGAATCAGCAGTTGCAGGCGATCAGCGACAGTGACCATCAGCGTCAGCACCAGCAGCATTACGCTGGCAGCAGTCATTTTGAGTTGAGCTGATTCAGTGGGCACGGAGTCACTCCCGACGATCTTCAGGCCGCTCGCAAACCATTGTCCAGACCGCCTTGCCAGCGTTCCAGATGATCCAGACAAATCATGGCCCCGTTGGTCACTGCATGACGCGGAGCATTGGCAAGCCGAACGGGAATTCCCAGCTGCTGGCTGAGGTACCGATCAATTCCACGCAGTAATGCACCACCGCCAGTCAGCACGATCCCGGTGTCAGCGAGATCCGAAATCAGTTCGGCCTGACAGCGTTCGATGGTGAGACGAATGGCATCGACGATCTCCGACAAAGGCTCAAGCAACGCTGCGCGAACCTCTTCACTGGTGACCAGGGCCCGTCTGGGATTACCGCTGACGGTATCCAGTCCGCTGACTTCCTGACTCAATTCGTCATCCAGTGGAGCGGCACTTCCAATTCCGATCCGCAGTGTTTCGCAGGTCTGCAGCCCAACGCGGAGTGAGTAGCGGCGACGGAGCCAGCGTGAAAGGGCTTCATCCATGGCATCCCCTGCAGTACGAATCGACTCCGAGGCAACCACATCCGCAAGGCTGAGTACTGAGATATCGGTGCTGCCGCTGCCAATGTCGCAGACCATGCTGGCAAGTGGTTCAGCCACCGGAAGTCCGGCTCCGATTCCCGCTGCCCGGGACTGATCAATCAGCCAGATCCTTCCGGCGCCTGCCCGCTCAGCACTGTTGAAAACGGCCCGGCGTTCGACAGCAGAAATCCCTCCGGGGACGGCGATCAGGACGCGCGGCCGCAGACCACGCCTGCCGCCGGTCGCCTTTTGCAAAAAATACCGCAACATGACTTCGCACAGTTCGAAGTCGCTGATTACTCCATGCTTCAGCGGACGGACCGCACGAATTCCTTCGGGAGTTCGCCCCAGCATCTGAGCCGCCATGCGACCCACAGCCAAACCGCGGCCCGCAACACGGCTGCTGCCTCGCCCCACTGCGACAACCGACGGTTCGTCCAGACGGATTCCTTCCCCGGGCAGTCCAACGCGTGTTGAACTGGTTCCGAGGTCAATCGCAAGATCGGTACACAGAGATTTTCGCAGCCAGCCCAGCATCCATGCTGTCCAGTTCACAGTCTTGTTATTCGTGGAGTCATCACCACAGGAAATTCGTGCCCCACAAAGGATTCGTAAGGCAGTCGTTGTGGCGGACTCTGTTCGCTGATTGGCCGGCAACCGGGGCCCGCCGGCTCAAATCTATGCGAAAGCGGCAGGGTGCTGCAATATGGCTTTGTGGGCGGCTGAATTGGCCGGTTTGCGGCTGTTGGGTGGTCGCGGAGCAGGGATTGCGTTGGTGCAGGCGATTGTCCGGTCTCAGACGCCGCGAGCTGCGGCCTGCTCCTCGAGCATGTGGATCCACGGGGCGACGTAGTGACCATTGTCGTGGAAGGTTCGTCCGCTGAACAGATTGCCATCGATGACGCAGGGTTCGTTCACAAAGATTCCGCCGCAGACTTCCAGGTCAAACTTGCACTTGGGAACGGTAGCCATACGACGACCGCGAACACAGTCTGCATAAGCTGGAATTTCCACGCCGTGACAGACGCTGGCGACCGGTTTTCCGGCCGCGAAGAAGTGGCGAGTGATTCTGACCAGATCCTCGTCATAGCGAATGTATTCCGGTGCTCTTCCGCCGGAGAACAGAATGCCGGCGTAGTCTTCTTCCTGAACATTGCTGAAGGCAATGTCAGCGTCGATGGTATAGCCTTCCCACTCCTTCGTGATTGTCCAGCCCGGTTTGATTTCGTGCAGCACCATCTGGTATTTGCGTTGTTCAGGGGCAGCGACAACGGGCTGAAAACCGGCTTCGATCAGGCGATAGTAGGGATACATGGTATCCAGAGTTTCCGTGGCATCACCAACGATGATCAGTACTTTGCCTCGCTCAGTCATGGTTTTGCTTTCCGGGCTGTGTGGGTTGTCGTGGGATGGCGTTCGCGTTGTCAGTTCTGGTGTCCGACGGCAGTGCCGCCGCCGTTGTGTGGATGCGATAATTGATGGGTCAGTTTTTCATCACTTGTCCCGTGATTGCAGTGTGTTGATTTCACCGCGAACGCGAATCCGGATGTGTGGGAATCCGCATTTGCGGAAATCAGGCCAGTGTTCTGCCACGGCAATCCGTGGTTGGTGATCCTTACAGTTCGGTTTCAGCCGCTTTCAGTCGTTCGTCGCGATCGAATGCCTGCAGAGCTGTGATCAATTCGCCCATTTCCCCGTGAATGATTCTGTCCAGTTTGTAGAGTGTTAATCCGCAGCGGTGATCAGTCAGGCGATTCTGTGGGAAATTATACGTGCGAATTCGTTCACTGCGATCCCCCGAACCGACCAGAGTCCGCCTGACGGCGGATCGTTCGGAATGCACTTTGTTCTGCCTCAGTTCCAGAATGCGGCTGCGCAGCACTCGCATCGCTCGGGCGCGGTTCTTGTGCTGACTTTTTTCATCCTGGCATTTGACGACCAGTCCGGTGGGTGTGTGTGTAATACGGACCGCGCTTTCCGTTTTGTTGACTTTCTGACCGCCGGGGCCCCCGGCCCGCATGGTGTCCACTTCGATGTCTTCCGGGCGAATATCCACTTCCACTTCATCGGCTTCGGGAAGGACGGCCACGGTGGCCGCACTGGTGTGCACGCGTCCCTGTGTTTCGGTTTCCGGGACGCGCTGAACACGGTGTCCGCCACTTTCGAACTGCAGGCTGTGGAAAGCGCCTTCGCCGGTGATGGAGAAGATCACTTCCTTCATTCCGCCGAGTTCGGTTGTGCTGAGTTCGATGGTTTCTGTTTTCCATCCCTGCTGATCGCACCATGCGGAATACATGTTGTAGAGATCGCGAGCGAAGAGTGCGGCTTCATCGCCACCAGTGCCAGCGCGAATTTCCATAATGCAGGCGGTGCGAGTCAGGGAATCGCCAGCGGTGGCAAGGTCTTCCAGTTCCAGCAGCAGTTCGTCGCGTTCGGCGATCAGTCCATTGAGCTCGGTCTTGGCGTAGTCTTTGGCTTCGGCGTCGGTTTCCTCTTCAACCATCATGCGGGCTGCGTCGATATCTCCTTCCAGACTGGCGTGCCGTCGAACGGCCGCAGCGATCCGAGCCAGCGAGCCCATTTCCTTTTGGATTGCCAGCATGCGATTGACATCAGACAGGACCGTGGGGTCCAGCATCTGCTTTTCCAGTTCAGCATACCTCGCCGTCTGGCGTTCCAGCACCGGGAACATGGGGAAGATCTCCGAAGAGTAGCGGGGGCCTGCATCTGAGGCGATTGAATCAAGGTCACTGCTGCCGGCAGGTTGCCGACCGGTGGAATCTGCAAGCCTATAAACAAAAAGGACGCGCACGGATTTCCATGCACGTCCTGTCTTTGTTCAGGCAATTGGAAGGCTACTGGTCGCGGTCGACCTTGCCTGCCCAGTTGTACTTCTTCTGGAACTTCTCAACACGACCGGCGGAGTCGACGAATTTCATCTTGCCGGTGTAGAACGGATGAGACGTGCGGCTGATTTCCGTCTTGAACAGCGGATATTCCTGACCGTCTTCTTCCCAGGTGGTGGTTTCCTTGCACTGAATGGTGCTGTTGATCAGGAAACGAGAACCGTCGGAGGTGTCCATGAACACGACAGGACGGTATTCCGGGTGAATTCCTTTTTTCATCTTCGTGACTTTCCAGTGACCGAAGCTGCAGGTGGCGAGTACACCTGAGACATATCGAGCCAAAAAACCATTGATGGATCCGGCAGAACCCGCTGCCGAAGTCCGAACCCATTGCACTTCCTGTGGTTGGGTCTAACAAGCGGCGCATCGTAACCCTGCCTCGTGTGATCGGCAAGCGAAAATCCCTGCTTGATTGATTTCCCGCGACATCGGAATCGTTCTTTGGCAAAACACGGGAAAACGGTGTGTTTGGAGGCGAGCTGAGTTTCGCTGGACGCTGCTGTGCGTTGGCTTGTGGGGAGTACAGTCGAGCACGTATCCTGTCGACAGTCAGTGATTTTGCTGATCCCGACCGCAGACCGGCTCATGCAGCGATTGCCGGGCCTTGTCCTGACTGAGTGTCATGGACATGGTGCGGGCCTGAAAATTCCGTTTTGTCAGAAAGCATGCTTGCGATGCAGAATGCCTCCGGTTCTCTCATTTGCCGCGGTGGACAGCTGGTTGATGGCCGTGGCGGTCCGCCGATCCCGGACGCCGAGGTTCACGTGACCGAGGGCAAAATTACCTGGGCCGGTGCCGCCGCAGATGCACCGATGGCGTCTGAGGACGCACGTGTCATTGATGCTGGTGGCGGAACAATGATGCCGGGGCTGGTCGAAGCCCACTTCCACCCGACTTACTTCAACGTGGCTGCCCTCGAAGATCTGGATATCAAGTACCCAGTGGAATACGTCACGTTGCTGGCGGCGGCCAATGCCCGACTGGCGTTGCAGTGCGGATACACCTCGGCCCGCAGCGGCGGCAGCCTGTTTAATATCGACGTCTGGTTGAAAAAAGCGATCGAGGACGGAATTCACAGCGGGCCCCGGCTGGTTGCCAGTGGGCGGGAGATCTGCGGCGTTGGCGGTCTGATGGACTGGAATCCGGATTTCCGCAAGATCGGTATGGAGGGTTTGGTCCTGCTGGTGAATGGGGCAGATGAGGCACGATCAGCGGTGCGAAAACTGGTCAAGGATGGTGTGGAATGGGTGAAGACCTATCCCACTGGTGATGCCGCAGCACCGGACACCAACGACCATCACACGCTGTGCATGACATTTGAAGAAATGAGTGCGGTCGTCTCCACGGCCCATAACCACGGCCTGAAAGTCACCGGGCACTGTCGGGCAACCGAAGGCATCCGCAATGCACTGAAAGCCGGGTATGATGCCATTGAACACGGCACATTCATGGACGACGAATGTATGGAACTGTTGCTGGAACGGGATGTTCCCTGTGTTCCCGCGCTGTACTTTGAATATGCCAGCATCAGGCTGGGGCCGGAATTTGGAATGCCGCAGAGTGTGATAGACGGTCACCAGGAGACGCTGGATGGCGGTATGGAAAGCGCTCGACGCATCCTTAAAGCCGGTGGCTGTCTGGGGATGGGTGGTGATTACGGATTTGCATGGAATCCCCATGGAGACTACGCTCGCGAACTGACCTTCTTCGTGAAGGAAGTGGGGTTTACTCCGCTGGAAGTCATCACCTGCGCGACACGGAATGGCGCGAAGATTACCGGCCGCATTGATGAACTGGGGACTGTGGAAAGCGGGAAGCTGGCTGACCTGCTGATCGTGGACGGTGATCCGCTGCAGGATATTCAGATTCTGGAACGTCGTGAAGAATTCGTGGCTGTCATTCAGGGCGGACACATCCGCGCCGGCAAACTGGCTGCAGAAATTGACAACAACTGAGCTGCCCGGAAACTGGTCTGCAAAATGACGCCGTCGTTGGGGCCCTGCCGCTGGATTCAGCGAGCCCGGACCTGCACGCGTCGGTTCAATTCCCGTCGGCTCAGTTTTCCGATCGGGCGGCG
The DNA here is from genome assembly GCA_017859815.1 of Planctomycetota bacterium. Classification (GTDB taxonomy): domain Bacteria; phylum Planctomycetota; class Planctomycetia; order Planctomycetales; family Planctomycetaceae; genus SXXK01. The sequence goes on along the minus strand of JAFMMM010000080.1, from coordinate 4,960 downwards.
AAGGCATTCTTTGATCGCGTGCTGTTCCGCTGCTGCGGAACTGTTTCCGTGACTGCGATTTTGTGTGTTACTGCAGGGCCCGTTCGATCCGCCGCAGGTTCTCACGCAGTCGTTCCGGAACGCTTTTCTGTGACTGCTGTTTTTCGCACAGGTCAATTTTGGCAATGCGACAGCCTTTCTTGCTCAGTGCGACCTGCGTGTCAGCGGCACGCTGATCGTGAATCAGGACCAGTGGCACCTGGCTGTTGTCTGCCGGCTGTTGTTCCAGAATCTGCTGCAATTCCAGCCAGTCATCCGCCGTCGGTTCCTCCCCACGCGGCCAATGCAGTCGTTGAGCCGACCAGCCAAGATCGCGGAGCAGGTATTCATATTCCGGACCGTCCGTGATCAGAATGGGGGATGTTGTTTCCGCGAGATCGCGAATTCGATCAACGTCTGCAGACAACTGCAGCAGCTGCTGTTTGAGACCGCTGCTGCGGGACTGCAGCTGGTTTTTCAATTCGGGAAAGTCCCTGGCGATGATCTGCGCTGTTGCCTCAAGTTGCTGCTGCAGCATGGCCGGTGACAGCCACAGGTGGGAGACAAATCCGGCATGACTGTGCAGCCCTCCCCCGCCATGGCGATGTGTCTCCATGTCGGGAAGATGAATGAGACGATCAGCAAACGTGTCGGACACGTCACGAATTCGAGACTGTGGCAACGAGACCTGCTGTAACCACGGTTCCCAGTCTGCCCCGGACAGCAGCAGCAGTTTTCCTCGCTGCAGTTTTTCTATCGCCGATCTGGTGGGACGCCAGGTTCGAGATGTGACCACATCCGGAATCACCAGTCGGGTCGATTCCTGCTGCCCCAGCAATGCAGAGGCAATTTCCAACAGGGCGGGGCTGGTCAACAGAACCCCCTGCTGCGTCGGTTTGGTCGCTTGTTGGGTTTCAGGCTGGCAACCCGCCAGCAATACGATCAGCAGGCACGGCATGAGCAGACGTTGGTGAAGACGGATTGTCATTCGGGATTACTTTGTTTGCAGCTGGCAGTGGTGCAGACCATGGCTTGCACGTTGGCGTTTGACGGGACGACATTCAAGTCGCCTGCTGGCGGCAGCATGGCACACTGGGCGGCGACTTTCAACAGGCGGCGACTTTCAACAGGGGCTGCATGGCCGCTCCGGAATTCGGTCGACCGAACTTCACAGGCCGAATTGGTCGATACATCTCCATGAAATTGTTCAGGCTGCGCTAATGCAGTCACAACAACTGCTGCATCCGACTGTGGCAGCGTCTGCGCCAGTCGCGGTTGATCCGCGTATTGTAAAGCCCGGTGCCGCTGTTGATTCTGCTGACTCCGTTCCGTTGGTAGCATTGCATCGGCTGACAGCTCGTCCGTTGGTAAGACTGGCATGAAGTAATCCTTGCTGCAGAATCCATGGAGGGGCTGATGTTGTTTCTGCGGCAGAATCCTGCTGAGGTGCTGTGGTTGCCTGATGATTTCTGCGAAAGGAAAATGCCGTGCATTTGTTTTGCGATGCTCTGAAGTTGTTTTTGCAGATCCTGGCCGCGGGGGTCATGCTGCTGTCTGCGGTGTCTGCAGACGAAACTGACCAACCGCTGGCCGCGGGTGTGGGCAGAGTACTGCAGGCTCTTGAGACACTGGGGGCTCCACTTCCGGCAAACGTAGAGACGCCGCTGCGTCAGGCGATCCGGGACGAGGACGGCGTTCGTATTCGCAAGCTGCTGGATCCTCATGTGTTGTTTCATCTGCATGTGAATCCGGAAGTGCGGGTGAAAGCGCGGCGTGGGGAGGCGGACGCGGTCCTGCAGCAGGGCGGTTTTACTCCGGTGCTGATCCGTGTGGAAAACGAAGCCACGGTCACTCGCCGCCTGCGAGTGCTGAGTCCGCAGGCTGGGCCGGTTTATTCCGGTGCCTCCAGTTCGATTCTGCTGCGACAGGCTCAAACGGAACTTGGTGAGAATGAAAATCGGCAGAACGAGCGTCGTTTCATCGATCTGGAGGTGTATGCAGGGGCGCCGATGTCAGATCGTCTGAACGGGCACACCGAGGAATATCTGGTGCTGCTGATTTTCTGCAGTGAAGCCGGGACACGAGAAGCGACGTTGTTATTCGATCTGGGACAGGGCACCGAGGATCTTGGTTTTCGCAGTGAAGTTCCGGTCCTGTTTTCCGTTCGTCCGGCCATCGAAGTTCCGCTGGAGATTCGGGATTTCGACGGAACCCCCACCACCGCCCGGCTGGAGATTCGGGATCGTGGCGGGCGAGTCTATCCGCCTCAGGCCAAACGCCTGGCTCCCGATTTCTTTTTTCAGCCTCATGTTTATCGATCTCACGGTGAAACAGTGGCCCTGCCTCCGGGAGAATTTCGTGTTCTGGCCAGTCGCGGTCCTGAATACGTCGTGCAGGAACTGCCACTGCGGGTGACTGCTGATCAGCCCCGGCCACTGTCTGTGCATTTGCAGCGCTGGGTGAATCCGATGCTGTCCGGATTCTGGTGCGGTGATCATCACATCCATGGTGCCGGCTGCTCCCATTACGATAACCCGACGCAGGGAGTCACTCCGGCGGATATGTTTCGTCAGGTTTGTGGCGAGGGTCTGAACGTGGGCTGTGTGCTGACGTGGGGGCCCTGTTTTGATCATCAGCGGAATTACTTTTCCCCGTTGGCCGATGATGTCAGTCGCAGTCAAACGCTGTTGAAATACGATCTGGAAATCAGTGGCTTTGGGTCGGCGGCACTGGGGCACGTGTGCTTACTGAATCTCAATGATCAGACGTATCCGGGTTCGGAAGGAACCTCGACCAAAGGCTGGCCCTCGTGGACCGTGCCGGTGATGCGCTGGGCGAAAGAGCAGGGCGGTGTGACCGGTTATCCACATTCTGCGCTGCATGTGGATCCGAGGCAGGCGGCGGACTGGTTGCTGGCCACGCGAGACGCGGGTGGTGACGGAGTGCTGCGACGGGCGGAGATCAGCGGTCGGCTGCTGCCGGAAGTGTTTGAAAAGATCGACGTTGACGGGAACGGGTCGCTGACGGTGACCGAGCTGACTGGAAGTGCGGGGCGGGCCGCGGATCGGCTGCCCAATCTGGCGACACCGGCATTGAATGGCGGGGGAGCCATGGAGATTTTCGTCAGCACCGCCGAAGGGGTGTGCGACTTCATCAGCGCTATGGACACCGCTCGCATTCCGGAATGGAACACGTGGTATCATCTGCTGAATTGTGGCTTTCCGTTAAAGCTCAGTGGCGAGACTGACTTTCCCTGCATGAGCAGTCGCCGTGTGGGCCAGGGACGCGTGTACGTTCAGCTGGGAGATCTGACCGAGCTGGACTTTTCGGACTGGTGTCGCGGTGTGCAGGCAGGCCGATCTTATGTTTCGGATGGCTATGCCCACGCGCTGGAGTTTTCGGTCGGTGGTCGCTCACCCGGTGGTGATGCGGTGAGGCTGCCAGCCGCCGCTGACGTTCGGGTGAATGCCGCAATTGCCTTTTCGCCCGTACTGCCGGAAGCCGTGGCTTATGGCACGCTGCAGCCGGCTGCCGGGCGACGAATGTCCGGTGATACCGTCAATCTGCACGCTCCACGAGCAACGAAACAGATTCGCGGTGGCGAGCGACTGGTGGAACTGATCGTGAATGGCGAGGTTGTAGAGACGCGTTCCGTTCCGGCAGATGGGCAGACTCACCAGCTGAGCTTTCAGACTCGCATAGAACGCAGCAGTTGGGTGGCATTACGACAATTCCCGCAGCTGCACACGAACCCGGTAAATGTGTTGGTTGGCGAGGCACCGATTCGACCGTCGCGAGCCAGCGCATTGTGGTGTGCGGATGCCGTTTATCGACTGTGGAAGAATCGTCAGCGCTTCATTCAACCGCCGGAACGTGAGGCGGCAAGAGACGCCTACAAGCGATCTCAGGAAACCTACCTGCGGATCGCCGAAGAATCGGTGCCGCAGGGGCTGACAGTTCCGGACGCAGACCTTTTTGAGATCCTTGCCGGCGGGCGCTGATTCAGGACACCGCTGTTGGTGCTGGGCGGCCACGTTTTGTTCGGGAAACCGCCGGTCCGCTTGCTGCAGGATCCGGCAGCACATTCACCTGCGTTCGTTGGCTTCCAGCGTGAATGTCGTGACCAAATCATGCTGGTCGTAGTCGAATTCTGCACGCAGCCCCGGAAGCTGCAGGCTACGGATCCGTTGCTGTTCGTCGCGACGGACCGCAGCCTGCCCTGTTTCCAGAGCCCCACCGGGGGAGAGACGATACAGTGGAATGACAGCCTGCCTGTCGCTGAGATATTCCGCGATCAACAGGAATTGGTTGATGTTGCTGCGGTGCCCCTGCTGCCAGCGAGCGGCGCAGAATTCCAGCATCAACTGCGTGTCCGCAAAGTACTGGTTGGCCAGTGTGGAAAATCCTTCCTGGGGTGAGTCGAGGAAGAACTGAATATTTCCGCGACTGTAGCCTTTTTCGAAAGCTTCGCTGCCGGAGAAGTAATTTTTCCACGCTGTGGACCAGGTGTCTTGATTGCCATCCCAAAGCTCCGCATCAAGGAATTTCTGCTGTGTTGCCGCACGGTCGATCCCTGCTGTGACTGGCTGGCGAAACACCACCTGGGGACCGGCCGCCTGTGCCAGTGCTGCGTACTTTCTGCGAAACAGATCGGGGCGCAGTTCTCTGCCGACCGTGTCCAGCATGTTGTGGGCAATTTCATGAGCCAGGCAGATCAGGAAAACGTCAGTCACCCCCGGACGCGGTGAATCGGCCGCAAAGCTGTTTTCCGATCGTCCCAGTGGCAGATCGAAGATGTTGATTCCGGTGGAAGCGCCCACGGGATAGTCTCTGGCGGCCGGTCCAAGCCAGCCTGCTACGGTGATTGTGCGCACTTTCCATGTTCCGGAGGGAATCGCTGTGATCAGACGATGCATGGCTTCGAGGTGTTCGGGCGTTGCCG
>JAFMMM010000436.1 GCA_017859815.1 Planctomycetota bacterium | reverse complement strand
GAGTCCGAGGGGCGGCGACCGGAGTGCCCAGATTCCAAACAAAGACGGTACCGTCTTCGCTGCAGCTGGCCATGAACTTGCCATCGCTGCTGACCGCAATTCCGCTGACGATTCCGGCGCGTCCGTTCAGCCCTGCCGAGGGAGCATCACCAGTGAGCGAGCCTTCGTTAAGCGGCCAGATCCGCGGGGCTCCGCCTCCGCTGCACGTATAAAGGGTGTTCCCGTCAGGGGAAACGAGCAGCTTGGTCACACCCGCATCCGGGAGGCGGGCCGTCCCGACGGGGGGCGCATCTTCAGGACTCTCCTCGCCGGCGGCAGGCAGTGCCCAGACTGCCAGGGTTTGAGCAGAGTTCGCTGCGATCAGGCTTCGATTTCCGGCAGTCACAGCGATGCCGGTGACGGTTCCCTCGACGCCGACGCGTCGATGTCGCAGCGTTCCATCAGTCGTCGACCAGACTGAAATCCGTCCTCCGTCGCCTGCGGCAGCGACGAGGGTGCCATCCGGGCTGAAGCAAACGCAGCGAACCACCGCATCGTGGCCATCAAAGCTGCGTACCTGCTGTCCGTTGGAGAAGTTCCAGAGGCGAACTGTTTTGTCCTCTGAACCGCTGAGCACGAGACTGTGGTCCGCGTTGACAGCAAGAGTCAGAGTTTTGGCAGTATGGCCGGTGACATCCTGAGGCGGAGTGACAGGCAGTTTCCAGTGGCGGATCAGCCCGTCACTGTCTGCTGACAGGACACCTGCGTTGTTGCGGGCGAATCCAAGTGCCTGCACACTACCGGGTGTTCCGAGCAGCGTGGCTTCCAGTTGTCCATTGCCTGGATTCCACAAATGAATCCGACCGGAGGCGTCCGCGCTGGCCAGCTGTGCGGAATCGAAGCGGGCTGCGAGGGCTGTGATTTTCTGTTGGTGACCAGGCAGTTCTCGCTGTGCCTGACCGGCTTCCGTCCAGATTCGTACGTTGTTATCAGAGGCACCGGTAGCAAACCACTGACCATTCGGTGCGGAGACGATTTCTGTTGGCGGCTGGGTGTGACCTGCCGCGTCCACCGCTGGTTTGGGAAGATTCCACAAACGAATCAGGCCGTCATCGCCGGTGCTGAAGAGTTGTTGACTGCCGGGATGGAAAGCGATTGCCTGCAGCGTTCCCTGATGTCCGGCAAGACTGCTCTGAGGCGTGCCGTCGGCGAGACTGATCAGTGAGAGTGCCGACTGATCGTCGACCGTGGCAACAAGTTGTCCAGCGGGCTGCTGGGCAAGCATTAAAACGGTTCGGGGCTGCTTCATCAGATCGCGACTGACCGTTCCGTTGTTGACATCGTACAGGCGGAGTGTGCCATCTTTGGCGGCCCCCAACGCCGTCGGCTGATTTGCTGCGACGGAAATTGCTGTCAGCTGGGCAGTCGCTGTTGGCAGCATACGCTGCGGAGGGGCCGGCATTTGCCAGACACGGAGAATTCCATCAGCACTACAGGAGTACAACTGTTGGTTGTTGGAACTGAAACCAATCCCATTGATTGCCGATGCTCCGGCGCGGAGTTCCCCCTGAATGCCCTCCAGCAGTGGACTCCAGAAGAGGATTCTGCCGGACTGATCCGATGTTGCGAACAGTTGGTCATCGGTTCTCCAGGCCGATGCCAGCGGCAGATCGCTGTGTCCCTGCCGCGTCAAGGGCTGGTCTGCAAGCTGGACTCCTGCCGCATCGAATGGCTGGCGGCGGTCGCGAAGGAAGATGTTTCCGGTCTTGTCGGCGGACAGCATCCAGCGACCTGAAGGAGCCACCGAGACGCCGGTTGGTGAGCCCTGGTGATTCGGGAACGCGAGTAACGGGCGAGTTTGCGGAATCTCCCAGATGCGAACAGTATTGTCCTGAGCACCAGTTGCCATAATCAGGCCACGGGGGCCGGTGGCGAGGCTGTAGAGTGGGCCGGTGTGTCCCTCGCAGACGCGAATTTCCCTGCCGTCTGTCGTGTCCCAGAACCGCAGCGTCTGATCGAAGCTGACCGTGGCGGCATAGTTGGACCGTGCAGCGAAGTCCCCCATGACGACGTCTGACAGGTGCCCGCGAAGTTCCACGGTGGAGGTGTCCGGGCTTTGCTGCGCGGTCACAGAGGCGACGTGCAGCCAGAACATCATGAGGCAGGTCAGCAAAGATGCGCCTGTCGAGATCGTTGGGCGGCGACGAAGGTTTTTCTGACAGCCAGCCGGGATGGAAGCCCTGCGATGGAGTGTTGCTGTCATTCGAGCCAGCTCCTGGTGTTGACGCGTGGGGAGGCCACACAAGAACCAAATTGGATTCGGACAGTGGTGCGGGGATTACGGTTGGAGACAGACCAGCCCTGGGGTTGAGTCTGACCTGGGGGACCGTACAAGCCGATGGTGGAAAGCACGGGCCGTCGTTGGGTTGGCAATTCGATCAGCGAAACACAGGCACCCTCTCGGAGTTGATGCCAGCACTTCTGATCATGATTCTGATGCGGTTTCTGGTGGGACGCCTGCGGTACAGGACGCTGATCGCGGTGCGCTGTTGAATTGAGAACCGATGGATTCGTGCGACCGCTTGATCACTCGGTTCAATCTGTGAAGAGATACAAAAAGACAAATAAATCCGGCAAAGCCACTCCGGATGTTAGCAGAGGATTCCGCCATTGGAAGACTGATTGGACAGCGACGCTGTTTCCAACCGTGATAGCCACTGTACGTTCAGTCAGTGGATTTGAAAAACGACCAGTACCGGGCAGTGGTCGGAGGCCAGTGGTTCATCAATCACCTCGCAGGATTTCAACGACAGCTGTTTGCCCTGCCAAAAGACATAGTCGATGCGAGATCGTGGATTGGTGGAGGGTGCGGAGGGGGCCGGTGGATCATCAATCGCATGCTGCCACCGTGTTTCCAGAATTGTGATTGGTTCGGACCCCGGAACGGCGTTCATGTCGCCCGCCAGAATCGTCGGAAGTGTGACGGTGCCAAAGTGTTGATTCACTGCTTTCGCTTCCGCGACGCGGTCAGCCGGGACATTGTGCTGGAAATGGGTACTGATGAATTGCAGCGGCCCGAGTTTTGGGTGATCCAGTGTCGCCAGAATTGCAGCGCGCGGATAGGTCACCAGGTCCGGCGTACTTTCAGTGTATGGCAAGGGCTGAATGTGCACATCCTGAAACGGCAAATGTGACAGGACCGCATTACCGAACAGTCCGCCTTCGTAATGCTGTGTTGGACCAAAGCGTACCTGCATGCCGGTAAGTTCGGCAAGCTGGCGAGCTTCGTGAATCCGGCCGGACCGCTGCACATGCACGTCGACTTCCTGCAGGGCGACAATATCGGGCCGCGCTGCCTTAATGACGTTTGCGATACGTGGGATGTCGTATTTCCCGTCGGTGCCCTGGCCATAATGAATGTTGTAGCACAGCACTCGGAGTTCCTGTGGAGGATTTGATTCCTGCTGACTGTACAGTGGAGAGGATTCGGCGAGGCAAAGAAACAGCAGGGCGAGGATTTGTGTCGAGACTGTTTTCATGTCCGGTTCCGAGCCGTATAAACTGTGAGGGAATGGGAACGCTTTGAAGCGACACAAGGCCGTTCTTTGTCTGCCGGCAGGGTACCAGCTTCAGCGGTGCGTGTCGTCGGCATCAAACTTCATTTTCTGCAGCAGGTCAATCGGTCTGAGGCGATCCGGGTGATGTTATGAATGGAAACCGTGTTTCTCGGTTGTGCTTGCCGTTGCTCCTGTGTTGGTGTGTTCCCGCCCTCGCGGAAGATTTTGAGAACAGCAGTCTGCAGCAACGACCGAATGTGTTGCTGATCATCGTGGATGATCTGAATGACTGGATTGGCTGTCTGGGCGGTCATCCGCAGGCGAAGACACCACATCTGGATCGTTTTGCCGACGGTGCTCAGTTATTTACGAATGCTCATTGCGCCGCGCCGTCGTGCAATCCCTCGCGAACAGCATTGTTTACTGGCCTGTCACCGCATGTTTCGGGATTGTATGACAACCGTCAGCGGATGCGGGATGTGCTGCCTGACCGGACACTGCTGCCGCGGTGGTTCACACAACATGGTTACTACTCCGCAGGCTCGGGGAAGTTGCTGCATTACTTTAT
>JAFMMM010000079.1 GCA_017859815.1 Planctomycetota bacterium | reverse complement strand
GGCGGCATGGGTGGTGCTGGCCTGTTTTCGATCCCACCGGAAAAGACTGTGAAACTCCCATTCGTTTCTGCCTGCCTGAACCACGGCAAGAAAGAGCCGAATCCACGTGTTGAATACCGTATGGTGAAGGTTGCTGATTACACAGATGACCCGGTCCTTCAGGAATTGATCAGCATGGTTGGCAGCGGTCGGCTGCATCAGAGATCGGCTCAGGCCGCGATCTGGACTCGTACTGACGGAATGAGCTGGCAACAACTGGCAGGCAAGAGCGTTCGCGGGATTCGTGGATTCCGCAAGTACTTCGCACCGGCCGAGATTTCCCGTGGCCAGATGATCCTGACCGTTGCAGAGACACGTGCTCGAGAAGTCGACGAGCAGCCTGAAGCTGAGGTGCAGTCTGAGGGTCGCGTTCGTTGAGAAATCGGCTTCGGCAAAAGCAGTAGAGGGCGACCTTCCTGGTCGCCCTTTTTTTATTTCAACACGATCAAGCCGGAACAGTCTTTCGGCAGCACTGCAGCTCATGTGTGGTGCGGCAAACAAATCTGCTTTCACCGGAGGGTACGATGTCGGAGCCATCGCGAGATCAGGAGTCGTTTTCTGTTCGGGTCTCGAAGGATACGTTGGTCTTCAGTGCGGCGCACTTTATCACCTTTGCCGGGGGGATTTGCGAGCGTCTTCACGGACATAACTGGCGTGTCGAGGCGTGGATTTCAGGCTGCCTCGATGAGAACCGGTACGTTTTTGACTTTATTGCTTTGCGTGATGGACTGCAGGCGTTGATTTCAGAACTTGACCATTCCGTGTTGCTCCCGGAATATCACGATTCGATTTCGGTGGATGTCAGTGACGATGAGCGGGAAGTCACGGCAAAGTTTGAGAATCGGCGCTGGGTATTTCCCGTCGAAGACTGTCGGATTCTGCCCGTGCGTAATACTACGGCAGAAGAGATTGCAAATTGGATGAGTGGTAAGCTGATTGAGCGGCTGGCGTTGCGAGATCAGGCTGGTTTGCAGCAGTTAAGAATCAGTGTTGAAGAGAATTTTGGACAGTGGGCTGATTGCGTGACGAACCTGAAGTGATCCGCATCTTGCAGGATTCACAAGGTCAACTATGGAGCGATGTGATTTATGAATGACAGACGTGCCAGTATCATGACCACAACGATGGAAACGTTCAGTGCTGACGTCATTGAACAGTCATCGGAGAGGCCAGTAGTCGTCGATTTTTGGGCTGAATGGTGTCAGCCTTGTCGCCAGCTCATGCCATTGCTGGAGAAGCTGGCGAATGAGATGGATGGAGCTTTTTGTCTGATTAAAGTGAATGTGGATGAGCTTCCGGAAATCGCCGGTGCATTCGGCGTACAGTCGATCCCCTTCGTTGTAGCGATGGTTGACGGGAATCCAGCGAGTCACTTTGCAGGCTTAAAACAGGAGCAGGAGCTGCGAGACTGGCTGGGCGAATTTCTGCCATCCCCCGCAGTAGATGCATGGAACCTGATGCTCTCACTTGAGGCGGAAGGAAAGCTGGAAGAAGCTGAGCAGGCATGTCGCAAAGCTTGCGAATTGGACAGTGAAACTGCGTCCTATCAGATTGCTCATGCGAGGTTGTTGCTCGAATTAACACGAGATGTTGAGGCGAGGGAGATCATTGAAAGGCTTGAATCAAGGGGATTCCTTGAACCGGAAGCCCAGGTGTTGAAAGACCAGTTGGAATTGAGGACTCAGATTGACGATTCAGGTGGAGTTTCAGAAGCAAGGGATGCTTACGCTGTCGAGCCTGAGAATTTGGAACTCAAACTCAAACTTGCAGAGGCTCTTGGTGCCGACAGCCGCTTTGAGGAGGCGTGTGAGCTGATGCTGGAAATCGTTCAGGCGGACCGTTTCGGAGTGGGTATTGCTGCGAAGGAATCCATGGTGCAGTTATTGACGTTGATGGGAGCTCAGTCAAAGCAGGCCTCGGCATTTCGTCGTCGACTGGCGACTGCGTTTTACTGACTGGAATTGTCAGCGTGAGCAGGCACTGGAAAGGCAGGTTGGGCAATCGACCTGCCTTTCTTTTTATCCCTCAAAGATTCGCTTTAAGAGACTACTTCTTCCCGGTTTCTGGTTGCTCGTTCTTTTCTGATTCGTCAGCGATTTGCTGGAGCAACTGGGGATTACCAACAAAGCGATGCCCGGTGAAATTCACTACTGCCGCGTAGAGTCCGCTGCGAGCCGTTACGAACAGCGTCTTTCCCTCAGGTCCTCCAAAAGTGACGTTGGCAGGCTGTTGCGGTATGGGAATGATACCGAGTAGTTGTCCTTGTGGAGTGACAACCTGTATTCCCACCTGCGAGGTAATGTAGAGGTTGCCTTCTGTGTCAATTGTCAGACCGTCTCCCCCGCCATTTTGCTGCCCAGGAGCCTGTTTGAGTTCACAAAGCACTCGTCCCTGACCGAGGTTCCCGGGTTCGTCAACGGGGTATGCCCACACTTGTTTTTCCATGCTTGGAATGACGTAGAGTGTCTTTTCGTCAGGGGCGAGAATCACGCCGTTCGGAGCCGTACGGTCATCGATGAGTCGGGTCACTTCGCCATCAGCATCGCGGTAATAAACCGCTTCCTTCCCCTGTGGCAACGGCTGCGGTGCGCGGTATCTGGGATCGGTGAAATAAATCCCCCCGGTGCGGTCCATGACGAGATCATTGGGGGCATTAAACCTGGTTTCGGAAAATCCAGTGGCAAGGGCGATTTGCTTGCCCGATTGGAGAGCGAACATCTTCAGGCTGCCATCCATTTCGCAGGCCACCAGCCAATTTCCACAGACAAACAGTCCGTTACAGTGACCCGACGGTTCAGCGAAGACACTGATCATTCCATCTGCTGTTCGTTTATGGATTTGATTTCGAGGAATATCGGTGAAATAGAGGTTCCCATCGGAGTCAACAGCGGGGCCCTCGGTGAACTGAAATCCATCAACAAGAAGATCGATCTGCGAGGGTGGAGTGAATTGTCCGAACCCGATATGCGTAAACTGAACTGTGAAAACGAGGGCCAGAATTCTGGTCATGGCGGTCCAGCGAGTGATCATCACGTCATCTACTCCTGCATGAAACGAGATTCAAGAAACCAGTGAGAAGGCTATCGAAAGATGATGCCCATGTTGCTGTCGCCGTCACATACGTCAACGCTGTCAGCGTAAGCAGCACCGAAGGTACGAGCCTTAACGCCACCACCAGCCTTCAGGCTTGCGAAGCCAGAAGTGCTGTAAGACTGGTCGATGTTACCGAAAGCGCTGGACAGGTCGCCCAGTTCGCTAACGATAGAAGCCTGCAGCTCAACCAAGCCAACAATCATGCCCAGAACCAGGATGGTTGCAACGAGCACGATTTCAGCAGATACGATGATACCTGCTTCATCATTCCAAAACTTGTTCAACATTAGTTGATCTTCCTTACCTGTGTACCATTGAGAGAGAAAATGAAACCAAGAGCCGATTAGACCAGAGCTTGAGATCGCACTGCGAAAACCACCGGGCACAAGAGCCAGTTGGTCTACTCAACCGCGATGTTCCACCAGGGAACATGAGCGGGAGCAGGAGTCGCATTCACTCGAGTCCTGAACCAATCCATCCTTGAGACCAGCTCTGGGGATGCTAACTCCGAACCGAGTCGCTCTCGGCGACGCATCTTTTTGTGTCCGGTGTTGCTTGGGGTTTGCGAAAGCTGTTTGGTGAAAAGGGTTTGCGTTTTTCTTGTGGACTTCTATGGCCGCTGTACTCGCGTTCGCTGCCGCCCTGAAAAGATCAGAATTATTGTCATGTTGTTGATCGATCTGTTAAGCCCGCTCCAAACTTTCCCGGTTGGCGCGATTAAAACGATTGCACCGTTTAGCAGGGAGCAGTCTCATGTCCGTGGAAAGGTCAACAGGAGTTGAAGTGAGTATCATGTGCGCTGACCTGACATGCGGCGGAATTGAGTGATGACGACTCGCAGCGTTATCGGATTTCACTACCTCCGACATCGGGGGTGGCCCGCTGATCGATTCCCTTCGCCAAAGAGGCGGACTGGTCTGCGACCGGGGTCTCTCCACGAACGCGTCACTCCTTGCACATCATGAAAGCACATGCGATTTCGCAGCGCGTTTTGGGTAAATTGATTCGAACTGCAGTCTGACATCATCTGGATAAGCTCCCCGATCGAATTGATTTGACTGGGAATTTGGGTGAAGAGTGGCAAACTGTGCTGGACCGCTTGCGTTACGGAATGCGTTCGGGAGAGAATAAGGGAGCACAACAATTCGAACGTTCAGCAGAAATCGAATGTCAGTGAATCACAATCAAATCGTGGCAGACGGTGATCCAGTCCTGCCTGCCGGTGCGCCCCGTGGTATGTTTTGGATGCAGCTGTTCTGCGTCCTTATTTTCAGCCAGAGGACTGTTACCGCTCAGGAAACCTCCGCAAAGACGCCGCAACCACCGGTGGTGAATGACGAGTCGAGGCAAATTGCCCCGACACCCGCTGTAAAACAGGACGACTACATCGATCTGCTGGCCGGATCACTCGCGAAGGGCTGGCTGGCTTTCCCTGAGGATTCAATTGCTGGAGAGACACCGGTTTGGTCGTTGAAACGAGCTGGGGCAGACTCGGAAGTCCAGTTGACCTGCACAGGTAAGGTGAAGGGCTTCCTGTTCACTCAGGAGCAGTACGAGGATTTTGAACTGATGCTGGAGTGGCAGTATCCGGAGGACGACGACGGAAACAGTGGTATCCTCGTCTTCACTCGAAATGAGCCGCGAATCTGGCCGACGTCCGTGCAGATTCAACTTCACCAGCCGAAAGTTGGCAGCATCTTTCCCAGCGGTGATGCCAAGACTGATAATACAGTCGATGCCCCGGCAGAACTGGCGAAGCCCATCCGTCAGTGGAATGCCTGTCGTGTGATATGCCGCGGGGGGCGGATCAGTGTTGAGGTGAATGGCACCCGAGTGGGTGAGGTTACAGGGGGGCGCCCGGCAGCGGGGCACATCGCTTTACAAAGCGAGGGGTCGGAAGTCCACTTTCGCCGCGTCCGCCTGCGCCGTTTGTCGAAGTCAGAAGCCGCCGCCACGGAAACGGTCGAGATGCCGAGCGCGTCAGGCAGCAATGACGCGTCTCCTGACGAAACGTGATCGAATTCGCCCGTTGTCCACAGGCGGCACCAAAGTGCATCCCAGCTGCTGGTGGCAGCGGTTCAGATTGCCTCAAGCTGAACCCCCGGCCTCAGAGCTGGATTCTTAACGACTCCGAGAAATGCGATCAGAATGCATCCTCTGCGTCGGGGTCTCCTGTCCAGTGGCGACTAGAATCGAGAGCGGACGGGCGTCTGCTGGTGGTCAATTTAATGCTGTTTTCTTGCCAGGCCCTCGAGTCTGTTCAGCCTGCAGGTGATTCGTCGGGCTGATTGGATGAAGGTGGTGCTGTGGTTTTTCGGGTGGGTGTCCATCTGCGGCAGCAGCAGCGAACGCAGATGGAACTGATATTCACAGGTTGCTGTCAGGTCGGACACTGGAGAGAGCGTGATGCGCAGAATCCTGCTGGGTGCGGGAATCCTGAATCAGACTCCGCTGGACTGGCAGGGAAATCTGCAACGGATCACGGACGTGATCTCCGCAGCGCGTCGTAACGGGGTCTCTGTTCTGTGTCTTCCTGAACTGTGTTTGACCGGTTACGGATGTGAGGATTTATTTCTGGCATCCCATGTCTGGCAGACGTCATGGGAGATGCTGGAGCGCCTGATTCCTCACACTTCTGGTCTGGCCGTCACAGTGGGATTGCCGCTGAAGTTGTCGGACGGAATCTACAACGCGGTTGCGATGATTGCTGACGGAACACTGCTGGGTTTGTCACTCAAACAGAATCTTGCCAACGACGGACTGCACTATGAGTCGCGGTGGTTCCGCCCGTGGCCGTCAGGGAGTCACACGGAATATCAGTCCGATTCCGGGCCAATTGTTGCGGGTGACCTGATTTACAGGATCAATGGTCTGAAGATCGGTTTGGAGATTTGTGAAGATGCGTGGGTCCCCGATCGGCCGGGGTATCGCCTCGCGCGGGCCGGGGTCGACATCATTCTCAATCCCAGTGCCAGCCACTCTGCGTTCGGGAAACAGGCTCTGCGTGAAAAGCTTGTCCTCGATGGGTCAAAGAAATTTTCCTGTGCCTATGTGTATGCAAATCTGGTCGGCAACGAGGCAGGTCGAGCGATCTACGATGGTGGAGGCATGATTGCGGACGCCGGAATGTTGATTGCGGCCGGTCCGCGATTCAGTTTTCGGCCGTTTCAATTACTGCTGGCGTCCGTTGAGATCGCCGACTCCCATTCAGGGAGAGCGTCCACGTCGGAACACAGTCCGGACGACGCACACCAGGAGATCGCGTTCCAGTTCGCACAGCCGGGGCACGACGATGCTGTTGCGTGCAACGGTGCGGAATCCAGATCACGCCCTTTGTCGAAAGCCGAAGAGTTTACTCGGGCTGTTGCGCTCGGGCTGTTCGACTATCAGCGCAAGAGCCGCTCGAACGGTTTTGTGATCAGCATGAGTGGTGGGGCAGACTCAACCGCCTGTGCCATGCTGGTTCGCGCAGCGGCCGAATTTGCTTTTCAGGAACTCACCGGACAGCAGCTTCGCGAAATGTTTCGTTATCAAGCGTGGCCTGACAGCTGTTCCGGGCCGGATGATTTGATGCGACTTTGGCTGACTGGTGTGTATCAGGGCACCTCCAACAGTTCTGAAACGACCAGATTTGCGGCCGAACAGGTTACGCGGACCGCGGGAGGACTTTTTCATGAATTTCGAATTGATGATCTGGTCAGAGGGTATTGTGAAGTTGTCGAGCAGGCGATTGGTCGCCGTTTGACGTGGGAGACTGACGACATTCCACTGCAAAATATCCAGGCCCGCACGCGTTCTCCATCGGTTTGGTTGCTGGCGAATCTTCGCGGAGCGCTGCTGTTGGCAACCAGCAATCGAAGTGAGGCCGCGGTGGGATACACCACGATGGATGGTGACACGTCAGGTGGTCTCAGCCCGATTGCAGGAATCGACAAAGCGTGGTTACGGAAATGGTTGCAGATCCTCGAAACCGAAAGTGTTGCAGGGTTTGGGCCATTTCCTGTGTTGAAGCTGGTGAACGACCAGCAGCCCACGGCGGAGCTGCGTCCATCCGAGTACGGTCAGACAGACGAGGCTGACCTGATGCCCTATGAGATTCTCGAACGAATCGAGCAGCTGGCCATTCGAGACCGGTGCAGTCCCGGACAGGTATTGATCACACTGCAGCAGGAGCTTTCGGCTCATTCGCCGGAGCAATTGACTGACTGGGTCGTGCGTTTCTTTGGTTTGTGGAGCATCAATCAATGGAAACGGGAACGTTTTGCGCCATCATTCCATCTTGATGAGCACAACCTTGATCCGCGGACATGGTGTCGTTTCCCGATTCTGTCGGCCGGATACCAAGAGGAGCTGGAGCGTCTGCAGCGTCCATCAGAATCCGGCTGAGTGGCGACCCGCCGGATTAGCGAGCAGCGGCATGATGTTTTGTAGTCTGTGCCAGTTATGCACGGGCTGGCGACCAGACGTGGTGTGCGGACCGAGGCCCGCCAGCAATCGCAGCCGGCCGGGCGTCCCGATGAACCGCCCGGGAGAGAGAGGCTGTGAATCCTTGTGCTGTAGCCCGGCGGATGCCTGGTGACTGGCGAGGCTAATGACGCTCGCAATCTGATGCAGACGGGGGAGCAGGCCTAAGACGCAGCACCCTGTTGCAGGGCAATTAACTGGTCAAGTTCCTGTTTCAGTCGAGGCAAGATCTCTTCGTAAGAAAATGCGCCCAGTGTTGCAGACTGCTTCTTCAGATTGACATGGGTGGGGCCGCACCAGAGGCCCAGATCCGCATCATCTGTCTCGCCCGGTCCGTTGACGCGGCATCCCATCACGGCGATCGTCAGACTGTACTCCGCAGCATAGCGAGTCATTTCGCGGACCTGTTCGGCCAGTTGCACGAAGGCCTCATTTTCGACTCTGGAACAGCTGGGACAGCTAATGATATTCAGTGACTGCAGGCCGTAATCAACCACGCTGCGAACTCGTCCAGCCGCGATGTCAGCCAGGATTTCCCGGCCGACCTGTATCTCTTCCGGCTTGCGATCGTTGGGGACGGTCAGCGAGACTCGAATCGTATCGCCGATGCCACGACTGATCAGTTGCTCAAAGGCAATTCGAGTCTTAATCACTCCATCAGGTGGCATGCCAGCTTCGGTGACACCCAGGTGCAGTGGAACGTCCGGTCTGCGTTCAGCAAATCTTTGATTGACTTGAATCACTTTCTGCGGATCAGAGTCCTTCAACGAGACGCAGTAACGCTCAAAATCGATTGAATCGAGTAATTCGCAGTGTTGCCAGGCGCTTTCCAGCATCGGCGAGATGGAGTCATCCTCCGGGTATTTCTCGAGGATTGCGGGGTCCACGGAGCCACAATTCACGCCGACTCTGATGGCACAGTCATTGTCAGTCGCAATCGCTGCAAGGTAACGCACTTTGTCCTGCCACGGTCGCTCCGTTTCATGATGATAGAGGTGCCCCGGGTTGTAGCGAATTTTGTCGACACAGGGAGCAATGCACTCTGCCAGCCGGTAATTCTCCTGCAGGTCAACCGACAGGCGAGCCTGGACCTGATTGCGAATTTCCATCAGTGCTTCAGCATCGCGGCGGCTGTCGATCGCCACTCGCACAACATCGGCACCGGCGTCATCCAGTGCGTTGATTTGCGCGACTGTGGCATCAATATCCTGTGTCCGCGTTGCGGTCATACTTTGAACGGCGATCGGGTGTTCACCACCGATACTGATGTTGCCAATTCGCACGCTGCGGGTTGGGTTGCGAACAATCACAGGTCGTTCAGATGTTGACATAGCAGCGGACTTCCGGGAAGCGAGAGCACGAAGGAGCAGCGACCGCGGCATCAGGAATATTTCACAGGAATCTTCGAACCACCGGGCTGCCCTGGAATCGTAGACGTCTGTTGCCAATGCGTCAGCAATCCTGAACGGTTTATGGCCGGATTCCCTTTGATGCGCGGGGATTTCGGCTGATCGATGCGGATTTAGCCCTGCCGGAGCAGTTCCGGAATGGGAGTTCCGCCGTTGACGATTGGAGTCGGTCGACCGTTGAAGTCTTCGATGACGGTTTTCGCCGAGTCGATTCCGAGATGATGATAGATCGTGGCCAGAAAATCTTCGGCACTGCAGATGCGTTCGATGGAGTCTTCGCCTCGCCGGTCGGTGGCACCAATGAAACCGCCGGTACGAATGCCTCCTCCGGCCCAGATATTGCTGAATGCTCGCGGCCAGTGATCGCGACCGGGTTGCTGCGTTCCGGCCGGGGCGCTGGCGTTTCCAGCGCCGGTGCTGGCGGCCTGGCTGATTTTCGGAGTTCGTCCAAACTCCCCGGTGACAACGACCAGCACTCGCTGATCGAGGCCACGTTCATAAATATCTTCGATCAGCGCAGTGACAGCCTGATCGTATGCGTTGGCGCGAAATCGCAGTGCATCGAAAACGTGATGATTCACGGCATGATCGTCCCAGTTCTGAACTCGCCCACAGAGCGGTCCGCGCAGGCTGGTTGTCACGACATCGACACCGGCTTCCACCAACCGGCGAGCCATCAGGAGTTGCTGTCCCCACGAATTCTTTCCGTAG
Source organism: Planctomycetota bacterium (assembly GCA_017859815.1). Taxonomy (GTDB): domain Bacteria; phylum Planctomycetota; class Planctomycetia; order Planctomycetales; family Planctomycetaceae; genus SXXK01. Next base: position 7,130 of record JAFMMM010000079.1, on the reverse strand, counting down.
CGTTCGCGGGTTTGTTCATCTTCCTGTGTCAGATCAAAAGCCTGCTTTGTCTGATCGCTGGTGAGCAGTGTCATTGCCTGTTGTTCAAACTGATCAAGTGCATCAAGTTCGCCCAGCCGATCGAACGTGCGGTCGAGATTGTCCAGGCGTTGTCGGAGGGTGCTGCGACGCCCGATCCGCTGGACCTCGTTTTGATCTGCCAGCCCGATATTGGGGATTTTGAAATCAGGGAGCGACGGATCGCCGGTCACGGAGAACGGAGACCATGCATCTCCCAGATAGGCTGGTCCGTTGTACTGCGTTGGGGGATTGATACCGATGTACGGAGGCAGCGGATTACTGCGAGTTCCCTGTTGTGCCCGCAGGTAACTGGCGACCGACATCCAGTCCGGGTATCTGGGACGAGGCTTATCGCGTTTATCCGGATCACCGGAGAGCATCTGCATAGAGCCTGCGGGGTGTCCTGCAGCGGTCTGTCGCATGGAACGCAGCACGGTAAACCGGTCTGCGATTTTCGCCTGCAGAGGCAGCAGTTCGGTGAATTGCATGCCGGGAATGGCGGTGTCAATCAGGCCGAACGGCCCCCGGTATTCGGATCCGGACTCCGGTTTGGGGTCGTAAGTGTCGATGTGCGAGCAGCCACCAGGCTGCCAGACCATGATGACCGCCGTGCGTTCGCCGCTGGAATTCTCTGGCGCGGCAGCCTGGGCCTTCATCCGTAACAGCTGAGGCAGACTGAGACTTGTGAAACCAGCCAGTCCCAGCCGCATGAATTCTCTTCGCGGAGCCGCTGCTGCAGGCAGAGGGCCGGGACAATGTCGTGCCGTCAAAGAACTGCTCATTGTGTATCCGCCGCTGTTACTCGAATGGAGATCGGTTGGGAAATCATGATATCGACTGTGTCTTTGGGAGTGGCAGTTTTTTCTGCCTTGTCGAGTGCACCTTTAAGATCTGCGACTTTTTGTTCAGCCTGCCGAATCAACTCAGTCGCATCGGATTCCGGCTTTTCTGCACTGGATTCTGAGCCGTCTGATTCTTCCGCCTCATTGCCTGCCTGAAGTTTCGATAATTCTGCTTCCGCCTGACCCAGTTGTGTTTTGAGGTCATCGACAGCTTCTGCGTTGTAACGATATCGTGAGACGGCGCTGCCGTAGAATGCGACGAGATATTCGCCGGGAGGTGTCTTTAACGCTTTTGTATCGAGCACGGCTTCGGCAGTTTCGGCGGTCAGGGAGATATCAAACACCGGGTTCCCGCTGAATCCCTGGCCGAAGGTTTTTGCCTTCAGGACTGTGCCGGAGAACTCAGTGCGGCGTGTCAAAACCAGAGGGATTGTCAGTGTTTCGCCGGCAGTGACTTGCCAGGATTGCTGATCTGCGTGAAGAGACAGCGGCGAATACTCCGAACCACAAACCGAGATTGGGAAATCGGCGAGCAGTCTGGGAGACGGGATTTCCTGCCAGGCATCCCGCACTGGCCAGGACATGGAGGCTGTGTGGCAGACACGTTCAACTGTCTGGCCATTGATTTCGGCCGTTCCGATGATCGACGCAAAAGACAGTCCTCGCGGGGCATTCTGATCGGCTGTGAACAGCATGATGCCGCGGTTTTGCCCGGCGGGAATCTGCAGGCCCGCCGCGGTCACTCCTTCCGGTAAATCCCGAGCGGTGAGCCGAACAGGGGCGTCGAATCCATCTCTGCGAACAATAACAACCTCCATTGCAACGGTTGCACCGCCACGCAGTGCCAGTGGCTTGGAGATTGCGTTGCGGTCTCCGTTGCGGAGTTCCATATGAAGTCCCCAGGCGCAGAGTGCGAAGTCCGGTGCTGCCTCGCGAATGATCAGTCGATAGACGTTTTGGGGATCCGTGCGAGTACCTCCGAAGAGATCCGAGACTTGCAGCTGATAACGTCCGTCCTGTGGGATTTCCAGTCGTCCGATCAGATCTGCCGAGCCGCCGTTGTAAGGGGGGCCGTCGTAGGAATACCCATTGCTGCTGGGTTTCATCGGGCTGGGAATATCATTGAATTCGGCGATGTCCTTAGCCACGATCTTGCCGTCAACCTCGGTAAGTTGACGAACCAGAACTGCCGGGTCAGTTGGACGTCCCAGTCTTTCGGAGGCGACTTCGACCCACCAGACATCACCTGCGGACGCTTCGAATTCGAATGCGTCCACGTCTGCCGCCTGGGCGAAAGCTCCGGCAAGGTCACAGGGCAATGCAATCTGCTGTGGCTGATCCGGCCCATTGGGTTCTAATTCGAGGTGGGCGGGCGAATCCGGAAGATTTTGAGGCGGCCACGAGAAGCCTCGCACATCGGTGGTCGCCGGAAAACGCGGGATCGCGGAATCGTCCTGCAACGACTGCAATCGAAGTCGATAGTGAAATTCCTGTCCGCCCTTGTAGGTCAGGTCATGGATTCGAATGCGGTATTCGCCAGTTTCAGGCACCAGGAAATCGATGGGACCGCCCTGTCGTTCGACCTTCAGGTCAACGCCCGCTGTGCTGGCAACGGTCATGACAGGCTGCAGTTTCGATTCCACTCCCCGGGCGTCGCAGTGAATCAGAAGCCTCTGTCCCGCCTCCGCATGGAAGCTGTAGAAGTCGATGTTGCGAGCGGTGACCCGTGCATTGCAGATCGTGTTCAGCTGCAAGGTCATGGCTTTTTCCACAGCGGTGTTCCCGGCTTCCTGCAGGACTTCCGGAAGGTCTCCAATGACGAAAATTCGTGAAGACGAAATGCCCAAACGCGTCATGACACGCATCTCACACAGTCCTGGCTGGCAGTCTGCTGAAATGGTCAGGCGGTATCGCAGCGGATCCGGCGTGCCATCCTCCTGCATGATCCTGCTGGCACTGATATGGGGGTTGGAGAACAGCAGCTCTCCACCCAGATCAAGATTCTCTCCTGTCAGTGTGATTTCCTGGGAGGTTCCGACCTGTGCGCCCATCGGGGTTGCCGAAAGCAGTCGGGGCAGCGGCAAACAGACCGTCTGTGCTGAGAGGCTTGCGGACTGCATCAGACAAGCCACAGCGATGATCGCAATCTGCCGACAGCCAAATTGGCGATGTCTGATGCTGGCGAGCTCAGGAGCGTTCCGGAGTGACAAAACGGTGGGGGAATCAGCCATGGCAATTCATTCCCTAACACAGAGGCTTACCTGCGATGTGCTGTCAGTCGCAATAAGCGGTTGCCAGCTGTGTCAGGTGTACCTGCTGCAGGGTGCGGTGGGAAACTCAGGGTTCGGTCGCGAACGCCGGAGGATGGCGGTCCCAAATCCCTGCGAAATTACTTGTTCGGATGCTCCACCCGCGTTCGAATCCGCTGGAACCAGCAGGCTGGTTGCCAATCGCATCATCCACGCGGTGACCCTGACTGACACGGAGCTGGGAAACGGGCACCCGGCCATGTTTCAGTCTGCCCCGATGATAATCAATGTCGATGCCGCGGGAAACTGATTTTGCTGATCGGTTGACCTGCACCGCGACGCGGTGTTTTTGCCGGCGGTGAATGGCTCTGCCAATGGCGTGAATCCGCAGCCTGCACGGAAATATGCCGTGCGGCGGTCAGAAGCCGTTCTGCGGATCGTCCAGCCGAGCCGCGAGGTGGTCGCGTTCCCGCTTCGTTGCATGCAGATCAAATCTTAAATGATGCGTTTCGTGCCGGGCTTCCTCCAGCGCGTCCTGCATCACGTTGAACATCTGATTGCGGCGTAACAGCGACAATTCAAGGCGATGTTCCGTTTCCAGCATCAAGTCGCGGAGTGGAGGTTCGAGACACCCAATCAGGTCTTTGAGCTCGATCAATTCTGAAGGGAAACAGGTGCTGTCACTGTGGGTGTGCTGAGATTCGGTTGTCATGTTTCTCTCAATCCAGGTTATCGCTCGAGGGTGGTCTGTTACGGGGAGCCGTGGTTGTAATTCCGTTGTGAATTTCCTCAACTTCGCGGGCGCGCTTTCATGGGACAATTCGCGTTGCCGGTTCTCAACAGATCGGCATGATACGAACTGCATTCGGGAGATCCTGTACACCGTTGCTCGCCGCACTCAGCAAAAACCGGTGCGCTTTGCAAATCTGGTCTCGTGGAAAAGGCCGGTCCTGTTATAAACTGCGCAAACTCACCGGAGACTTTCTGGTGAAAGCAATCCAGACCGGCCCCATCACTCTTCAAGCGGGTCTGCAAGCACCGCACATGAATTCCTCATGCTTCAGGACATGGATGTCTTGCTGTGAATCGTGGATTCCAGGACAGTCAAAACGATGGAGTGCTTCGGACGGCACCGAAGCAAGTTGCCGGCTGCGCACCGACCCGCGATCGGAGGGCAGGGATCCGCAACGCTGTGATTGCCTCGAGCCTGCTGCTGTGGTTTGTTTCGCCGCTGCTGGCTGTGCAGGGGTCTTCGCCGGCTCCGACAACGGTCCAGCGCAGCTCTGACGAGAATGCTTCCAGCACGACGCTGCTGCGTGGATGGCAATGTACTCTGCAGCCGCGCGGAACCGAGGTTGAGCGAGAGGATTTACGCGTCGAAGGTGAAGAACTCACTCGTTTTCGCGTGGTCTCGTCATCGTCAGCGGAGGCAGTGAGATTCGTCGCTGCCACTGAGCCTTCTCTGCTGCATTATGATTTCACTGCCACCATTCGGGTCCACTCCACTCTCATTGGCAGTCGGCTGGCTCTGGAATTGCTGGTACCTGGCCAGACCGATCCAGTCACCGGCCAGCCGCTGGTGTTGTATTTGCCCGGAGATGCCATTGAGTCGGAAAGACCGTGGCATGAGCTGACAGTGACGGCAACGGAGCGAAATGTTCAGGCGGCGGTGCGGCGTGCGCGTGCCGAACGCAACCGTGCGGACATCAATGCGATCGGCGCCGTGATCACGGGCCTGGCGATTCTGAGCGAGACGGTGCCGGGTGAGTCCTGGATGGATCTCGCCAGCGTTGAATATGGCCCTGTCATGCGGCTTCCTCAGGAAGTCTCGAGTCGTATGCAAGCCATGGCGGCGTCTTCTGAAGTCGTGTTAACAGAAGAGCGTGGTGGGGTTCCCCTGGATATCGAACTGGGAGCTCTGCTGCTCAACGGAATGCCGGGCATCCTGCGATTAATCCCCGATCACAACGAGTCCACCGACCTGATTCGCGGTCTGGGAGTCAATTCGGTCTGGATCTCGGATTTCAGGAACAGAATTCGCGCAAAGGAGTGGGCCCTTGGAGGCATCGCTGTGCTGGCGACGCCTCCGCAGCCGCAGTTTGAATCAGAAAAGTTTGACCAGTTGCAGCACGGCCTGCCGCCGCTGGACCAGATGTGTCCGGATGTGTCAGCGTGGTACCTGGGAACTCGCGTATCGCCGCAGGATCTGCCGCGGCTGCTGGGTGTTACGCGAGAAGTTCGCAATGCAGATCGCATGTATCAACGCCCTCAGCTCGCCGATGTCACTGGCGTGGAGGGAGCTGTCAGCCGTGAAATCGATTTGATCGGCATCGGACACCATGTTGTCGGAAGAGACGAGGGGTTTGGAACCCAGCGCAATAATCTGTTTCGTCGCTGGAGGAATTCCGGTCAGCACGGCTTTCCGTGGACATGGATTCAGGTTGAACCGTCGACAACGCAACAACGCTGGCGAATGGGGCTGGAGCCACAGGTTGTCGAGCCGGAGCAGATTCTGCATCAGGTGCGGGCTGCATTATCCGCTGGTTATCGAGGAATCGGATTTTGGAAGACGCGACCGCTGGAGGTGTCGAATCCACTGGATCGCGAGATCATGCTGGCGATTGAACTGGCTTGTCTGGAGATCAGTCTGCTGGAGCCGTTCCTGGCTCAGGGCCGACATGCAGAATTTCTGACGCTGCGGGATCGCACTGAGTCGAGTGATTCGGAGCGATCGTTGCCAGAAGGTCGCCGTCCCGGGCGTTCGCTGGACGTGAGTCTTGACCGCGAAGCTGTTCAAAGTGATGCGTCAGTGATCCGAACCAACCGGACATCTCTGATACTTGCTAACGCGTGGGACAACGATTCTCAGTTTGTTCCGGCACCGATGTTTGCACAGGAAGTTGGTGCTGTCGTCGCTGCTACAGAGACGTCTTCGGCATGGCGTGTTTCGGTGACAGGGGTCCGCAGCCTTCCACGTGAGGTCGCTGTTGGCGGACTGCAGATCAGGCTGCGGAACTTTGATCGATCTGCAAACGTGATTGTCACCGCCGATACAGCGGTGGTCCGGGAGTTGGAACAAAAGGTGCTGCGAACCGCTCCGCGAGCGGCACGGCTTTGGATTGACCTGGCGACTCTGAAGTCGGAACGCGTGATTGCCACTCTGGAAAAGATCGGAGCTGTGCACAAGCTGCCGTCGGGTTCCGACAAGCTGCTTAATGTCTCTCGAAATGCGCTGGATCAGGCGGAACAGGAGATCAGGACCGGAAACTACGACGAGGCGAGGCTGCTGGCAGAAGATTGCCTGCGACATCTGCGGCAAGTTCAGACATTGTGCTGGAAGGATGCCACTCGAACAGTCGCGTCACCGGCGGGATTCCCCCATGCAACGTCTTTTTCCACGCTTGCCAATCACTGGCAGCAGATTCGTGACCTGCGGGAAGAACAACAACGGTTGAGCGTGAATTTGCTGCCTCAGGGGAGTGCTGATTTCGGTCGCAGCAGGTTGCGGGATGGTTGGGTGCGTGAAGAACAGGCCGGCGACTTCTTCGCAACAGCGCACGATGTAATCTCCTTCGGCGGTCGACCGCGGTACATGCGAATGGCTGCGTGGTTCGTGGATGCCAGCATCGGAAACGGTGGCCGTGAAGACCTCGTGCCGCTGATTCTGAAATCTCCCGGTGTACCGGCGCAATCCGGAGATCTGATGCTGGTCACCGGGCGAGTTCGCCGTGGTGTTACAGTGGCTTCCGATCGGCCTCGTCCACTGAGGATTTACGATTCAGAGCTGGGTGCGGAATATGGTTTGCGGATCCGTCTGGACAGAGACTGGTCCGATTTTATGATGCTGCGTCCCGTTCAACAGGACGGTGATTTCCATGTGCTTCTGAGTCTGTCGGGACAGGCCGAGGTGCATTTTGACGACATCGAGATTCGTCGTCTTTCCGGAACAGATCGCGGTTCCGGATCGCTCTCCAATGGG
>JAFMMM010000435.1 GCA_017859815.1 Planctomycetota bacterium | reverse complement strand
GCAACTGGATGTGATGGATTGTCACGAATTGCCGAGGCAGAATTACGTCGACAGACTTCTGTACAGCTGCAGCATTACTGTCCGAAAACTCGCGAAGTGCGCCGACCAGATCCAGAAGATCTGTCGAATCGGCCGGTTTCGCAATGCTCTCCAACAGGTGAAACTGCCCCTTTCCTCCGGCAATACTGCCGCTGGAAACCAGTACCCTGTCTCGATCCCATTCAATCGTAAAATCTGCCATTGCACCTGCATCCGCTTTGGACTGTTACACTTCCGCATCGCCGCGTTTCGAAACAACACCGCTACTGTTGCTGTGACATCGAAAAATCACTCGTGATTCCGCGAACGCCGTAAAAACTCAGCAACTCCTCAGGCAGACCGGCGTCTGCATCGAAAGGTATTCCAATTATACCGGTTTTCCGGACCTGACTCTGACTACTGTGAACCTTCCAGCAGGGAGTCTTCATATCCCCGCCCAAGCGGTGAAAGATCCCGCAGGAGAAAAATCCGCGGAGGTCTTGCAGTGGCATCGATCATCGCCTCCAGCCGGGTTGTTGGACCACCCTCGTCGAAATGGCCGAGAACCTGGAAAGAATAAAGATCGCCGCGTGTTGTGATCCACGGCCCCAATCGTTTGAACGTCGAGACGTCGACGTAGCCCTCGGTCAGCAACCAGATCGGTGAAACGCGATTTGCCATCATCGCCGATGTTGTGGTTGAATCCTCCACTGCAGGACGAGATGCGATGATCTCATCAGCCAGCGACTCCGTCATTTCCGGTATCCCCATCAACACGTCGAATGAGGCCATGTTGATGTTGATCCTGCCGTCGAAGTAATCGTCGTTGATCCACGTCAAATTCTCCTCCAACACCAGCATCTGCTCCAGCAGTCCAGCCGGATCGTCAGATCTCCATGGACTGTCAAACGTCTGCAGGCTTCCCTCAATCTCCACCTCAACTTTGGCATCAATCAAGTCATAGAGTGACCGAAAGGACGCCTGCGGGGGTGATGACAAATCGATGCCGGCACGAGTCACCTCTCCGAGTTCCCCATTGGCAATATTTTTTGCAATCCAGTCCACGAGCTGTTGCTGCTCGATGGTCAGCATCCCCTGAGCTTCGGCATCCGCGTTCAAATCCCCATTCAGCCGATATGCAGTGACGAAGATCGCAGTGTCTGTGTCAAAGCTCTCCTCCAGCAAATCAAACATCTCGGCAAGAATACCGTTGTTGATATTCAGCCGCGGATCTCCACTCACCAGGGTATTTCGCTCACGACTCGAGACCGTAAAATAATCCCGAAATCCGAGGTCGAGTATTCCGTCTCCATTGTCCAGTGGCAAACTGTCTGCTCCGTCGTCTTCGTTGGGATCCAGCCTGCCGTTCCGGTTTGCGTCTTCTCCATAGAACAACGCCGGAGTAACTCCCTGAATCTGCAACAGTTCTTCAATTGTCAGCATGGGGGCATTTCGTGCCGCATAAGGCACCAACAACCCTTCATATGTCGCGGACTCGGCCCCCCCCAGTCGCACATCCTCGTCGCTGTCGATCCAGTCCAGAATTGCGTTGCAGATGTCTTCCGTCATGTTTGGAACCATTGAAACAGCAGTCCACGGATCGGAGATTTCGTCAACATCGTTCTCCATTTCCAGGAGTCGGTTGAGGTTGAATTTGGCAGTTTCTGTTGTCAAACCAGCCCTTGGCAAACCGCCTCCTGAATCCGGACTAACGACCGAAAAACGCAATTGACCGCGTGGATTTTCTCCCGGCTCCATCAGCCGACGGGAAAACAGCGATGGGCTGTGATAGATCTCCTGCGGGCCGTATGTATCCAAACTCGAAACCATCGTGGCCACGTATTCCACCGCAGATTCAGCAGCCATTCGGGCCTCAACATCCCGACCATACATCGCCGCAGCCCGGTTCTCGGTGTCCATGCGACTCATGTAGCTGTACGAAGCCAGTGACAACAGCAAAATCACCACCGTAACAACCAGCAGGACAAAGCCGCCACGTGCAGTCGCCCGCTGCAATCCTGACCAGCAGGACGCTTCACTGAATCGTACCGGCAATTCGCAAAATGCGCGCTTCATAACACATCCTCCGATGGCACAGGGATGGAGAGCGGCAATGGAATCACAGCTCGATGCGAGGTCTCCGGAAGTGCGTACTCATCTTCAGAATCATCGTCAACAATGTCTTCGGAATCACCGGTGTTACGTAATCTTACGACGACTTCAATTGCACGAGGCAGTGCGTTCAATTCCGTACTGTCCCACTCCTCCATCCAGTCGATGCCATCAAAGTAACGGAACTGCAACGCAGTCACCTCCGGCGCCAGCAACCGGGAAGCTGCCAATTGCGGCTCATCCTGTGTGGATTCAAACGACCTGCTGAGTCCGTAAAGGTCGCCCGCCATTCTCACCAAACCCACAGGACCGCGATCACTTCCCCGAGATTCGCGATCGGCAACCATTCCGGCAAGCCCACCGCTGCCACTGTCTGCCAGCAAATATCGAACCAGCATCAGCTCGCCAGTCCGCTGCTCAAGACTGTCCAGCTCCTGGGCTGCAACATAACCCAGCTGCGGATCCGGACGGCTGATGAACAACTGCAAATCGGTCAGTGTCCCAACCAGACCGCTCGAATACGTGGTCGACACGGTTTCAGGGTCAATCAGCGATTCTCCGTAAGCATTTCCATCAAGGACATCCGGTTCAGCTTCCTCCTCGTCCTCAAGCAACTCCTGTTCAGTGAACACGACCGATTGCACATCGCGAGTGATCTGCCTTAAAACCGCGCGAGCAACCTGTTGTCGGGAAATTTCTTCGTGGCTGTCCAACTGCAGCCCAAAATAGATATTCATCGCGGAGTACAGCGCCACCATCAATAAAGATGTCAGTCCAACTGCAATCAGCACCTCGAACAGGGTAAAACCGCCGTTCGGATGTGATTCCCCACTTCGCCTCTGCAAGTTTTGGCGATTCATTGCGATCCCCCTGCCATCACATCGATGAACAGCTGTGGATCGCGGACATATCTGACCAGACTGAAGGACGCATTCGGTTCCATGCCACCTGGCCGATGCTCGACGATAACTCTGACCTCAAGCAGACCGTTGCCAGCTTCAGAACTGACGTCACTGGTCCATGTCCAGTTCCCGGTGTCATCATCCTGAAACGGGTTGTCGGCGGACGATTCGAGCTCACTCACACCAGCGATTAACTCGCCCATCACCGCTTCGCAACGGATCACGGCTTCTGAACGCAACCGGGCAGCGATTTCCGCATCCTGACCGAGCGTCAAGGCATACATGATGCTCGTCATGGCACCCAAAAAAATTGCAACTGAAACCAGAACTTCAAGCAGAGATAAGCCGGCACGGCTGGGCGACAACACAACTCGGGAGTGACAATGACGCATCACTGGTTCTCCCGCTCGAAGACCTGCGACGCTGTTGCAGCACCGGTCAGCCCGCGAATTTGGATCTCTGCGGAACGCCCGGCCTCATCGAGGACATGAAATCGGCCGTCGTCTGCGGTCCCGTCGAATCGAAACAGAACTGGCAGCGACCACGTTTTCCCGGCAAGTGCACCGGCATCGGGCAGGTCGCAGAATGCATCGAGATCGAGTGACTCGACGCCCGATTCATCGCCTCCAACAGGAGCGATGCTCAAGCCTTCCTCCAATTCGCCGGAGGCGACAACAATCTGCGTCTGCTCCGAGTCTCCGGAATAGCTGCTGGCGGGGCGATTGAGAGGATCAGCAGGGATGGCAACAAATGTTGTGCCGTCCATCTCGTAACGAAAGTGATAGTCGACCCCTGCCTCGATCGCAAATCGTCTGGCTCCGGCAAGTACCTCAAGAACCGCAGCCCCTCCATCCTGAACCCTGCCTCGCGCGAGGCGATCCATGAGCGAGGGGACCGCCATTGCAGTGGCAGAAACAAGAACGGCCAGAACCAACAGCAATTCCAGCAGAGAATACCCTCGGCGGATCGCGCAGGCTGTTTGGGCTGCATTTTGCTTCATCGTTCCACCCGTCAACGCCAACGTGTCCTCTGCGAGTGGAGCGAGCCGCTAACCAAACCGCGTTTGCAGATTTGCCGATGCCCCCCCCTCCAAAAAATCAATTACCT
>JAFMMM010000078.1 GCA_017859815.1 Planctomycetota bacterium | reverse complement strand
ACCTCCAGTTGCAGCAGCAGTTGACGACCGCTCGCCAACGCGTGCAGGCGACACAATCACTGCTGGAACGAGGTGCACCGGTTTTGACTCGGCACGAACGCCTGCAGCAGTGGAACACAGAAGTCCTGAATCCTTCCGAAGAACTTGCGGCTTTGCTGCAACTGCTCCCGGAGAGTGACCAGATGCTGGTCTCGCGACTGACTCTCGAAAACCTCTCGGAATCGGGCTCACGAGCAATCCGACTTGAGGGTCAGGCCCGCTCCATCGACGAAATTCATCAACTAAACCGACGAATCATGGCCAGTTCTGAACGATACCGATTCCAGCCGCAGGGCATCGAACCGGCTCCGTCAGGCAGCGAACTGCCCGTTTTGTTTCGACTTGAAACCCGAATTGCTGCGGCCACCGATGCGAACGATTCTGAGCAGGACGCCAGGAACAGCGCCGTGAGAGGAACTGAAGACCCATGATCCGTACTCGCCGGGAAAAGATTCTTGCCATCACCATTGGAACACTGCTGGCCGCCGTCTTTCTGTGGGACACCGTTGAGGTGGTTCTGCTGCAACCGTTCCAGTCTGTTCAGCTGGAACTCGACGGCATGCGTCAACTCCAAACCGATCTGGACCTTGAGGAACTCGCTCTGCTCAAAGCCAGCAGCGGGCTTGGAAAGCTGGCGCGGAAGAGTCTTCCGTCAGATCCAGGTACCGCAACCACGGTGTATCAGGAGTGGCTGGTTGAAGAACTTAAACAAGCTGGCATCTCCGGGCCGTCTGTGATTCCGGCTCCCGCCCTGATCGATGAAGACCTCGGACACCGACTGACATTTTCCGTCGAAGCTCGCGGTACAACGGAATCTGTGACCCGTTTTCTGGACCGGTTTTCTCGCAAGGACCTGCTGCATCGCATGACCAGCCTGCAGATCACCAGCCCGTCCATGGGTGCGGAAGACGAAGTCCAGGCCACAATCAGCATTGAGGCTCTTGCACTGGCTGACAATCCAACCGATGAACTTCCTCCGGATTCCAGCAACAATCAGAGTGACTCGATGATACTGACCAGCCTGATGCGGACGAAAAACTCGTTTCGGAAAAAGGCGAAGCCTGAACCCCCGAAGCCAAAGCCGGAAGAGTTCGTGGTAACACCACCAACACCGCCCACGCCGCCCCAACCGCCAAAACCAAAACCAGTTCCGTTTCAGGACGCTCTTCGATTCACCGGCTCCATCACTCAAGGCGGAGAACGAATGGCTCTGTTTGTGGACCAGCGCGACGACGCGATGATTATTGCTGCAAACGAGGACTGGATCGATCTGAACGATGCCGAACTGCAGGTCGTGCAAATCCGCAATGACAAAGTTGTCGTGGAGTTGCAGGGAAGGCCTTTCCGGATTTCACTCGGTAACACGATCGCCGAAGAGATGTCACAGAACCAGCAGGACACGGATTGATCACCAATGCAGGCTCTGATTTCCGGTTTTCAAGTTCGGACTTGTCCACTGTGATTCCTGTCTTCTCGAATTGATCACTGATCATCACAATCTGCGGCGACCCGGTGAACACTCGAATCACCTCGCACGAAAAATGGTGCCTGATGTCGCAGCATTCGGACGAAATGGCAGTTAGCAGCGGTCAAACGACGGCGTCCGGACGATTCCGTTTTCGCATCACGGGAATGACCTGCGCTGGCTGCGCCGCCGGACTGCAGCGTCGTTTGAATAATGACCATCGTGTTGATTCCGCGACGGTCAGCATTACCACAGAAATTGCGACTGTTGATTCGGAACAGGCCGGTGAAGCTGATCTCATTCAGTTAATTGAAGAGCACGGGTTTTCGGCAGGCAGAATCGGAACTGAGGACGCTGAACCCGATGCTGAGCAGCCCCCGTCGGCCGAGCAGCTTTGGAAACGTCGTGCGTTTCTCGGAATGGGGCTGTGGCTTCCTCTGGAGGCTCTCCACTGGGCAGCCCTCGCCAACCAGTGGCATCCGGAACGATTGCCCTGGCTGATGCTGACCGGTTCAGCGGTGATCCTTTTGGTCGCCGGTCCGGGGTTTCTCAAGTCTGCATGGCAGGCAGCCCGCCGCGGGACGTCCAATATGGACACGCTGATCTCGCTCGGTGCCCTCACAGCATTCCTGACTTCCACTGGCTCGCTGCTTCTCGATCTGGGCTGGCCTCTTTACTTCACGGAAGCCGCCGGTCTGCTGGGTATCGTCAGTACCGGTCACTGGATCGAAGCCCGGGCCGGAAAGCAGGCCGGGTCAGCTTCGGCCGAGCTCCTGCGTTTACAGCCACATCAATGCGAACTCAAACAACAGGATGGAAGCTTCGTATTTCAGCCCGCGGCATTAATTCGGCCGGGGCAACAGCTTCGAGTACGTCCGGGAACTCGAATCGCTGTGGACGGCACCGTACTGGAGGGATCCTCCGACGTCGACGAATCGATTGTCACCGGAGAATCAAAGCTCTCCGGAAAATCTCCCGGCACACGGGTGATCGCTGGCTCCCTCAACACAACGGGCAGTCTGCTGATCGAAGCAGCAACTTCCGGCAGCCGGACAACAGTCCATGAACTGGCGGAACTGGTCGAGCAGGCGCAGAGTCGACCGGCTCCGGTGCAGCGTCTGGCTGATCGTGTCGCCGCTGTCTTCGTGCCCGCGGTACTGTTGATTGCTGCGATCACTGCAGGCGCATGGGCAATCGCAGGCCAGACACAGACAGGGGTGATCTGTGCCGTTACGGTGCTCATTATTTCCTGCCCCTGCGCACTCGGTCTTGCCACACCAGTGGCAGTTTCTGTCGGCATTGCGGCGGCCAGTCGACGCGGCATGCTGGTTCGGAGCGCTGAAGCACTGGAACGACTCGGGCAGGCAACCCGAATCGTCTTTGACAAAACTGGAACACTGACTGCCGGCAGGCCACTTCTCGAAAAACTGACTGTTGAGCCGCAATTCCGTTCAGACGAAGTGCTGCAGCTGGCCGCCTCGGTTGAACAGAACAGCGAGCATCCGGTGGCGTCAGCGATCGTCACAGAAGCGCTGGACCGGAAACTTGAACTGACTCCTGTGACCGACTTCGCAGCCCAGCCGGGCTTTGGTGTCAGCGGTGTTGTTGCTGGTAAGTCGATCAAGGTCTTTCAACACCCGCAGGCGGGAGCCGCGATCGAGATCGATGGCATTCAGGCCGCGGTCTTCACTTTCAGTGATCGACTTCGTCCGGATGCGGTCGCTGCCGTTCGTCAGCTGCACAATCTGCGACTGATCGCGGAAATGCTCTCCGGCGATCACAAAGACTCTGCGGTGGCGATTGCGAATCGGGTTGGGATCCCGGAACAACATGTGTTCGCCGAAATGCTGCCCCGTCAAAAAGTGGAACATCTGCGCGAAGCTGGGCCGCTGACCATCATGGTTGGTGATGGTCTGAACGATGCCGCCGCCATCGCAGAGTCTCGACTGGGCATCACAATGACCTCGGCAACTGACGCAGCACGGGCGGCTTCAGCCGTCGTGATCACAGGTGATCGCGTCAGCTCCATCGCTGATCTGATCCGGCTTTCACGAAGTTCCCTTCGAGTAATTCGTCAGAACCTGCTGTTCGCTGTGATTTACAATGCGGCGGCAATTCCTGCAGCAGCACTTGGACTGCTGGGAGAACATGGTCCCTTGTGGGCCGCTGCTGCAATGGGATTGAGCGACCTCACAGTGATTGGAAATTCATTGCGACTGCAGCGTCTGCTGCGACAAACAGATCAGCATACTGCCGAATAACACGTCGCGACCTCAGAATCAGGCGAATGCCTGCTGCAGCATCTTCAGGCTGCGTGGAATCGCCGCGGCAGGGTCGTCCTTACCCTCGAATTCCAGTGACACGTATCCGCCAAACCCATGACGTTTCAGCAGCTCGGCAATTCTGGGGTAGTCCAGCTCCAGTGAGTACCAGAGTCCACCGCCATAATAGGTCTTGGCCTGGACCAACACCGCATCGTCAGCCATCTGCTCCAGACGGTCATAAGGGTCTTCCAGAAAGTTGCCGGTATCCAGGGTGGTCTTCAGCCATGGAGAATCAATTTCCCGCACAATTCTCATCACACCTTCCGGTGTCCGACCCAGCCCCCAGTGGTTCTCAAGCCCCAGTGTGACCCCGCATTTTTCTGCTGCGGGCAGGCACTCTTCGAGGCCGGCTGTGACCCAGCCAAACCCGTCCTCCTCGGTATATCCTGCGAGCACCGGCTCAATTCCGCGGTTCTTCATCAGTTCATCAAAACTTCCGCTGGTCCCCCACCGACCTGTATTCACTCGCATTGTGGGGATTCCCATGGCGTAAGCCATTTCAATGCAACGAATAGTGTGTTCGGTATTCTGCCTTCGCTTCTCCGGATCGGGCGAAACCCAGCCCTGATGCGTTGAGAAGCCACAAAGGTCCAGACCGTTTACGAAAGCCCGTTGTTTGATTTTCTGCATTGTGGCATTGCTTTCGTCGGTCATCTGCCGATGCAGGATTTCCACACCGTCGAATCCCCACTCTGCAGCAAGATCGAGGCAACGATCAATATCGCGATACTCCGCCCGGCTGAATTGCCAGAACGAGTAGGTCGAAACGGCAAACTTTGTCCTGCGTTCGGGCCGCACTGTGCTGGCTGTTGCACCAACTGATGACGGCAGCAGACCTGCCAGCCCCGTTGCAGCGAGTGCAGTACCAAGTTGCCTGCGTGAGAGAGTCGTCGTGGCTGACGGAGAGCTTGGATCCCGGTATGAACCCATGGTGCTGATCCCTTTGCTGGCCTGCCTGTGCAGGGAGAAAAATCAGTGTTTGCGAACGGAAACGGCCAATCGCTGCCCGGTGCGAGGAGCTCAGGCCACGAGTTTAGCGGGGGAAATCCCACAACTCGGCCGTTTCCGCAAAAAAAGCAGAACTGTCTCTCGAATCACTGCGGCAATGAGAAAACCGGCAGTGCACTTTGTGAAACGGCTTCAGAGCAATAAAATCCGGCCCCCGGGGGCAGCAGTCCCGGTACACCCGGAGCTCGGACAGCTGTTTTTTCCGAACACCCAATTCACCAACGGCGTCCGCACCAGATCCGGGCGGCACCTGCTTTGGCGTGAGTTTTGATGTCTGATAGCATCCCGGTTGCATCTCAACATCACCATCATATTTTCTCGTGAATGCTCGCAGCCCGATCATTCATTTGAACAGCAGATACATGGCCAAAAAGGCAGCAAAGAAAAGCAGCAGGAGCCGCAAGACACCGGCTCGTGTGGAAAAAGAAATCCTCCGGACAGGTCAGGAGATTCAGGCAGCGCTCAAGCAGCGAACAACAGGAATCTTCCACAAACACTGGTGGCAGGACCAGATGATTCGCCGAGGCATGTCCGACGAATCCACACGGCTTCAATTCCTTCGATTTCTTGATGTTCTTCCCGCTCTCCACTCGCACGAAGCGGTCTCCGGACATCTGGAGATGTACTACGGAGAAATCCGTAACCATCTCCCTGGTGCGATCAGACTGGGCCTGGATTTGTCCACCGGCAACAGTGTGTTGAGTCGCGCACTTTCGTACAACGCCCGGTCAAATACACGCAGGATCGCCGAACGATTCTCGGCTGGCGACAGTGTAGAACAGATTCTGCGACATCTGCGCGAACGGCGGCGACGACGCCTCGGCACCGTTCTCTCAATGCCCCGTGGTGCGGTTCTGAGCAAACGGGAATCTCAACAATACATCAACGCGGCCGTCAATCTGATCAACATCATCGGTCAGGCCACATCGCACTGGGCCGACGACACACTGATCGACATTGACGTCTGTGGACTGCTTCCGCAGTCCCACCTGCTGGTCAGAGTCTCCGGTCTCGACCATCACTTCTCTGTCGTGGATGCTGTCGGCACAATTGAACGTGTCTCGGATGGGTTGCGACAAATCCTGCGGCAATGCATCGACGCTCAGGTCGCTGTCTATCTGGAAACAGAATCAGCAGACCAGCGAGCAATTACACTGACCGTTCTTCAGCAGGTCCTCATGGAAGAAGAATTTCGTGATTGCGACCTGTGCGGTGTGGAAATTGACGCTTCGCTGGCGGCTACAGCCCAGGAAATTGAAACGCTTGGTAAGTGGTCAGCCCAACGCAAAATTCCACTGCCAGTCCGTCTGATTGAAGCGGGCAGCCCTGATCAGGAGCAGCGCCAGCGGCAGCGTCGCAACGAACCAACAGTAACAACGACTCCAACATTCGGGGCCGCTGCGGCTCGAGAATCGCTGCTGCAGCAAATCCTTCAACAGCCCGGAAGCTTCAGACCTGCACTGGTCGGCCAGGATCTGCGTGCAATTGCTCATGCGATCACTCTGATTGCAGGCAGTCAGCTTGATCTTTCGGCAATTGAGTTCCATCTTGATCCAGTCTGGTCCGGACACCTGCCGGATGTCCTCGTGCAGCGAAACTGCCGCGTTCGAATGCACGCCTCGACAGGCGACGCGGTGACTGAACTCTCGCTGATGGCTCGCCACTTTCTGCAAAACACATCGCTTACCAAACGGCTCATTCGGAATTTTCTGGAATCTGCCTCCGACGAAACTCTGCCTATGAAATCCTCAAACGACGAAACAGAAGAAACACTCGAGACGGAAGCAGACGAGGTGTCCTGCCCGAACGAACCGCGGACCGATTTCTCGATCGAAGAAAAACGAAAAGCCATGCAGGAGTCGCTGGATTGGGTGAAAGACCAGTTCGGGGCATCGTTTCCGCTGATCATTGACGGCAAGTCCAGCGACAGCCGTTCCTCGATCCTCTCCCGCTCCCCCTCAGACCGAAACCAGATCATCGGTAAAGTCGCTGCCGCTTCAACCGAGCAGGCGACGGAGGCAATCGAGGCAGCTCGCCGTGCCTTCCAGCCGTGGGCTGCAACAGAAACAGCGGTGCGTCTGGAGTATACAGAGCTGATCGCAGCTGAAATGCGGGATCGCAGATTCGAACTCGCTGCATGGATCGTCTGCGAAAATGGCCGCACGTGGCGGGAAGCAGACGCGGAGGTTGCCGACGCCATCGATCTCTGTCACTACCACGTTCATACAATGCGTGAACTGTCCAGCGATTCCGAACGGCAGGCAGCAGGAGAGCAGTTGAGGGTTGCGTGGCGGCCACGCGGAGTCTGCGCCGTCGTTTCCGAATCAGACAGTCCGCTGGCAGGCATCACTGGTGCGATTGCAGCAGCGCTTGTCACCGGAAACACCGTCGTTTTGAAGCCTTGCGAACATTCGTCTGTCGTCGCTGCCAAACTGGTCGAGATCACTCGGAATGCCGGACTGCCCGGCGGTGTTGTGAACTATCTGCCCGGAAATGCGGAAGACCTGGTCGAAACGCTGGTGACCCATACAGAAACGGACGTTGTCGTATTCAGCGGCTCTCGAGAACGTGCATTCCACATCAACCAGCTGGCTGCTCAGCCAGACAAGGACCGTCGGGAAGTTCGCAGAGTGATCGCAGATGCTGCCACCAGGAACACGATCATTGTGGATGAAGATGCCGATCTTGACCAGGCGATTCCCGGCGTCGTTCGCAGTGCCTTCAGCTGCGGCGGTCAGCATCCTTCTGCGTGCTCGTCGGTGATCGTACTGAAGGGAATCCAGCAAAAATTTGTCGCTCGGCTGCAGGCAGCAGTTCAGGACCTGAAGATGGGGCCGGCTGACGATCCTTCGACCGAAATCGGACCGTTGATCAGTGAGGAGACGGTGAAGCGGCTGCAGAAGCGAATTCGACAGCTGGACACCGAGACCGATGGCAATGAGTTGGTCTCGATTCCGGTCCCCAGGTCTTTGAAAAACGGCACATACTTCGGTCCTCGCGTCTACAGCGATGTCCCGGCAGACTCTATTTTGCTGCGGCAGCTCCTCAGTGGTCCGCTGCTGGCAGTGACAACCGCCCGCCAGCTTGATGATGCAATTCAACTGGCCAATCAGCACAGTCCGTCACACGCGGTCGCCGTCTACAGCCGGAATCCGGAAAGTCTGCGACGCGTACAGACGGAACTCACCGCTGGCAGCCTGTTCTTAAACCGCGACCTGACGGAAACTGTGATCGCTCGCCACCCCACAGGAGGATGTCGACTTGCGGGCACAGGAGCCAGCGCTGGCACCCCCGAGTGGTTACAGCAGTTCGCGACACCGGTCGCAATCTCCGAAGACATCAGTACCCGTGGCTTCGAGAGCAAGACAAGGAAAAAGAAAAAGAAGTGAATCATTTCGGGGCCTGACAGGCTCCCGTTTTCGACCGGTCCATTCGGCAGACCTGGCAATATCCTGCCGGTCGGCTCCGGTATGCGTAACGCTTCCGAATTTATTCTGACCCGTGAGTCCCGCAGACTGCAGGCCCCTGTCTCCCATGCTGAATCTCTCCGGCCTCAACTCCTCCCAGCGAGACGCGGTGGAAACGCTGTCCGGGCCGTTACTGGTCCTTGCGGGAGCGGGCACAGGCAAGACGCGAGTGATTACCTACCGCATGGCCAACCTGATCGCCCGTGGGATTCAGCCTGACCGGATCCTGTCTGTGACTTTCACAAATAAAGCTGCGCGCGAGATGCGGGAACGGGCTGCAACGCTGATCGGCGGTCGCATGAAGCGGCGACCGGTTGTTTCCACATTTCATGCATGGTGCGTGAGAGTACTTCGGGAAGACATCGATTCACTTGGTTACCCCCGACAGTTCGCTATTTACGATCGCGGCGATCAGGAGTCGGCAGCCCGTACGGCACTGCGTGATATTCGTCTTGGTGACGCAGCCATGAAGCCGGGTGACCTGATCAGTCGAATCAGCACATGGAAGATGCAGGGAGTCAGTTCGACAGCCGCAGGAGAACACTCCGAATCCGACTTCGACTTCCTCGCTTCCATGGGCTACCGTCGCTATCAGAAGCAACTTCGAGCCAGTGGAGCGGTTGACTTCGACGACCTTCTCCTGCTCACCGTGCAACTGTTTCGCGAACACCCGGATGTACTTCGCAAATACCAGGCACGATACGACCATGTACAGATTGATGAGTATCAGGATACCAACGGAGTTCAGTTTAATCTGATTGAGTACCTTGTCCGGGCTCACAACAATCTCTGCGTGGTCGGAGATGACGACCAGTCGATCTACGGATGGCGAGGTGCCGAGGTTGAACACATCATCAACTTCGCCTCTCATTTCCCCGGAACACGGACAGTCAGACTCGAGAACAACTATCGCTGCACTCGGGCAATCCTCGACTGTGCCAACCGACTGGTGCGTCATAACCGGAATCGACATGACAAGACACTGATTGCTCACAAGCCCGCGGTGTCGGGAGTTCGTATTCAGGTCTTCAAGGATGAAGAATCTGAAGCTCGCAGAGTCGTCGAAGAAATCAGCTATCTAATTTCTGAACTTGGAGTCAAAGCGAAACAGGTTGCCATTCTGTTCCGTACCAATGAACAACCGCGTGTGTTTGAACAGGAATTGCGCCGGCAAAAAGTCCCCTACCAACTCGTTGGCGGGCAGTCTTTCTTCGATCGCCGCGAGATACGTGATCTGATGGCCTATCTGAAGACCATTGACAATCATCGGGACGAAGTCAGTCTGCTGAGAATCATCAACACTCCCCCACGCGGTATCGGAGCCACGTCCACCGAGAAAGTCCTGCAGAATGCCGTGAAAAAAGGTGTCGGCTTCTGGGAGATGGTTGATGAACTGAACCGCCTGCGGGAAATTCCTGTTCGTACGGTTCAGGCCATGCTGGATTTCCGCAATCTCATTGAACGCTATCGCTCCGCAGCGCAAACGGCTCCGGATCAGTTACCGGAGATTGCTCGCCGACTGATGCTGGATGTGGGTTACGAGTCCGAAATTGCCCGACAATACAAGGATGAAGCGCAGCGGGAGGCAAGGCAGAACCTGCTTGAAGAGTTCATCAGCACCATCGCACTTTACGTCGAGAAAGCACCAGCACCGACCCTGTCCGGGTTTCTCGAGTCCATGGCACTGCAGGATCGGGATGAAGAATCAGAGCAGGATGAAGAGAGTGATCGCGTCCGACTGATGACGCTGCACTCAGCCAAAGGTCTGGAATTTCCTCGAGTCTATCTGGTCGGCATGGAAGAAGGACTGCTGCCCCACAAACGCAGTATTGATCTGGATTCTGAGAAAGCAATTGCCGAAGAACGTCGACTGGCTTACGTCGGCATTACGCGAGCGATGGATCACCTTACGCTGACTCGTTCTGCATCACGAATGAAATGGGGCAAACGACGGGATTCCATTCCTTCCCGATTTCTCTTCGAAATGCAGGAAGAACCGGGACTGGAACTACCCGAAGAACACATCGATAACGACGACGACGATGGATTCTTCTCAGGTCCGACGCCCCCGGGAGCTACCGACCACAAGCTGCCAGGATTCCCGGCGGCGTCTGAGCCGAATGAGTTTGACCAGCCCCCGTTTTGACGGCTCCTCCTGACGTGACAACCGGGATTTTGGGACTTTGTGAATTGTACGGTTGCCTCTTTCAGACTCCCGCCTGACAATATTGACAGCAACGCGCGGTACTCAACACTTCACCTGAACGGTCAGTGTCTCAACACAGGATCAATCGTTGCCGCAACAAGACACAGCGAGAATCTCCCAATGACAAGATCACACTGCGGTCGTTTTCGTCCCCTGAAAACGGGAAGACGCGACCTGCTGAAGAACGCATCCTGTGGCTTCGGCGCCGTTGCTGCAGAACATTTCCTGCGAAGTCGCACCACCGAGGCTGATGAGCAACCCGTCGGACTGCACCTGCCGCAGAAAGCGCACAGCGTGATCTTCCTGTATATGGACGGCGGCGTCTCTCAGGTCGACTCCTTTGACCCCAAGCCTGAACTCGAACGTTTCAAAGGAATGCCGTTTCCGGATCAGATTGAACCGACACAATTCAACAACATCGGCTCCACACTCCCGTCTCTCTGGAAATTCCGGCAATACGGCGAAAGCGGTACCCCGGTCAGCGATCTGTTTCCGGAAACGGCAGCCCACGTCGATGATCTTGCCGTGATTCGGTCCATGACGTCCACCTTTTCAGAGCACACCAACGCCAACTATTTCCTGCATACCGGAAGTGGAATTCAGGGGCGCCCTTCAATGGGTGCATGGTTCGGTTACGGGCTCGGTACAGAATGCGAAGATCTGCCTCACTTTGTGATTCTTAACGGTGGTCTGATTCCGCCGGGGGGACTGGACAATTTTGGCAGCGGGTTTCTGCCTGCCAGCTTTCAGGGGTCCGTATTTGGTCTTGGGAATCAGCCGGTCGCTGACATTTCCCCGCGGGAGTCCGCGGCCCAACAGCAGAGGAAACTGGATCTGATTCGCAGTCTCGATCTATCCGCCCGCAGCCTGTACGGACAGGATGATCAAGTTGAATCAGCGATTCGCAACTACGAACTTGCCGCCGGCATGCAACTCGCCGTCCCTGATCTTGTGGACATCAGTGAAGAGTCAAAAGAGACCCAGCAGCGGTATGGACTGGAAGACGAATTCGGCAACACCCGAACATTTGGAAAACAATGCCTGCTGGCACGCCGACTGGTTGAACGAGGTGTCAGATTCATTGAACTGACCTGCCCGGGAGGAAACGGCGATCGCTGGGATCAGCACAATAACCTGATGGATGGACATACGAAAAATGCTCGATCAGTCGATAAACCGATCGCTGCGTTACTGACCGACCTGAAGCAGCGCGGTCTCTGGGATCGCACACTTGTCGTCTGGACCGGCGAATTCGGACGCACCCCGTTTGCTCAGGGCAGCAACGGCCGCGATCACAATCCCTTCGGCTTTTCGATGTGGATGGCCGGGGCTGGTGTCCGGGGAGGCACGGTTTACGGAGCGACCGATGAATTCGGCTATAAGGCGGTCGAGAACCGCGCTGAGATTCATGACCTGCACGCCACAATGCTTCACCTGATGGGTGTTGATCACGAGAAAATGACATTTCGATCCGGTGGCCGCGACATGAGACTGACAGACGTCCATGGCACTGTGCTGTCGGATATTCTTAGTTGAGGAGAATCGTCATGCCTCGATATCTGCCACATTTTCTTGGCGATCGAGGTGAACGTGCGGCTGTACGGTTCCTGAAGAAACAGGGCTGCAGAATCCTCCAGCGACAGCATAGAAATGCCTACGGCGAAATCGACATCATTGCTGAGCAGCGTGGAACAATCGTGTTTGTTGAGGTTAAAACTCGCAGTTCTGAAGATGGCGGATCGCCGTGGGAGGCGGTGGACAGGAAACGCCGTGACCGCATGAGTCGTGCTGCACTCTGCTGGCTGAAGAAGCATCGTCGTCTGGAATCACCGGTACGGCTTGATGTCATCTCGATTGTCTGGGAACCAGGAAACAAACAACCCCTGATTACGCACTATCCGGCCGCGTTTGACTCCAATTTTACTGGTCAAATGTTCTAGCGGCAGAAACGCGTTCCACAAAAAACCGCACCTGTCCCAACAGTGAAAATGGACGTCAACAATTTCCGGAAGTTGATCCTAAAACTGCGCATCGGAAAATCCTGTGCCTAAAATTCCTGCGGGGCATCGTCAGGGATCGCTTTTCAATGACCCCGCGATGACAGATGGCAAATTCCGGGAATTCATTGCTGTTTCGCCGTGATACGGCTGTTAATTCGACAGATTTTGTCAGGTTATGAACGAGACGCGGAGACGCAGGCGTTTCCGAAACTGCCGGAATGTGATTTTCGGACAGTCCACAAGCTAGCAAGGAAAAACCACCATGAAACATGTAATGCTTTCCGCAGTTTTCGCGACACTCCTGTCAGGCGCTGTAATCGCCGATGACTGGGGCAAGGTCACCGGGCAGATCATCGTCACAGGAGACATCCCCAAGGCTGAATTGCTGCACAAACAGGGTGCAGACGTGAAGGACAAGGAAGTCTGTGCAGCCAGCGATACCTACAAGGATGACATCGTCATCAACAGCGAAAACGGTGGTCTCGCAAACGCATTTGTGTACATGCCAAGGAAGCCAAAAACCGTTCATCCTGATGCAGCGAAGGCCACGAAGAAGACCATCATCTTCGATCAGAAGAACTGCGTTTTCCGCCCACACGCAATGGTGGCTTTGGCCGGACAGACTGTCGAGGTCATCTCCAGCGATCCAATCGCTCACAACACACACACTTACCCGCTGAAGAACCTCGCCACGAATGTGCTGATCGGGCCAAACACCAAAGAGGGTGACGGTCAGAAGATCGACCTCCGAACGGGTGAGAGTCTGCCGTTCAAGGTGACCTGCGATTTCCATCCATGGATGGGCGCGTACTGGCTGGTCACGGATCACCCATACGCAGCAGTCACCGATAAGGACGGCAAGTTTGAAATCCCGAATCTGCCGGTGGGTGAGCACACCTTCCGAATCTGGCACGAACGCGTCGGCTACATCGACCGCAAGTACGTCGTCGAAGTCAGCGAAGGCGAAACCGCACTGAAGCCAGTGGAAGTCGACGGTGCTGACCTGGCAAAGTAAGCGGCGAGAATCTCGCTGCAGCAGCCCAGCCCGATACAATCCTGTATCGGGCTTTTTTATTGCATGGACAGACGCGCCAACACGTCCTCAATTGGCAACCCTGCGATCAAGAGATCCTTCTGCCGACTGGTCCTGCCGCGTAACAGACGGATCTGTGAGCTGCACACTCCCAACATCTCTGCAAGCAGCTTCTGCAACGCGGTGTTCGCCCGACCCTTTTCAGGTGGAGCCGAGACAGCAACCCGCAGTCGATCCCCGTTGCGGCCCAGGACACGACTCCGCGATGCATTCGGCTGTAACCGCACCAACAGAATGACGCCATTGGCTGATTCGAGGACACACGAAGGGCAGGAATCGGCGTGCATGATCAGGTTGCTGCCGCCGCGTTACGCCGACTTGCGAAGTCGGGCCACAATCCGCTCAAAGTCCTTGTTGTCCGCAAAGTGAATGACAACCTGCCCCGACTCGCGACCGCGTACGCGGATTTCGACACGCGCCTGCAATTGATCCCTCAAGATATTCTGCAGCGACTGAACATGGCTTGTCAGCTGACCAGCCGATGCTGCTGGCGCTGATCCAGCGTCCGTTTCAAACGCGGTACCAGCCCCTTTCAGTTCGCTGAGAATGGTTCGAACCGCTTCTTCAGTTCGACGGACCGACAGGTGCTGTTCGGCAACCTGCTTTGCAAGAATCACCTGACGGTCGGACGAAAGCGGAAGCAGGGCGCGTGCATGCCCCGCACTCAGTGATTCTGAACGCAGCAGTTCCTGAACCGGCTCCGGTAATTCCAATAGGCGGATCGTGTTGGAAACGTTCGCTCGACTCATACTCAGCTGGCGAGCAAGGTCCTCAATGGTGCCCCCAAAGCGTTCCAGATATTCACGAAACGCCAAAGCCTTCTCAAGGACATTGAGATCTTCACGCTTGAGATTTTCCTCCAGAGCCGCTTCGGTGGCCTGCTGATCGGAGAAAGAAATGATTCGGCACGGGACGCGTTCCAGTCCCGCCTGCTGTGCGGCTCGCCAGCGACGTTCGCCGGCAATTAGCTGATAACTGCCCGCCTCTCCTGGCCTGACCAGCAACGGCTGCAACACCCCATGGCGACGAATACTGTCGGCCAATTCATCAATCGCAGCCTGGTCAAAGTCGCGCCTTGGCTGTCCGGGATTTCGTTCGATGTTTTCAAGATTGATCTCGCAGTCGCTCTGCCCCTTCGATGCCAACGCGTCATCAGTCGTGACCATCGGCAGAACGCTGACTGATTCCACTGTACCGTCGTCGTCACCAAGCAGAGCACTCAGCCCGCGTCCAAGGCGACGCCGTCCGGCAGCAGGCCGACTTCCCGAATCCATTGCTCTGGCTTCCATAACCCAATTCCTGATCGACTCTGTCACCGATTTCTTCAGATGTCTCCGGCAGTACGCAGATTTCCGCATGCCAGAACATCGCAAATGGAACGCTGGTTCCGCTGTTCGCTGAGTGTACTCCTTCCTGTTTCGCTCTGTCTTGATCGGATCAGTGAATCCCATTGTCGATGGCTGGAAGCCCTTTGCGGTGGCACTGCCTTCGGCAACAAATGCCGATTTACAGCTTGCTCAGGCCCCGGTTTCGGCAGAAATTGCCACTGCAATCTCATGATCACGGGCCAGCGGTCTGACACGCTTCGTCCTGCATCCACCGCCGATTCGTCACTGAATCAACGCTGTGTGTGGCAGTGGTGTCACTTCGCAATGCTGTAGGCAGATCCCGACCTCGCCCTGCCGGCTGCATGACGGTGCACCAGCATGAATGCCGGGAAACTCGGCAGGGATGTGCTCGAAACGAATCAGGTGGCAGCTGACAGCAACTGCTGCTCAAGCTGATGCAGCAACTCTCCAATCGTACGGCAATTGACCGCCGTCGCGAGTCCCAGCACATCACCGTCACTCACCTGTCGGGCAATTTTCTTTTCTGCCGCCACCACAGTACTGTGGTCCCGCCCGCCAAAATACATTCCGATCTCTCTGTATGCCGACCCCGTCATTCGTCGGGACAGGAACATGGCAATCGCACGCGGAACAGCCAGCAGTCTTCTGCGGGAGGATGATCGCAGATCTGCGGCAGAGATACCGAACGCGTCACAAATCACTTTTTCCACGTCACTGATCCGCACCAGGCGCTGACACTCCTCCTGCAGACTTCCCAGCAACTGACGTGCTCTGCTGCCACTGACTCGCTTCCGCTGAAGTCGATAACACCCTTCCAGCTGATTCAGAGCCCCCTGAATTTCACGAACGCCGCGGCTGCAATGACGAACGACATACTCGATCGCGTCAGCCGATAACTCCACCTGCATTCCCGCCACAAATCCAGACACCATCTTTCGGCGTGTTTCTTCATCCGGAACATCCATTCGGCAGACCAGCCCGCTGAGAAAACGAGTCGTCAACTCTTCCCGCTGACGAGTCAGCATTCGCGGGTGGCGGTCGGATGAAATCACCACCTGCCCACCATGTTCAATCACCTGCACAATCGTGTGCAGAAATTCCTCCTGTGTTGCGCGTTTGTTATCGAGGAACTCAATGTTGTCGATCAGCAGCACATCCACATTGCGAAACTTGTGTCGAAATGAAGGGATCGACTTTTCACGGAGAGCGGTTGTAAAGTAATTCGTGAACCCTTCGCTGGTCAGATACATCACCTGGGCAGCGGAGTCAGTCTTGCGGACCTCACTATAAATGGCCTCCAGCAGGTGGGTTTTTCCTGTTCCTGTGGAGCCGTACACGAACAGCGGGTTGTAGCGATCTCCCGGTGTGCCGGCGACCTGCATCGCTGCCATGGCCGCCATCCCGTTACACTCCCCAGTCACAAAGGAGTCGAAGCTGCGAAACCTGCGGCGTCCTCGCATTCTTCGCTGTTCACCGGAGTCCTGTTCGTTGATAACCTTGGCGCGCTCCACTTTGCGAGCGGCCATGGTCAGAGAACGCTGGAAACTGCCAGATCCCACAGTACCAGATCCCACAGTACCAGCGGGTGCAACGGTCGGCGTGGCCGCTTCCGCCGAAACACTCGACCCCAACGCTGGAACCGCAAGCGTTCTGTCGATCTCAAACTGGATATTTCCCGAGGGCCCAAGCAGCCGAGCAGCAACTTGCGTCAGGCCTGCACGAAAACGCTCAGTCATCCACTTCAGCAGAAATGGGTTGGGCACGAATACCTGCAGTCGATCGTTAGCAACCTGAATTCGGCAACGAGACTGAAACCACTGCCTGTAGTCACGCTCGCCCACAATTTCCAGAATCGCTGCAGACACTTGTTCGGACAATGCCTCCTGCGTCTGCAGGGGTGCAATCGAGGGGGCAGCGGCGGTATCGCCGATGGATGCGGAAATCGATGAGGCCGCTGGCAGAACTCGCTCATT
>JAFMMM010000434.1 GCA_017859815.1 Planctomycetota bacterium | reverse complement strand
TGCACTAACCGTGCGCGAGGAAAAAGTGCGGACAGTGCGTCTTGTCTGCATGAACTCGCAGAACTGCTGAGCCTGGTGCAGGGACTGCTCTTCCGTGAACTGCGGGCGTTCCGTGTAAGGGCGGAAATTGTTCATGCGATGACGCCTCGCGAGTGCCAGAGAGGCAGGATTGCTGAGGAGCCCCGTGGCAGGGCAACGAACCGGGCTCAGCAGATCATCGAAGATCCGATTGCGGGATTCCAGCGTTGCGGGATCGTCGTTCCCGAGAAGTCCAAAGTTGTTTCCGGGCAGATGTGACCGGAGATGCGAACCGGATCGACCTGCTCGCTTGCATGACGGCATCAGCAGGCGGATATTACCAACGGTTGTATTCTGAGTTCACCGCTGGAACAGGCGCACTCAATTTGCCGTGATATGTCGGGGGTCTGAACAGCATGCTGAGTTTCCGAATCTGTCTTCTGCTGACATGCGGTGGCGGGATCTTGCTTCCGGCAACAGCTGTGGCAATGTCCGACCCCTTCCTGCTGCTGACTCTTGACCGCGAAAACCAAAACAGCGCGTGCTCCGTTATGGATGTGGACGGAGACGGCTCTCCGGATGTCGTTGCCGGGAAATATTGGTATCGGTTCCCCGATTTCAAGCGTCATTTCGTCCGCGATGTGGAACTGATACGCGGACGTCAGGATGACTACGCGAATCTGGTCGTCGACGTCAATGCTGACGGACTGGACGACATCGTCAGTGTGAATTATCGCAGCCAGTCGATCTACTGGGTGCAGCACCCGGATCCCGCGCAGGGACTGGATGCGGAATGGTCGCGCACAGTCATGGCTGCTCCCGGTCCAATGGAAACCGGTCGCCTTGCGGATGTGGATGCAGACGGGGTTGTCGACATTCTGCCAAACGGGACGAAATTCGCGGCCTGGTGGTCGCTCAGTCCTGGGCCCTCCCCGCGTTGGCAGCGACACGCGTTGCCGGACGACCTGGCCGGGCACGGTCTGGGAATTGGAGACATCAATGGCGACGGGCGAGCCGATCTGGTGGGGCCGTCAGGATGGGCAGAAGCACCTGCTGATCGTCGCCGTGGACGGTGGGTGTTCCACCGGGAATTTCGTCTGTTTCCCGATGCGTCGATTCCAATTCTGGTGGTTGATGTGGATGCAGACGGGGACAGCGATCTGATCTGGGGACGGGCTCACCAGGTCGGCCTCTACTGGATGGAGCAGGGGGAACGAGATCAGAATGGAGCACGCTGGCAGACACACGTGATTGACACGACCAACGGACAGAATCACAGCCTGTTATGGGACGATCTGGATGGTAATGGAGTCCGTGAACTGATCGCGGGAAGTCGGTATCTGGGACACGGAGGCAAGGACATCGGTGAATACAATCCGTTGCGGATGCAGTCCTTTGAATTTGATGCAGCCCGTCGGGTCTGGAAGCAACGAATCCTGAGCTGGAATGACTGCGTTTCCCCCGGGCTTGATCCGAAGGTGGCAGACATCGACGGGGACGGTGACACGGATCTTGTTTGTGCAGATCAGAACGGGTTGTACATCCTGTTAAATCCGGAACACGAATCACCGTTGCAGCGACAGGCGGAATTGGCGGTGAATGCGGAATTGGCTGCAAT
The DNA here is from genome assembly GCA_017859815.1 of Planctomycetota bacterium. Classification (GTDB taxonomy): domain Bacteria; phylum Planctomycetota; class Planctomycetia; order Planctomycetales; family Planctomycetaceae; genus SXXK01. The sequence continues at coordinate 2,518 of JAFMMM010000434.1, read as the reverse complement.
GTCCGAGGCAGATCGAAGTGTGTCAGGCAATCGCGATCCAATGTTTGTGCAGCGCCGAGGTCTGCAGCCGGTCGCAGGAGCCTTTGACTGCGGGGCGCGGAGGGATCAGACACTGCAGGGAATGATTCAAGCGATGGGGCCTCTGCCGACGGCTGAAAAACGGTGTCCGCTGGATCTGCAGATTCACGACCAGCAGGAAACCGAACTCTATCGTCGGCTGAAGATTTCGTACGCACCGGAACCGGGTGATCGCGTCCCCGCATGGTTGCTGCTTCCAAAACAACTTCAGGGGCCAGCGCCTGCGATGCTGTGTCTGCATCAGACCACGGGGATCGGCAAGGACGAACCTGCCGGACTCGGTGGATTGCCGGGGCTGCATTACGCGCACGAACTGGCAGAGTTGGGCTTTGTGTGTCTGGTCCCGGACTATCCTTCGTTCGGAGATTATCAGTGGGACTTCGGCAATCCCGCAGCGAGTTATCAAAGTGGATCGATGAAAGCGATCTGGAACAACATTCGGGGAATTGATCTGTTGCAGACACTGCAGGAGGTGCACCCGGATCGAATCGGTTGCGTGGGCCATTCTCTGGGGGGGCACAACACGCTGTTTACAGCAGCATTTGATCAGCGCATCAGAGCCGTCGTCACCAGCTGTGGTTTTACAGGATTCCACGATTACTACGGCGGAAATCTGGCCGGCTGGACCAGTGATCGATACATGCCGAGGATTCGCGACGTCTATTCCAACGATCCCGATCAGGTGCCTTTTGATTTTCCGGAAGTCCTCGCCGCGATTGCACCGCGAGCCATCTTTGTTTCGGCACCAATTCACGACAGTAACTTTGACAATGCCGGAGTACGGCGAGTGATGGAGCAGGTGCAGCCTGTCTATCGGACTTATGCTGCGGCAGATGAGTCGCTCGTTGCGGAGTACCCCGATTGTGGGCACGAGTTTCCTGCAGATGTGCGTGCTCGTGCCTGGGAATGGCTGAAGCGGCGTCTGCGATAGTATGTCAGGGACGCAAACGATCGGCCTGTCTGCAGGAGTTCAGGTCCTGAGACTGAGATTGGCTGCAGTCTGCCGAGGGCAGCAAAAATAGTCTCCGGAGACCGAGAAGGCAGGTTGATTTCCGGGAAGTTGACCGTGCCGCCGGGGCTCACGTTGACCTTTATCGTCAGGCACTCGAAACTGCCTGCTGTCGGAGGGGTTGCCTGGTCCGGCAAGAGTTTTGCGTCACACCGCCTGCCATCCCGGCCTGATCGATCAGATTCTCCCTGTTCCTGCCAACAATAATTCAGACTATGACACGACAAATTCTGGTCACTGCTGCTTTGCCTTATGCCAACGGTCACATTCATATTGGCCATTTGGTGGAGTACATTCAAACAGACATTTGGGTGCGATTTCAAAAGCTGCGTGGCAATCGCTGCGTATTTGTTTGTGCGGACGATACGCACGGGACGGCGATCACCATTCGTGCTCGTCGGGAGGGGCGCTCTGAAGAAGATGTCATCGCGGACATGCGCGCGGCTCACATTCGTGACTTCGACGCCTTTCAAATTGAATTTGATAATTACGGCAGCACAAACAGTGCTGAGAATCAGGCACAGTGCCGGCAGGTCTGGTCACAAATTGAAGCTGCCGGACTGGTGGTTTCGCGAGACATTGAGCAGTTGTTTGATCCACAGGCGGGCACATTTCTGGCAGACCGGTTTGTACGTGGCACCTGTCCGAAGTGCGGAGCGGCCGACCAGCCCGGCGACAACTGCAGTGTCTGCAGCGCGACTTACAGCCCGGCAGACCTGACTGATCCGAAAAGCGTGCTCTCCGAAGCCACTCCGGAACTGCGATCGGCAAAGCATCTGTTTATTGAACTGGAGCAGTTGCGTGGCTTTCTGACCGAGTGGAGTCAGGAGCCCGGTCGGCTACAGCCTGAAGTTGCCAGGTATCTGAAAGGGAATTTCCTGGGAGATGAGCTGAGGGACTGGGACATTTCGCGGCCGGCTCCCTACTTTGGCTTTGAGATTCCGGGACACACGGGGCACTACTGGTATGTCTGGTTTGATGCCCCGATTGGTTACATCGGTTCCACACAACAATGGTGTGAAAGGAATGGGGAATCGCTGGGCGACTGGTGGTCACAGGATGCCGATACGGAGATTCACCATTTTATTGGCAAGGACATTGTGTATTTTCACACGTTGTTCTGGCCGGGCATGCTGAAGACAGCGGGTTTGAAACTTCCGGACAAGGTTCATGTCCACGGCTTTCTGACGGTTGGTGGCGAAAAGATGTCCAAGTCAAAAGGGACATTCCTGATGGCATCAACATGGTTGCGTCATCTTCCGCCCGGTCCGCTGCGTTATTACTACGCCAGTAAGCTGGGGCCGGGGCTGGACGACCTGGATTTGAACCCGGAAGAGTTTGTCAGTCGGGTGAATACCGATCTGTAAACAAGGTGGTCAATCTTGCTTCCCGATGTGCTCGTTTTCTGAGCGGGCAGTGTCTGTCAGAGAA
>JAFMMM010000077.1:8972-16984 GCA_017859815.1 Planctomycetota bacterium | reverse complement strand
CCAGGCAGCACCGACCTGTCATCGCATCCGCGTCTCCCCAATTCTGGCAGGAAATGCCGCACTCCAAAAAAAAATCTGAATGCCGGCTTTCGGGAGCATTTCCCGTGCCGATCACTGTGGACGACCTCCTGTCTCTCTGTTAAATTTTCGGCAACGGCACGGCAAGGATCGCTGGTGCCCTGAAAAGTCCTCATGGTTGATGTGTTGCGTCTGGAAGGTGACCTGTTCGCAGCGTCGCGAAAATTGCGTTTCCTTTCACTACTCAGCATTAGCCTGAATTATCAGTTTTCGTCACTGACGTAATTACGTTCTCGCAGCGGCATGGAGGCCGGTATGGGAAAGAATTCGCCAGAATTTGATCCACGCCAGGAAGACGCACAGGATCTCTCCCTGGAAGCGTCTCGGATACAAATTCGCTGGCTCATCCGACGCGACATGGATGAGATCCTGAAAATTGAACGTCAGAGCTTCAACCGTCCATGGAATGAAGCTGCGTTCCTGTCAGCACTCCGCCAGCGAAATTGCATCGGTACCGTTGCCGAGCTCGACCACAAAATTGTTGGGTTCATGATCTACGAACTGCACAAGTCCATGCTGCGAATTCTTAACTTCGCGGTGGCACCAGACGCCCGACGGATGGGCGTGGGGAAGCAGATGACTCAGCGACTCGTCGATAAACTGTCGCAACAACGGCGGAATGAGATCGTCCTGGAAGTTCGGGAAACCAACGTCGATGCCCAGTTGTTTTTTGCCTCGGCGGGTTTTCGAGCGGTGACCGTTCTGCGTCAGCACTATGACGACACCTGCGAAGATGCCTACTACATGCGTTTTCGACTCACAGCAGATTCCAGCGGCTTCGTGTTCCCCAATCGAATTGCTGGCCTCGATGCTGCCTGATCAGGTTGCTGGAGCTTGATGTGTATTCCTGGCGACCAGCAGCGTCGCCTATTTTCGTATTCCCACTCCGTATGTCGGAAAAGCGCAGGACTTTCCCCGCCGCGCTGGCTACTCTTCCAGCATCTCATAGCCAAATTACGCCCATCACGAACTGACTGTCGACGGGCAGGAAACTCATGACTGCGATGATTCAACTCCGCAGCCTCTCCATGAATTATGGAAACTTCTGCGCGCTCAACGATATTAATCTCGATATCCCATCCGGAGTCACGGGCCTGTTGGGTCCGAACGGTGCCGGAAAAAGCACGCTGATCAAAGTTCTGCTGGGACTCATCCGTGTCAGCAGTGGCAACGGCAAGATCCTTGGCCATCCGCTCGGCTCGATGGCCAAAGAACTGCGAATGCAAATTGGCTATATGCCTGAAGATGACTGCTTTATTCACGGTCTGACCGGGATTGAAAGCATGCAGATGGCTGCCCGGCTGACGTCGATGGGCCGCATTGAGTCGCTTCGCCGCGGGCATGAAATTCTGGATTTTTGCGGTGTGCGACAGGAACGCTATCGTCCCGTTCAGACTTACTCGACCGGGATGCGGCAGAAACTTCGCTTTGCCCTGGCACTGGTTCACGACCCGAAGCTTCTGATTCTGGATGAACCGACAACCGGGCTGGACCCCGAAGAACGTGAAGCCATGCTGAATCGGGTGCGTGTTCTCTCGCACGACTTTTCCATTTCTGTCCTGCTCTGCACACATATCCTGCCGGACGTGCAGGCCGTCTGCGAACACGTTCTCATTCTCAGCGCAGGAAGAGTTCGAATTCATGGCTCTATGGAAGATGTCTGCCGTGTTCCGTCACCGCAGTTTCAGGTCCACGTGGCCACAGACGGTGTGGGGTTTGAACGCAGTCTGACCGAATTACAGGTTCCAGTAACCGGCCGAAAAGATAATGTGCTGACAATCAGTGGATTTCCCGCCGAATACGGTGACCAAATCTGGCAGGCTGCAAATACTCCGGGCCAGTTTGTCCGGTCGATTACGCCGTCGGCCAACTCCCTTGAGAAGTTGTTTCTCGAAGCAGTCCGGGAGGGACAACATGGGAATTCATAATTTGGGGTATCGTCACTGGCAGGGTGACAGAACCTCGTCCGCCTTTCACTGGCTGGTTGTGGCCGAAAATGGCATCCGCCGAGCGTGGGGCAGTTCCTGGCTGCGTCGCATGCTGTTCTTTGCATGGTTGCCCAGCATCAGCATGGGATTCCTGATTTTCCTCTATGAACAGTCAGAAAGTGGCAGCCCCGCATCTCGCGCGACGCTGCTGCAACTGTCGCCACTGCTCATGGACTCCGACACTGACATTCGCAATACTCGCAGCGGTGTACTGGACCTGCTTACAAAATCACGGGAATCTCCGGGCGAAGCACGGCACACCTTCTGGTCGTCACTGCTGCTGACACTGTTCCGGCGATCGCAGCCCTTTATTCTGATCCCGATGATCGGGATTATTGCGCCCCCGCTGATCTCACAGGACATCAGGTCGCGTGCGTTTCTGATTTACTTTTCCCGACCGTTGTCCCGCACACAGTATGTCGTCGGAAAGCTGGCAACAGTGCTGTTCTACGTCTTTCTGATTACACTCCTGCCAGCTCTGTTGTTGTTCTGCACCGGCGTACTGCTCTCCCCCGACCTGTCCGTACTTTCTTCAACGCTTGATCTGCCACTGCGGATTTTTGCGGCATCGGTGGTCATTGCTTTACCCACGGCAAGTCTGGCGCTGATGCTTTCATCTTTGACCGTGGAGTCCCGCTTTGCAGCTTTCGCATGGTTTTCACTGTGGATCTTTGGAGCCTTTACCGCGTCCCTGATTACAAACGCTCAGTGGGGTGCCCCGGATTCCGGATTGCGTTACCTGTCACTCTTTGAGTTGTTCAGCGATGTTACCGCCACAATCCTCGACCCGGATCTGGGCGACCGGGAGATCGTTGAACAACTTTCAGTACTCACCGTGATCACCGGTGTCTCCATGGCTGTTCTGATTCGCCGCATCTCAGCTCCCCTGCAGGCCTGAAGGAGAACACCATGGAAACTCTTATCCGGCTGGAGGAAGTTACAAAAATCTACGGAACAGTTCTCGGAGTCAACGATGTAACGCTCAGTCTGCCTCCCGGCGGTTACGGCCTGCTGGGACCGAATGGTGCCGGCAAAAGCACGCTGTTGAATCTTCTGATCGGTCAGCTCAGCCCGACACGTGGGAGCGTTTCCGTGATGGGCGAGAACCCGCGTGGTAACAACAGGCTGATGAAACACATCGGATTCTGCCCGGCATATGAGGGCATGTATGCGCGTGTCAGTGGTCTGGACTGGATCACCTACCTGCTGCGACTGCAGGGGCATCCCCGCAAGGCCGCTCGGGAACGAGCTGCCGAATGCCTTGAAATGGTGCAAATGCAGCACGCGATGGAAAAGTGGATTTCCAAATACTCGCGGGGAATGAGACAACGCACCAAACTTGCCCAGGCAATCGCACACGACCCTCAATTCCTGATTCTCGATGAACCACTCAGCGGGCTCGACCCGGTGGGGCGTTCCACGGTCACCAGCTTTCTGAAGAAGTGGGTCGACGGAGGCCGTAGCATGCTGATCGCCAGCCATGTCCTGCACGAAGTAGAAGCTGTTACCCGGTCTTTTTTACTGATTTCTGATGGCCGATTACTTGCCTCCGGAACCGCCAGCGAAGTCCACCAGATGCTGCTGCAAGTGCCCATGGAAATTCAAATCTGGTGCAGTGACCCGCGACGCCTTGCCGCAAGCATTGTCACAGACACCCATACACATACGGTCAGCATCACAGGCAGCGGGGCTGAAAACCCACTGACAGTCAGCACAGCAAACGCAGCTCAGCTCGCCAGCGGACTGAACACGTGGATTCCCGAGGCAGGAATCACGCTGCACCGCCTTGCCACGTCGGATGATTCGCTGCAGTCTCTGTTCAACGCCCTGATGAAGATCCATCGAGGTGAAATGTGAACAAACTCATTACTTCGTTTCAGTACGAACTTCGCCGCACAGTCAGTTCGACCCGGGTCCTGTGGTGGATCGTACTCTCGGCATTTCCCATCCTGATCCCCGTTCTGCTGCAGTGGGCATGGAATCGTGACAGAACCCCTGATTTCCGCGAACAGAACAGGCCGCAGACGAACATCGCCATTGAGATCGAAAGATCTTCGGAATTGCCCTCTGCACGGCGGCCCCGACGCCCCCGGCTGGACGATGCAGATTCCTTCACCGCGAATAACGATGACGAATGGCGATCCCGCAGACGTGGCCGGCGCGGCCCTCCTCCCGAAGAATATCTTCCGACGATCTGGAGCGTCATTTTCTTTGTCACCGGCCCCTCCGTTTGTTGTGCGATGAGCGTTCTTCTGACTGCAGCGCCAGCTGTCGCCAGCGAAATTGAACAGCGAAGCTGGATCTATATCGCCACTCGCCCATACGGTATTCAAACCATGATGCTCGGTAAGTATCTGACGGCTGTGCTTTGGGGTATCACTTCCTCAATCATCGGAGTCAGCGTCGGGTTGCTGCTGACCGAGTCAGCACAACGTCTTCAAATCTGGCAGACGCTGGTGGGCCTCAGTATCTGCTCAGCCTTTGCCTATGCAGCGGTCTACATGTTTCTTGGCGCCATTCTTCCGCGTCGGGCGATGGTGCTCTGCGTGATCTACACGGCCATCGCAGAAATCATCATCGGCTCCTTCCCCGCCGTCATTAATCGCTTCACTGTTCAGTATCGGCTGCGTGCATTGCTTGTTGAATGGGCGCCTGTTTCGAAGGAATTTCGCAGCAACGAAGCGGTCGATTGGTACATTGGTGAGCAGGGCAGCGGCAACCATCTTGTCTGGCTGGCGGTACTGACCGCAATCACATTGACACTTGCTGTCCAGCTGGCTCAACGACGTGAATTCGCGGCCTCAGTTGAAGGCGATCTCTAACACAAGCTTCCGCAGACGGGCGAATTGCGAAACACGGTTCACTTCTGCAGTTTCACCACTGAGATTCGCTGTCGTCGTCATCATCCTCGTCGTCGACGTTGCCAGCGAAGCCTTCACCGGATGCTGGATCATCGGCTCCCGCCATGTATCGCGACGACTGCCAGACAACACCGGGAATCTCCCGAAAAATGTCCCCTCCGTCAATGACTTCCCGCACTTCAGCCGGCTCATCGTGACACATGCGCTGATACTCCAGTGCCACCTCTGAAGCCACCTCTTCAGATTCTGCCAAAATCCCCCACTCAGTATAGTAGCCCGTCCAGTCCTCCTGTTCGGTCTGGCGATCCGGATCCAGCAGCCAGCTTTCAGAGAGCGGTTGATAGATCAGACAGCGGTACAGGTGGAGATCATCCTGTGGCTGCAGACCACTGTTTTCCCGCTGGTAATGGAACCATGTATCCGGCATAAGCCCTGCCCGCAGCAAACGGCGTTCGACCCGTTTCAGAAGTTCTGACTGCGGGTACTGATCCTCAAGGACTGACCCGAGACGCTGCAGCAGATCCGTCAGCCCCACCGTCGACAGAAATCCGATTTCATGCAGCGGTTTTGTGGCAAGAACCTCAATCACAGCCAGCAACTCGTCGCTCTTTTCGATCCGCGCTTTGCTGATCACTTCCACAACACTCAGATGCCATCCGTCTTCTCCACGCAGCTCCCGGTCGCGCTCCACATGAACAAGGGCACCGGAATAATCCCCCTGCTCGTAACTGCACAGGGCGAGGTAGTAATGGACCCACGGTCCCGGCCCCTCCAGCTGCTCATATCTCATCAGGCAGGTGCGAGCTTCGTCATACTGTTCCAGCTGATACGCCAGCATGCCGGCATCAAATGCAACCTGCGCATCCTCGCAGCCCTGCCGTAAGCACAAATCAAGCACGTACAGAGCATCTCGAGGTCGATCGGTGGAACGATACAATTCGGCAAGATATCGCGCCACCACACCGTTGCGTCGTTCCAGACGAAAGGCCCTCGCCAGACAACGTTCGGCTTCGCCGGCCTGATCCGACGCAAGGAAATGTTGTCCGGCACGAAGAAACACCTTGCCCGATTCCGGTGACAGATCCATCGCCTGGCGATGCAGTTGCTCAGTCCGCTCTTCCGTAATTCGCTCCAGCATCTCCTCGTCACCACTTGCCCGCAGGGAATCTCCAAGGATTGCCAGCGCCGAAAGAGCCGCTGCAGATTCACGCCGACCGGCAATCAGAGCATTCCCCCATCGCCAGATCTGCTCGCCGTCTTCCCCGGAACCGCACAATGCAACCATTAATTCCAGCAGCGCACAGGCATCTTCCGTGTGCGTCACACAGGATCTGGAGTACTGCATGAGTTCGGCCCGCAGAGAGTAGTACTCATCTGCAGATGGAAGCTCTGTGAAGGTTGCGACTCGCTGATGCAGCTTTTCAATCTCTGCAGTCAGTGGAGTGACGGGGCCGTCAGCCTCCGTCGCCACGACCTCTGTCCGTCCGGATCCCTCTGCCGAACTTACCCCGGGGTCTGTTGCATCCAACTCACAGCCAGCACCGTTGTCTTGAATCACAGGCTTCGAACTGCCAGCCTGCGATCTTGCCTCGGAAAGCTGCCCGGCAGCAACATGCCCCGCCACGCTATTTCCGGGCACGACCAAAGCAATCGGTGAAGGCTCGTCAGAATCAAGCAGGATCTGCAGCCGCCGCAGGGTCAGATAATCGTGGGCCTTGCGAGCGCGCCGTTCCAGTGATCGAGCCCGTCGCATCGCCTGCTTTTGCTCACCAGCGAGGATTCGGACAGCCGTCAGTCTCAACCGAGTCTCAAACCAAAGATGCAGACTGCCCGAACGCAGCAACTGCTGATCCCATCGATGCAGAAGTTCTGCCGCTCCCTCCCAGTCTTCCTCCCCAGCTGCCTCGAGAGCCCGATTCAGATCACGCTGATGCTCCAGCAAAGGACATTCCCCGCCAGCAGGAAATAAGTCTGCCGCCCCCGTATCATCATTCGCCGTGGTCCTGCCGGAAGCAAGGCTGACCGTATCACGCAGTAATGCAGTTCGAAGCTGCGCCTCCAGCGGAACGGCAACCTCGGGCTCCTGCGCCAAAACAACAGCGTGCGCACTGCCCTCAATCGCTGCCGAGTATCTGCCGTGCAGCGCGTCCAGCCATGACAAACGCATCACCGCCAGCCAGCGGCGGTCACCACGGTCTGACCAATTTCCCGTCTGGTCCCGCACCGCTCGACACTGGTGCGCTGCAATCTCAACGTCATCTGCCGCTGTATACACGTCACAGGCATACTCGCGGAAACAACTGACGCAACTGGTCTTGCCTGTCCGCCGACAGATCTGAATCCCGTCGGCAATACAGGCATGCATGCCTTCAGAATTGTATCCGCCCAGTTGCCCCGTTGCCTCAGCAAGGTTCTCGTACGCACACGAACTCATCGACCAGCGAAGATAGTCGTATTGGGACTGCGTAAAATCTGACTGAATCTGACGAGCACGCTCTTCATGCTGAAGCAGTGCGATCAGCTCCACGGCACGCTCACGCATCTGCTGAAAATTCAGGAGGTATTGCGCCAAATCCATCTGGTGAAAAGTGGCCCAGATGTAATGAATGACCTGCGATTCCGCACGCGCTCGCCGACGAAGCTCCCCAAACAACTGGTAAGCCCCGGCAAAACGACACTGCGGTATCAGACTTGACGCACTCTCGTGAAGAGCAGTCAACTCCTGCTCTTCTGCAGACTCAAATTCCTGCGACATACCGCCCCTTCAGGACCACTCTCGCCCAACAGCGAGGCAAGGCATGAACTGTTCGCGGAGACACTCACAGCCGCCAACCGGTCAGATGCCGACGATCTTTTGACTTACTACTGCAGCTGACGGTTGATCAGCATTCTCCCGGCCCCCTCCCGTCACTCAGACAGAAGGCAGCTTCACCCCGCCCCTAAAGCTGATGTGGTAGATCACCGCACCAGGAAACGCTTTGCATCGCTGACCGTACGGGGATCCTTTTCTTCCAGCTCGGCGAGGGCTTTTTCGGCCCGCACCACATGCTCCGGAATCGGGTCGCCCTCTGCCAGCTCACCCTTG
>JAFMMM010000077.1:0-8962 GCA_017859815.1 Planctomycetota bacterium | reverse complement strand
GGAATCGCACAATGGCCCGACGAATCGCCGGGATGGCAAAATCGTCATCCCAATACAGCTTCATCAACCTGTCCTGCACACTCCAGTGCTTCCACCGTGCAAGGTCAGTGATGACAAGGTCCGCCAGCTCCTGCCGGTCGAGAAGAATTTCCATGGAGCTCTTCAGGCGTTCTTTGGAAATCCGATCCGGTTCATAAGTCCACATGAATCGCAGTGCCTGCATGACCGCATAGGTCTCGCTAAACGGCAGTTGAACGTCTTCGCCTTCTGCATTCTTCGCCGTTCTGGCACGCATTTTGGCATCTTCAAGCACTTCCAGTCCGGCTTCGCCGCGAAGCAGCAGATAACCAGCCATGACACCTTCGATGCCCAGGCGGAAGTCCGCGTCGAGAATCAGAATCTTTTTCTCCAGTAACTCGGCGTCTTCAGGCTCGCCGCAAATGCCGGCCATTAACCCGTAAAAACCGGTACGAGTCACGGCCACATTGGGGTCCTGCAGCCACTTCAGGATCTTCTCCCGCGGAAGCTTCTCCCGCAATGGCTTGATCACGCTGTAAGGCGCGGCGGCAAACTCTGCAAACGCATCAGCGGAGATCATCGTATCCGCATGCTCGAACCACGGCAGAAAGTACTCAAGTCGCTCAATCTGCTTGTCTGAGTCTGTCACCGGCAGTGGCATCTCGGAGACATACTTCCAGCCAACTTCATTGATCTCCTTCGGAGCATGCCAGTCTTCCAGACGCTCCTCCGGCCCCATCAGCGTGTACAGCGCAGACTGCTTTCCCGCAACATAAATGGGAATCTCAATGGTCTGCCCCTTCTGAAACTTATCCTGCCGCGAGAAACCGACGTCGATGATTTCAAAAACGGAGGAACCTGCAGTGATGTCTGTGGATGGTGTACCACCTGTCAGACGCCCCAACAGCAGGTGATCGCACATCTGAACCTGCTCCGCCAGCACGAGTGTTGGCGCGTCGCAGAACGGACAAACACTGGTGGCTGAAGCCGTACCAGTAAGATTTGTGATCAGCAAAGCAAAACTCAACAGGATCCATCGCATGACTTTTAACCTTTCACCGGACAAATTCTCGTCTCGCTCTACTGAAGTACCCGAGCCTGCTCGATCCGATAGAGTCGAGTCAGACTGCCCTCGTCTGATTCGGGATCAATCCGAAAGACACCCTCGACGTCAAACGGACGATTGGCGATGTAATCGGTTGTCTCGCCCTCGGCCAGCGATACCGAGATAATATCATAGATCTTTGGCTGACGAACAAAGCAACAGATCCCGTTGTCTCGGGCCATCGCAAATTCTGTCAAACCCGTCGCCAGAAATGTCGGATACATAAACCCACGGATCCGAATTACGGCACCATCCAGATTCTGCAACCAGTCGGGAAAAAACTCCTGTGCATTCGCAGGCACCGGCTCCATGTTCAGCACCTTCAACAGATCGACATCGTCGTAGGTAACTCGCAATGCCTCGGTGCCGCGTTCCTTCAGAAAGCGTTTCCGGGGAACGAGCAGCTCGATCGCAGGAGCTGCTGCGATTTCCGCAGGTTGTCCCGATTCAATCACCGGTCGATCCGCAGGCCCCGTCAACCCTGACTGCTCTGATGTCACTGTACGGCCGGTTCCGGTATTCTGTGAATCTGCCGCTCCAGTACTCGCGTCAGTAGAGGAGTCCTCGTTTTCTGTACCAGTTTCCTGAGCACCGGATTTCAGCGGCATGGTGTCACCGGCCCCGGCCTGCTCGGCCGCGTTTTCCACGGAATCAGGCGTACCGTCCGCCGCCGCTTCTGCTGTGCTGCCGACGACTGCATCGCCTTCCTCGACCGGAACCCCGGGCCCCGGTGGAAGCTTCACAGACATGATGGTCATACCGGTTCCAGGATCCTGCTGCCCACCAGGCAACGAGTCAAAGTCCACGTAGTCATCTGAACTTTCGCCACAACCTGCTATTCCAGCGCCCACACTAATTAAGGCCATTCCCAGCAGGATTCGACTGATCAGCCTTCGAGCTTCGTCCATGGAACTCCACCTTCCCCTATCACCTCATTCCTCGCAGGTCTGCTGGCGACTACCTGGTCGTCAGATCACACAGCGACCATCACACAGCACAGTCCCGCGGTTGACTCAGTCTAGCAATTCCCACTGATTTTTACATCGCAGCAGTACTCGTCGAGGTTCTGGATTGAAGCTGACCGGGCACTGTTCCCAATGCTGCTAAAATCGCGTCCATGCTTCCTCGATGAGCTCAGCATCCATGGTGTAGACCGGCGCGAATTCATAATCCTCCGCACCACCGCCCTCCCCCGCTGCCGGGTCGGCCTGCAGAATTCCGGCAACCGCAACCTTTCCGATGAACGCCTTCGTCGTCAATTGATTCGGAAACTCCGCTTCCAGAGTGCGTTGTTCTTCATCAGACAGCACTTTGTCACTCATACCGGCTGCCCTGTTTGCAAGCACCGGCCTTTGCCCGTCCGGATACGACCGAAGAGTCACGGTGATGAAATCATGCGATTTTGGTTTACCGCCAAAGCAACACTCACCGTTGTCCTTCAATAAGATAAATCGTGCCAGCCCCTCGCTTGCCTGAGTCGCCCACATGAAGCCCTTCAGGTAAACCGGCTTACCCATCAATTCCGCGACCGTCGGAGGAATCTTACGGCGGCCACCGACGTAGATGAATTGCTGCTCGGCAATCTCCTTCGGGAAATTCACACGCAGATATCCCTCCGGAACCTCGTTGGAGTACGCATAAACCTGAGTCGCGATGCCCAGCACAAGACTTATCACTGCCAGTAACAAACCCACCACCGCAGTCCCTCGACCCTTTACATCTCCGCCAGCATCTCGTATCCGTGACAGCGCACCAATGCCGATGAAGATCGAGAAAGCCGCAATGTAGAGACCGAACAGGCCATAGAAACCGGTCAGTGACAGCAGCCCCGTCACCAACGCTGCCGGTGCCCATGGAGAAATCGGGACGTATTCAAATTCCCCGTCAAGCGGATCTGAAGACCAGCCGGAAATTCCCCCTGCGGTCTCACCAGCGGCAGACATCTGTGAATCGGCCGCTGACTCTGTTACTTTGTCTTCAGCAACGAAATCCGGTTTCTCTGATGCCGAACTACTGCTCATCTGATTTTTCCTCTGCACCCGGTCGCCGCGGGAGAAAATACCCCCGAATCAACCGCACTGGCCCGGGTCACGTATCCGAACATGTCTTGCTGTCTGAAGCTGCCACGATTTCAACTGATCAGACCGTCGCATGCATTCACTATTCTAGTCTACGGCGTTCCACTCCCCGCCGTGGGATTATCTGTCCAAAAACCTGCGCAGATCAACGCCCCTCCCCGGCTCATTCCGGTTAAGGAATCCCTGCAGCGGCTGCAATGACCTGAATTCCTGCCGGTTGAGGTGAATCTGCAGCCGATCCGGCGTCACCGCGGTCTTTAGCCGGGCAAACTCACTTCCCAGCAGCCCCCCTTCTACCGATAATCCGGGAAGTCATCGTCGACTTCCACATCCGGATATTCTGCCTCGGTACCCCACCAATGAACCGCCAGCAATCTGTTTCACGAAGAACCGCGCTCGCTGCACTCCTTGCAGCCATTCCTGCTGCCTCCCAGCCTCTCAATGCTCGCTCCAGACCGGCTCGTACGGATGAACCATTTCGGATTCGTAACAAACGCATCCACCAGTCGGTGATGGGCTGGTGCTTCAAACCGATGACTGTCCCCGTTCTGATCGATCACTGTGTGGAAATCGGTCTGGAAGGAATTGAAGGAATCGATCGCAAATTCTATCCGCTCGCCCGCTCCAAAGGACTACAGATTTCTCTCGTGGGTAGCCACGGCTTCGCAGCTGGTCCCGTTGACCGCAGCAACCATGAGGCCTGTGAACAGGCTTTGACTTCCGCAATTGATGCTGCGGTGGAGTTTGAGGCGAAACGTGTGATTACGTTCACCGGAATGAGTGTTCGGGGAATGTCTGACGCGACAGCTGAAAACAACTGTCTCGAATTGTGGAGACGGGTCATCTCCTATGCCGAACAACACGACATTACCCTGTGCCTCGAACACCTCAATTCAAAGGACGATTCCCACCCCATGAAAGGGCATCCGGGCTATTTCGGTGATGATGTCGAACGGTGTTTCGACCTCGTTCGCCGAATGGACTCCCCCAATTTCAAACTGCTCTTCGATGTCTACCACGTTCAGATCATGAATGGGGATGTCATTCGTCGTATCCGTCAAAACCATTCACTGATTGGTCACTATCACACGGCTGGAAATCCCGGACGCAGAGAACTCGATCAACTGCAGGAAATCAACTATCCCGCAGTGATGCAGGCTATCCTCGACACTGGATACAGCGATTTTGTAGCGCAGGAGTTCATTCCCACATGGGATGATCCTGTCAAGTCGCTCAGACATGCGGCCGAAATCTGCGATATCTGAACCACCCCAACAGCAAAACCGACTCAAAAGCTGTCGCCACGAAACGCGTTGCTGCACCTCTCGAAAGGCCCGTCTCTGTGTCAAACCTGTCCCCGGTTCTGGTTCTGCATCCGTCGGATAATGTGGCCGTTGCTCGTCAATCCCTCAACGCTGGGCAGACAATCTCTGTTGGTGAAGTGACCGTCACACTGAATGAGGCTGTGCCTGCGAACCATAAGCTCGCAATTCACCCGATCGCCCTCGGTGAAATGATTCGAAAATTTGGGCAACCCATCGGAGCCGCTGCACAGCAGATTTCACCGGGGGATTGGGTTCACACCCAAAACGTCGCACTCGAAAAAGCAACGTCCGGTTACGAATTCTGCACCGAAATCAATCACCCCGTTCCTGCGAACCCAGCAGGAACGTTTCAGGGATTTCGTCGCGCTAACGGGTCAGCAGGAACCCGTAATTACATCGCTGTCATCAGCACGGTGAATTGTTCTGCAACAGCCTCTCGCTACGTTGCTCAGGAACTCACCCGTATGGATCTCAGCCAATACGAAAATATTGACGGGATTCTGCCAGTCGTGCACAAGAGCGGCTGCGCCTTCGCATGGAACAGCGAAGACCACCGAATGCTGAACCGAACCCTCGCAGGTTTTGCTCAACACCCAAACATCGCCGCTGCAATTATCCTCGGTCTCGGTTGCGAAACAGCCCAGGCGTCACATCTGCAGGAAACGCACGGACTGGTGCAACTCGGCGGTCACAGCAATTCGACCGAACAACTGCCCATGGTGCTCAATATCCAGGATGTTGGAGGTGTTCGCAAAACGGTCGAGCGTGCGGTCGGAGTCATTCGGGAACTGCTCCCCGATGCAAATCGTGTTTGCCGTGAGCCCATTTCACTCGGCGAACTCTCCGTCGGTCTGCAGTGCGGAGGAAGTGACGGCGCCAGCGGCATTACAGCCAATCCCGCCCTCGGGCATGCCTGCGATCTGCTCATTGCACACGGTGGTGGCGCAGTCCTTGCAGAAACCCCGGAAGTCTACGGTGCTGAACAACTCCTCACTCGACGAGCCATCTCCAGAGAAGTCGCAGAAAAACTGCTGGATCGAATTCGTTGGTGGGAAGACTACGCACGCCGTCACTCCGCATCCATCGACAACAATCCCTCCTGGGGAAACAAACAGGGAGGACTCACCACGATCATCGAAAAATCACTGGGGGCGGTGGCCAAAGGCGGCACGTCGCCACTCCAGGATGTCTACCTCTACTCCGAAATCGTCAAGTCCCGAGGACTGACTTTGATGGACTCCCCCGGGTACGACCCGATGTCGGTCACGGGCCTTGTCGCCGGAGGATGCCAGCTGGTGGTCTTCACCACGGGACGCGGCAGCTGTTTCGGTTGTAAGCCATCACCCACGATCAAGGTCGCCACCAATACCACCATGTTTCGACGCATGTCCGAAGACATGGACGTCAACGCAGGGTCTATTCTGGAAGGTGCGAGCGTGCAGGAAGTCGGCCGCGAAATCTTTGACCGGATGGTTGCAGTCGCCAGTGGCGAACAAACCCTGAGCGAAGCTCAGGGAATTGGCGACGAAGAATTCTGTCCGTGGATGCCGGGGCCCGTCTTCTGATCCGGACGAATCAGGGATGGTTCGTTGCAGTTGCCGCGGCGGACACTGGAAAAGAAGTGACCCACCACAGTCGGTTTCCAAGCCGATGAACGCCGACTGAAGCCAGTGTCCCTGACTTGGCATCGACCCGAAAAACTTCCAGCCGCCCCGAAGCCTGGCCTGCTGCAAGCAACCATTGCCCATCACTCGTCAGGCAAAAGCTACGCGGAGTTTTCTCTGTGGGATACGTCTTCACGAAAGACAGTGATCGCCCCCTGTCATCGACAGAGATGAGAGCAATGCTGTCATGACCTCGATTCGCCGCATACAGCCACCGGCCTCCCGGGTGAATCAACACTTCAGAGTTGCTGTTGGGAGGTAAGTCGATACCTTGTGGTAACGTCGTGACGTCGGACAGTGCCTGCAATTCTCCAGCACTGGTCATCTCGTAGGCTGTCACCGAACTGCCCTGCTCGTTGTCGACGTAGGCAATCGGCACACGCGGGTTCCACGTCAGATGCCGCGGGCCAGTATTCTCTGGCCGCTGCAGGAACTGCGGCTCTGCAGCTGACAGCCGCCCCTGATCAGCATCGAAGAGAAAACGATAAATACGATTCGGCCCGGTATGCGGAACAAACACATAACGCCCCGTCGCATCAGCATGGATCGCATGCGCCTTCTTTTCCGTTGAAACCCACTGCGCACCAGTCTCCACCAGCATCCCGTCGTCAGCTATGGCGTGAACAGACACCCCGCCTTCCGCGTAGTAAGCGGAAAACAAATGACGCCCCCCCGGTGCGATTGATATATGGGCCGGGTCTGCACCAACGTCGATGGTGCTGAGCAGCGTCAGTGCACCGGTGTCACGAGTAATGCGAAAACTACACAGCCGCCCGGTCGACCGCATTGAGGCGTAAAGAAATTGCCCGTCGCCCGAAATAATCAGGGCCCCCGGCTCGCCGGGAGTCCCCGTCCGGGAGATCTGCTGAAGCTGCCCGTCCTCGCTGGTCAGTAAACAATGCACGATCGCCTGCTGACCGGCAATCGAGCAGTAGACGTACTGATCAGCATGAACTGCTTGAAGATCTGCTGCGAAAGCCCACGCAGACAGGACGATAAACACAGACGAACAAAACGCTGCAGAGGGACCTGTGTTCATCGTCTCTCCCCGGCTGAATGACGGAGCGCCAATTGTGCAAATCTGCATGAACTCAGTTGCGCGACTCGCTCAACTGCGAGCCAGGTACAACCGCTCAATATCCTCGACGGTCACGGTAATCACACGCGTAAAGCCTGTGTGAGACCGCTCGTAGGAAACACGCGATGCCAGCGACGCCTGCTGATGAATTGCCTCCGCTACCCAGCGACGGTCTTCGTCAGAAAGCTCTCCGACGGAAGAGTCCCAGATCGTCCGTGTTTCCATGACAAGTGAGTCGACTCTGGGGTCAAACTTGGCCATCGACACCAATCTCCGGTTTGAGTAGTAAAGGCCTGCGATTATTCTCCAACAGGCGTCCGTCCGGCAGAGCATAACAAAAGCCCGCCGCGTGCAACACGCGACGGGCTCAAGATTGTCAGCGACGGGATACGAAAGTTGTCACTTTCTTCCAGCGACAGTCAGCTGTCGACGGGCCCGCTCAGCACGTCTGGCGTGGGACGCGTAATCAGAATCCTCCGGCCCGACCCGCTCAGCATTCAGTGCCTGCAGTTCCTTTTCAGCCGCATTCGAATCAATTTGTGAAACAGCGATCGCGGCATTCGTCAGGACAGAGACAACACTGCCTTTGACCTGCACGAACCCCCCATCAATAAACCACGATTCGTGCTGGCCGCCATCCAGTTCCAGTCGCAATTCACCTGTACCAAGCCTTCCCACCAACGGGGCCCGCCCAGGATAAATTCCCGCAGATCCGTCGAATAGCGGAAGCTTCAGTGAAACGATCGGACGTTCAAACAACGTCTCCTCGGGAGTGACCAGAACAACCTCAAGATTCGCCATCATTTACTCCATTGAGAACCCGATCAGACAGGTCTCAGCAGGCCTGAAATCAACCTTCTTCCTGCATCTTCTTGTATTGCTCCTCAGCTTCCTCGATCGCACCCACGTACATGAATGCAGACTCCGGCAGGTGATCCCACTTGCCGTCGCACAGCTCTTCGAAGCTGCGGATTGTGTCTTCCAGCGGCGTGATCTTTCCAGCCTTGCCGGTGAAGACTTCAGCGACCAGGAAGGGCTGCGACAGGAAGCGTTCGATACGTCGAGCGCGGTGCACCACGAGTTTGTCGTCTTCACTCAACTCGTCAACACCAAGAATCGCAATGATGTCCTGAAGTTCGCGATATCGCTGCAGTGTCTGCTGAACCCGTCGAGCGACACTGTAGTGACGCTCACCGACATACTGCGGATCAAGAATACGACTGGACGAAGCCAGTGGGTCGATCGCAGGATAAATCCCCTTCTCGGAGATACGACGCTCAAGGTAGATGAACGCATCAAGGTGAGCAAACGCTGTCGCCGGTGCCGGGTCAGTCGGGTCGTCCGCAGGAACGTAGACCGCCTGTACAGAGGTGATCGCACCATTTTTGGTTGAAGTAATTCGCTCCTGCAGTTCCCCAAGCTCAGTGCCCAGAGTTGGCTGGTAACCCACTGCCGAAGGCATTCGCCCCAGCAACGCTGATACTTCTGAACCCGCCTGCGAGAAACGGAAGATGTTGTCAACGAAGAGCAGCGTGTCGGAACCAGTCGCATCTCGGAACCACTCAGCCATTGTCAACGCAGACAAAGCCACTCGCAGTCGAGCACCCGGTGGCTCATTCATCTGGCCGAACACCATACAAGTCTGTTCAATGACCGAGCGGCCTGTCTGACCGATCTCAGTCTCCTGCATTTCC
>JAFMMM010000076.1 GCA_017859815.1 Planctomycetota bacterium | reverse complement strand
GACCACCCACCTCTGGCACGAATTCAAATTGGACTGGCCCACGAATTTCTGAATTGGGCGATACCCGGATCAGAACGGGCGGCTTTCAATGTCCCGGCGGCACGACTGGGCTCCTGTCTCGCGTTCGGACTGATGACCACGCTGCTGTTTCGCATGGCTGCAATCCACTTCGGTACTGCCGCCGCCACCTTGACAGCACTGCTGACCATTGCCTCCCCAAGAATGATCGGACACGCCCGACTTGCATCACTGGAATCCGGGACCAGTCTGGCATGGGTGATCGCACTCATCCCCCTGCTGAAGTACTGGACCCGGGATTCCGCACCAACCGTCAGACAGGCAGCAGTCGGTGGTCTTTGCTGGGGCATCCTGCTGCTGACAAAAATTCAGGCTGTCCTGTTGGCCCCTGCTGTCATCATTTGGGCACTGGCCCGGTTTCGACAACGGGCTGTTTTGCCGCTTGGAGTTTGGGGATTCACCGGGTTCGCCATGCTGTTGATTGGCTGGCCATGGTTATGGGAGAATCCGGTCGAGAATCTGCTGCAGTATCTCGGACGCACCACTGATCGACTGACACTCTACTGCTGGTATCTCGACACCCGTTACGCAGATCGCGCAGTGCCTTGGCACTTTCCCTCTGTCATGCTCATCTCTACTCTCTCCCCGTGGACCTTGCTGGGGTTGGCACTTCGCTTCCGGAGCGAGAAACTGCAGCCGACCGAACAGCTGTTGATTCTCACCAGCATCGTCCCCCTGCTGATCTTCTCTGTTCCCGGTGTGCCCGTATACGACGGAATTCGCCTGTTTCTGGTTTCCCTACCTGGACTGTGCCTGATTGCAGCACGTGGATTCGCCGCGTTTGTTGAAGCCCCTGCAAGACGTCACCCCAAATCCAGCAAACGCCGATTTGTGGCTGTGCTGTTCTCTTTGATATTGCTGCCGCTGCCGTGGAGTATGCAGCCTTTTGCCATTAATCAATATGGCCCGCTGTGCGGAGGAAATCGGGGGGCTGCAGCACTTGGGCTGGAATCCGGGTTCTGGGCAGATGCTCTCAATGGCGATTTCTGGGCGCAAGTCCCTTCAGGCTCCACACTCTTCGTTGCCCCCGTCAGTCATCAGTTCCAGCTGGACTGGCTGAAACTTCTGGTCCCGGCAATCAAGGAACGGAAAATCCAACTGCTGCCGTGGGAATATGACGCGAAAAAGCAACCGGGGCCACTGCTGCTGATACACCGGTTGGCAGATCTCCGCCCGGAGCTGCAGCGACCGCGTCCGGATGAGCGTCAGATTGCCGCCGCCGCTCTTTCCGGAGTCTTGCTGGCTCGAGTCGTAGAAACGGCCCCCACCGCGCCGTAGACACCTGTCCCACCGCGGGATCCCTGTTCATAATTCAGGAAAACCCACGAATTGAAGTTTTTGAACAAAAACGGAGACACCTTTTCTTGATTCATTTGTTCAGTATACAAGGATGAATTTGTCCGGATTTATGCCAGACTCGCAGAACTTCTGCACCTGCCTGCCCCCCCCCTGTTGCGATTACTCTCCCTCCCGGGGCAACTCAGTACCTCCCGCCCAGAAATTCAAGAGGCCTCTCATGTCTACTGCCAAGAAGACCAACCTGACACGCCGCCAACGTGAGATCTATGAATTCCTGAAAGACAAGATCCTGAATCGTGGATACGGGCCCACTGTTCGAGAGATTGGTCAGCAATTTGGAATTCGATCTCCGAATGGCGTGATGTGCCACCTGCGTGCATTGGAGCGAAAAGGGCTGATTACGCGTCAGCAGAATATGTCCCGAGCAATTCAGCTGTCGGAATTGCTGACCAATCGGCTTTCAGTTCCATTGATCGGGACCGCCGCCACCAGCGGAGCTCCCCTGCAACCAGCCCCGGCAGCAGACTCCAGCGTCAGTTTTGAAGCGGCACTTGGTGGCTCCGAAGGTCGCTGCATTCGCATTGAATGCAATAGTTTCATCTCGCTCAACATTCTGAACGGCGACACACTGATCGTGAACCAGGATTTACCGCTTGCCCCGGGCTGCCATGTTGCCGCCCTTGACGATCGTCACAGCCTGGTGATCTGTACTGTGAGCGAAACAACGGGACAGTTGGCATCACTCATTCCGGGAACATGGGTTCCTTCCAGCCGGCAGGTTCTTGGGGTCATTACGGGAATGGTGCGTCAGTTTCGCCTGCCGCCCCCTCCACCAGCGCCGATTACAGAAGCAACTCAGGAGTTTCTGGACGCGGAGTATTCAGGGGCGAACAGTCATGGGCTTTCCTGAGCGTTGCTGATCGGGCTGTCGGGTGACTTTCGAATTTCGGACCGGCTTCACGGCTTGGATAGGGACTCCGCACTTCGGCACAGTCGACTGATGAATCCCCCAACTTCCTGCGACAACTGCTTTTCCGCCGCGGCCGGATTCCACCAGCCGCAAGGCGGCATCAGATCCGAACCGATTCGCCATTGCTGTCCGCGGTCATCATCGGACTCGACCAACAAAGAGCAGACCGGATCACCTGCTTTCAAACGCTGACCGGCGGTGGGTTGATCAGCCACCCGGACATTTGTGCTGACCCGAAGTGCCGCGGCGTTGATCTGATCGCTCTGCATTGGTTCTGACGCGCGAAGGACCAGTTGTGCACGAAGACCTTGACCGTTTTCCGACGAGGGCTGTTTGCCGGATCGCGATTCCTGAACGATTCCCAATTGATGTTGCCAGACAGCGTGGAACTGTTTCGAGTCATATAACCAGCAACTTGCTGGAACTCTGGGATTTACTTCAAGAACCACGGCACCTTCACCTGTGAGCATCATGTCAATTCCCCAAACGCCTTCCGCACCGCTGTTTCGTGCCAACAGTCCGGCGGCATCCCTGATTTGTTGAGCCAGAAGATCGGGCAGCTGGAATGGCCCAACAACACCACACCATTCATATTCTGCGGCAGTAAGGCTGTTCCAGCCGCACAGTTGCAGAGCCGCTGCGAAGACTTCAACCCGCCCCGCGAAGCAGGCAACAACGACGGAGAACGGGCTGCCCTCCTGGTTCCTTTGATAGAAATGCAGGGACGGGTCTGCAGCGACTGTTCCTTCGGAATCCGGGGGCAGCAGGCGGATGCCCTGACCGGCAGCGGACCTCAGGGGCTTGATCAGCCATCCCTCCGTTCTCACGGGCGCCTGCATTGATGACTCTGCAAATCTCACCTCACCTGTGGACAGAATCGATTGCAGCCACGAAGGATCTCGCAGCAATCGTGTGGCTGCGGCCGACGGACCAATCAGCCTGCGTGAGGCTTCGATTCGTTCCAGTGCCTCGGGCTCATTTTCCAGGCCACCAGCACAGATCACCGGAATGGATGGGCAAATCGGCTCCAGCACCTCCGGCACACTCTTCAGGTCCTGAAGCCGGGGCAGCAGGCGACCTCCCGAGCGTTCGACGAGTTCGATCAGATCATGATCATGAAACAGATCAGTGCACCAGACCTGAGCTCCGGCATTGACCAGTATCTCAGCGGAGGCCCGCACGCTGGCGCCGCAGAGCAGAACTGGACAGGGCAGCCGGGGTCCGAAGTCCCGTTCCGACGATCTTTCCTTCATCACAGCCCTGCAAGGTTGAAGAACAGAACTGAAATCGCAATCCTGTAACCACTTCAAAAGCAGCTACAGGCGACCTTGTCCACATCACAGGCACCTTATTGCGAAATCGGTGCAGCCTGCGGGCTCGTCCTGTAATCGCAGACAACTGAAAAGAGTGGCCGGGATTCTACAGGGGAACTCCCGGATTGGCCACACCCGCGATTCGCCGGGCGGGCCATCCTGGCATTGCAGCCGTGGTCGCTGGCACCTGATTGAAGAACTTTTAAAGGAAGAATCCATGTCGATGTATGTTGGGGAAGCTCTGGTTGGCGATGGTAACGAAGTTGCTCATATCGACCTGCTGATTGGCGACAAGTCCGGTCCGGTAGGCAGTGCATTTGCGAATGCCCTGGCAGATCAGAAGGCTGGCCACAGTAACCTGCTGGCCGTTCTGACACCGAACGTCGCAGTCAAGCCAGCGACTGTGATGATCACCAAGGTGACCATCAAGGGCGCTCGTCAGGCTGTCCAGATGTTTGGACCGGCTCAGAAGGCAGTTGCTGATGCTGTCACCGACTGCGTCAAGTCCGGTGCGATTCCGAAGGACCAGTGCGAGAACCTCGTGATTGTCTGTGGTGTCTTCATTCACTGGGACGCTGCTGATGACACCAAGATCTACCAGTACAACTACGAAGCGACCAAGCTCTCCATCGAACGTGCGATGAAGAACGAGCCCAGCGCTGATTCTGTACTGGAGCAGCGCGACACTGCCGCTCATCCGTTCTACGCGGGCTGATATCAGTTCCCGTTCGCTGAACAGGAACCAGAAAATCACAGGGCCATGTGAACATCACATGGCCCTGTTTCCTGCGCGGAGATCAACAGAGACCGGATCCGTTGCGAATCAGGATCTCTCTCAGGTTGCGGCGTGCGTGACACAGCCGTCTCTTGACCGTTCCTGCAGGAGCGGCAAACAGCCTGCTCATTTCCGCAACGGATCGCCCCTCAAAATAGAATGCCTGCAGGGTCTGCTGGTCCAGACGGCTCAGGCGGCTCATCCCTCCCTGAATCTGCTCGCGACGCTCCTGCTGAACCATTCCAGCCTCAGGGGCCCCGGCAAGACAATCTTCCAAATCTCCAAACACGGACTCGATCGCCTGCAGCCGCCGCTGGCGGAGGATTCGATTGATCGATAATCGCGCCGCAATCTGACAGACCCATGCCTGAAATCGGGTTTGATCCTGCAGTTGATGCAAACAGCGGTACGCGCGCAGAAAGACCTCCTGCGAAACATCATCCGCCTCAGCGTCATCTCGAATTCGACTGCGGATCACACCGCGCACGCTTTGCTCAGTCTGTCGCACGAGGCTGTCGAACGCCTGCGAATCGCCGCCTTGAGCGGCTCTCACGACTGTACTCATGGAATCATTTTCCACCGCTGTGCCTCCCCAGAACGTGGCCTGTCGGACCGATCAAATCCAAACAACTGTCCCGACAAATCGAAACTCCCTGCTCTGGAGATCACCATCTGTGTTCGGTTCGTCTCATCCTTTTCGCTCGATCTTGAAAAATCCTGGAGATGCTTTGCTGCCAAACTGCCGCTGATTCATCTGCGAAAACCGTGGGGAGGGTTGCAGTGCTCTCTCGGTTTGCTGTACTACGCAATGGAGTGCAGCGCACGAAACTCCCTCGCGCCTGCCCGATATGTAAAGCCAATATGTTTAGAACGAGTTAATTTGCCTGTTTGGCACTGCACAGAGACCACGGATCCGCAGATTCGTTGGGCGAGAGCAGGGCCCCGGCAGACAGTTCCCCAATGGAATGCGCTTTCCCGAAGGATTCAGGCGGCAGAACATGAACAGAGTCTTTATTTCCGGAATCGGAGTTGTCAGCTGTCTTGGCAATGATCGGAAAACGTTCTGGAACAACATCCTCGCAGCAAAGTGTGGGATCGATACGCTGAAGGTCCACGACATCACCGACATGGAAGTCACGATCGGTGGCGAAGTCGTCGAAATGGACCTGGCGAACGTGAACCTGAATGAACGCGTCTCGGCGCGAAAAATGGACCGGGCGTCTCAGTTCGCCGTCCATGCCGCTCGCGAAGCACTTGCCGACGCCGGACTTCCGCTGGATGAAATCGGTGAAGACGCTGCTGTCATCCTGGGAGCGGGTTTGTCGGGACTCGAAACCTACGAAACGCAGCACGAAAAACTTCTGACTCGCGGCCCGTCCCGTGTCAGCCCCTTTACCATCCCGATGCTGATGCCAAATGCTCCCCCGGGAAATGTCAGCCTCGCCTTCGGGGCTCAGGGAACAGCCTATACGACCAGCAGCGCCTGTTCTTCCTCTGGCCATGCCATGATTGATGCCATGGAATATCTTCGCCGGGGTGATGCCGACTTTGTCATCACCGGCGGGACCGAAGCCTCCCTGACTCGCCTCGGTTTGTCCTCGTTTGTCAATATGCGGGCGATGAACAAGTCGATGAATGATCGCCCTCAGGAATCCATGCGACCGTTTGATTCAGATCGTGGCGGCTTCATCATGTCCGAGGGTGCTTCGATCCTGATCTTTGAAACGGAAGAACATCTGCGCAAACGCGGTGGCAGAGCGTGGGCCGAAGTTTTGTCCGGAAGATCCACCAGCGACTCTTTCCATCTCACGCAACCCGATCCGGAAGGTCGCAAGGCCGTCAGAGCGATCGAACTGGCACTTCAGAAAGCAGGGCTGGATCCTGCAGCAATTGCGAACGAAACCTATGTGAGTGCTCATGGCACCAGCACTCAGTACAACGATGCCATGGAAACTGTCGCTCTCCACAGCGTCTTTGGGAGCCACGCCGAACAACTGCACATCAGTTCAATTAAGAGTATGCTGGGACACATGATTGGGGCGGCCTGTGCAATTGAAATGTCTGCCTGTGCGATGGCATTGAGCTCCGGAATGCTTCCACCGACAATCAATTACACCACCCCCGCCCCGGAATGCGATCTGAACTACATCCCCAATGCGGCCGTCAGCAAAGATTGCCGTTACGCCGTCAACAACAGTTTTGGTTTTGGCGGCCACAACGTTTCTCTGGTGATCAGTCGAGTCGAAGAGCAGGATTTGCGTCGGACAGATCTCTGACGCTCGTTGACAATCCCAGTAGATCGTCTTCAATAGCGGGCATGGGCATTGTCCGCTGCCATTGCCCGTGGTCTGCAAAGAGGCCGTCCGTTGCTGCCCCGGCGGTCACTGCTGACGCACACACGTCGCAGCCGCCGGGAACTGGCGCTGCTCAGTGTTCTCATCGGTCTGGTGATATTTCTGTTGGTCAATCAGTTTTAGGGTGGAGTCTCGGATGTCTCAACAATCAATTGCTGTTTCCGGCGCATCCGGGCTGGTTGGCACTCGTCTTTGCAGCCTGCTCCAGGATTCCGGGCATACGATTTCTCCGATCAGCCGACAGGCCGGTGAAGGGAACACAATCCTCTGGGATCCGACCCGCGGCCTGCTGAACCCGTCACGTCTGGAATCCGTTGATACCCTGATCCACCTCGCCGGGGAAAATATCGCGTCCAGCCGCTGGAACGACACTGTGCGCAAAAAAATCCGCGACAGTCGGGTTGAAGGAACGCGTCACCTCGTCAATTCCATCCGCGATCTGCAGAAGAAACCCTCAACACTCATCTGTGCTTCTGCCATCGGGATCTACGGCGATCGCGGCACTGAAGTGCTCAATGAGCAGTCTGCACCAGGCGATGGATTTCTGGTTGATGTGTGTAAGGACTGGGAAAAGGAAGCTCAGGCTGCGACTGAACTGGGAATGCGAGT
This sequence comes from Planctomycetota bacterium, assembly GCA_017859815.1. Lineage (GTDB taxonomy): Bacteria > Planctomycetota > Planctomycetia > Planctomycetales > Planctomycetaceae > SXXK01. Next base: position 9,662 of record JAFMMM010000076.1, on the reverse strand, counting down.
TGTTAACGTTCGCATCGGTGTGGTGATCACTTCCAAAGGCGGTGCACTGGCCAACATGCTGACACCATTTCGGCTGGGTCTTGGTGGTATTGTCGGAAATGGCAAGCAGTACTGGAGCTGGATTGGACTGCAGGATGTGGCTCGTGTGATCCAGTTCTGTGCTGAAAACCAGGAGATCAGCGGGCCGGTGAACGCAGTCAGCCCATATACGGCGACAAACTTCGACTTCACAAAGACCCTTGGTTCAGTTCTCCGTCGGCCGACACTGTTCCCGCTCCCCGCGTTCATGGCCCGGATCGTTCTCGGTGAGATGGCCGACGAACTGCTGCTTGCCAGTACGCGAGTTACGCCACAGGAATTGCTGGAACGTGGCTTTCAATTCGAGCAGCCTGAACTGAGATCGTGCCTGAAAGCTGAATTGAGCTGACAAAGCACCCGTCAGGGCGTTGCATTGTCGGAAATCCTGCCGGTTTCCTGCCTACCGACTTCAGTCCGGCGTTAATTCCCCACGCGCCGCTCGGGTTCGCACCACAGGGCCATGCTTCTGTATTGCAAACAGGAATTCGACCGTGACTCATCAAACAGCACCGGCTGATCTCATTCTGGAAGCCACCGCCACACTACGACGGCAACTGCTGGACCATTCGGTTTACCGAATGGTCGACAGCGTGGACGCTTTGCGCGTTTTCATGCGCGATCACAGTTTCGCGGTGCTCGATTTCATGTGGCTTCTGAAGAGACTGCAGACCGAGTTTGCAGGCACCAGCCATCCGTGGACGCCTCCCCTCGAACCGGAACTGGCCAGATTTGTGAATGAGATTGTTCTCGGCGAAGAATCTGACGAAGACGGGCAGGGCGGCCATTGCAGTCATTTTGAGTTGTATCTGCGGTCCATGACTGAGTGTGGGGCGGACACAAGTCCTGTACAGACCATGCTTCACGCACTGCGGCAGAACGAGTCTGTTCCTGAGGCACTTGCGGCGGCCGAAGCCCCCCCCTATGTCACGCAGTTCGTGATTTCAAATGCCGAACTTGCTCAGCACGGAAGTCTCACACAGGTCGTCGCAGGCTTCTGCTTCGGGCGAGAGGACATTATTCCGGACATGTTCCAGCTGCTGTTGGACGAACTTGAAAATCATGGACTGCACGCCCCCGCGATGCAGTTCTATATCCGCCGCCACATCGAGCTGGATGAAGAACATCATGGTCCGCTGACACGCCGGATGATCAACACCGTTTGCAACTCCCCGCAACGAATCGCTGAAGCCATCGCTGCCGCAGAGGCAGCGATCAGTCATCGCATTGGCCTCTGGGACGGTGTTGTCCACCAGCTGCGGCAGACATCCGTTGGCTGCTAAAGATTGATGACCGCTTTGATCGCACCGGTTTCGGGCTTTGTGAAGCTCTCGAACTGCGTCACGACGTCGTCAAATCCGATTCGATGAGTAATCCAGGGATCGGTATTGATTGTGCCCTCTTCGATCAGGCCGATGATCCTCCCGAAGTCTGCCGGCACCGCATTCCGCGACGCCTTCAGAGTAATCTCAGGCTTGTGCAGAACCGGATGAACAAAACCGATTTCCTCCGTCGTAATCCCAACGTAAACGAGAGTTCCGGTCTGAGCACAATACTGGAATGCCGTTGACATTGACTGTCGGCTGCCAGTGGCATCTGTCACCACCGAGTACATATCGCCACCGGTGATCTGCTGCAGCTGTTCCAACTCGCTGCCATCTCCCCGAAACTGCACCGTGTTTCTGATTCCATAGGTCTCGCGGACGAAATCAAGACGCGAAGGCACCATATCCATTACGGTAATCTCAGCGCCCGTCAGCCGTGTGAATTCCAGTACGGAGAGTCCAATGGGGCCGGCACCGATCACCAGCGCGTGTTCCCCACTCTGCACCTTTCCACGATCGGTCGCATGACAACCTATTGCCAAAGTTTCCACAAGCGCCAACTGCTCCCATGACAGGCTGTCGGAGCGATGAAGCTTGTCCCCACGAATCAGGAATCGCTCACGTAATCCACCATCTGTCATGACCCCGATGACATCCAGTGATGCACAGCAGTTACTGCTGCCTTTGCGGCAGGCAAAACAGGTACCGCAGTTCATATAGGGTTCAACGCTGCAGCGATCACCCACATTCACATGGCTGACACCGTCGCCAACAGCGAGCACTTCAACACCCAGTTCATGGCCGGGAATACGCGGATACCGGAAGAATGGAAACTTCCCCAGGTAACCGCTCAGATCGGTTCCGCAAATTCCCATGCAGTGAGTCGCGACCAACACCTCGCCAGCAGCAGGAGCATCCGGCTCCGGCAGATCGATCACAGAGAATTCGCGTGGCTGTTTCAGCTGGATTGCTTTCATGGCAGTTGTCAGTCTTCAGAGAAAACAGAGTTGGATGCAGGGCACATCATTCAGAGTGAAAATACGCAAAAGAGCGAGACCGGCAGCGATGCCGTTCAGTCGGTTTGGCCTGGCAGACGGATTTGAGGGGGAGCCGGTCTGGGAATGATTTCCTCAGCTGCCTGCAGGATTTCCTGCAGCTGAACACAGAGGAACTTTGCGGCGACCGAACACTGTTCGAAGTTTGTGTGAGTCGATGCCTTCCAGGCGTCCTTCTCAAACTGTTCGGCGGCACTGCGAAGTTTAGCCAGTTTCTTCCGCAGCGTACGAAAGTATGACACAGGATCCCGGAGTTGCGTCTCGACTGCCCGGAAAACATCGAAGATGACCCGGGCCATTTCATTCAGCTCCGGAAAATCCTCCACCTCGTCGCAGTGCTTGATAAAGGTTCGAATCATCCACGCATGAGACATGATCTGCTGACTGCGAGTCGTCAGGGTGGTCAGTTGCTGCAGTTGTTCAGAGGTCGGGCCGCCGGCAGCCTGCGGTTCGTTGGTTTCTTCAGTCACCGTTGTGTGCTTTCTCGAACGGCCCGTCTGTATTGAAGCATCGCTGGGTATTGATGATGACAATCATTGCCGATTGAAGGGGAGCTGTCTGCACCGTTGCCCGCCGGCAAAGTCTTCGAGGCCGGAAGTCAGGCCGGTTCCTCTGCTGCACTACGACGAACGACAACTTTTCGCCCCTGCAAACGGACCACTTCCACGGCACATCCCGAGTCAATATATGGACCGTCACTGACAACATCCAGATACTGATCCCCAAAGGACGCTTTTCCCGAAGGACGCAGTGTTGTCATGCTGACCCCCTGATCACCTGCTGACAACAGCAGATCTCGATCTGCAGCGACGGTGACGGCTGGGTCAAGCAGTGGCCCGTCTCCGTGTTCAGCATAGCCGGGAGGACTCAGAATCAAACCGTTGATCCACGGGATGTGGGGCAGGAATTGATTCAGAATTGTCGCCAGCACGATAACCGCCACCAGAGCACTGACAATGGGGAACAGCCCCTGCAAGGCTGCGTCGAAGGCGTTGCTCGCCGAAATTCCGGAGAAGGTCTGACTGGCCATCACCAGGGATCCCAGAAACAGCACAAGCCCGGAAACCCCAAACACCCCAAAGCCAGGGATCACATAAGCCTCAATCCCCAGCAGCACCAGTCCCGACAGAAACAGGATCAGTTCCAGCATTCCAGCGGTTCCACCGGCAAAGCGACTCCAGAAAAACAGCGTAAAACAGAGGGCTGAGGGAATCGCAAACATCCCGGTCCATGTCTGGACTTCGATGTACAGTGCCAGCAGCGCTAAAGTGATCAGCAAAAACCCACCGAATCGAGAATTCAGGGATGACACCAAACCATCCACCCACGTTCGGCCCACCGGCTTTAACGCCACCTCGGCAGCAATTCCCAGTCTGAGACGGACGTTGGACATGTCCTCGCACGGGGACTCGCTGAGTCCAAGCTCTGCTGCTCGAACACCGGAAAGCGTCAACAGAACACCCGGCCTTGTTTCCGGAACCATCGGTCCCTGGACCCATTGATCCGGTGCCTGCTGAATCTCCAATTCGGTCATCCAGGTGACCGTACCGTTCTCCACATTGGTGGCTTTGTAGACTTCGAGGTTCCGATCAATCATCGCCTGCAGCAACCCCGGCGGACGATTTCGACGACGTGCAATCGTGGCTGCAAAATCGAGGAACGGGCTGACAATCTTCTCGGGAGCTCGTTCGAAAGCGCCGCCCGGTTCGATCAGTCCAATGACACCGATGTCACCCACCTGAGCATCCGGATGCATCAGGATCGTGCTGCAACCCATCGCAATCAGTCCGCCACCGCTCAACGCCATCTTTGGGATCCACGCCACTGTCTGCATCTCTGCAGGATCAATCTCAACCAGTGCGGTCGTGATTTCCTCGGCGATGTCCTTTTCCCCGCCGGGACTGTCAATTTCCACGATCAGCGTTTGCACGCCGGCCGCGCGCGCATTGCGGATCTCTCGCAGTGCAAAATCGCGAGTGGCAGTAACGATGGTTCCGTGAATCTGTATCAGGCGTGCCCGATTTGCAGGACCGGTCGGCTTTTCCCGCATCGATTCCAGCGGCAGGCGGAACTGTTCGGCCACTTCGGCACGTTTCTGAGCCAGTTGGGTCACCAGCATTCCCTGCGAAAATGCCTGATCGGCGCGATAGGAAGTCGCCCCGCCCGCATCACGCATGACATCTGCCTGCAGGACTTCAATCTGCTGCTGTTGCAGCATTCGCAATTCAGCGGCAGTCAGGAATCGGATACGCTCCCCATCGGGCCCCCCCGTCTTAACGCGGTGCAGCACAACACCGGTGTCCAGCAAACTTTCGATGATGCCTCGGGAAAGCCGCGTATTCCGGCGGGCATCGGCAAGCCCCAGAAAAAACTCCTGATCGGCAGGCGGCAGCCGACCACCGCGAGACAGGTCGCCCATGGAGGCATCCGCAGCCATGACAATATCGTGGCAGGCGAGGGCAATTGCGGCGTGGTTTCCCAGCACTGACTGCGGCAGCCAGGCAACCGTCTGCACACCGCTGAATTCCGGTGACAAAAGCACATCAATCAGGTCCCGCACCTGACCCATACGGCTGGACCCGGTGGACAGCTGCAGGATCAGCACCGGACGCTTTGACTGTTGATCACCCTCTGTCTTCAGACGGCTGAGCACCTGATTGACATGACTCAACTGGCCGTCTGTCAGCGGTGCCGACAAAGTGATAAACTGGCCCGGTACGGTCGCCGGTGTGTCCTGCGACGGTTGTGGCTGCGGTTCCTGACCCATTCCGTGCACGGACAGGCAGGCCAGAATCAGCAACGATAACAGGCCCCCGCAAAGGTGCTTTGTTGATCTGGCGATGTGTCTGACCACAAACTGCATCCTCTTCCTGGATGGAAACCGGAAACTGACATTTCCAACTGTTGAAGGCCGCTGATCGAGATAAAGAATCGTGGCAGCACAGACTCCAACTGCACCCATTATACGCTGTTTTCCCGTCGAAAAAACGTTCATTTCAAGTTCGCTGACAGCAAACTTTTCCTGGAGGAATTCCGTTTGCCGATCCGAATGTCTGCGGATCTTTCCAAAAAACGTCAGTCAGACCCGAGAACCGCCGGGCGAGGGCCTCGGCAAACACCCGCTACAAAGGTGCTGCAGATGAAACCCGACCGCGTCCTGCTCCTGACCACCGGCGGCACGATCGACAAGATTTACTTCGACAGCCTCAGCGAATATCAGGTCGGCCCGCCGGGAATTGAACGGTTGCTGCAAAGGGTCCGATTTGTACCGCAGTGGCGTGTCTGCTCCCTGATTCGCAAAGACAGCCTGGACCTGACAGAAAGCGATCGCCAGCTGATTCGCGAAACCGTTCAAACGGCACCGGAGTCACGCGTCCTGATCACGCACGGGACGGATACAATGGCACAGACGGCACAGTCGCTGTTGGGAATTCCGGATCGAATCATCGTGCTGACCGGGGCCATGCAGCCCGCCGGCTTTCATGATTCGGATGCGGACTTCAATGTCGCCTTCGCACTCGGTGCCCTTCAGTCGCTCACGACGCCGGGAGTCTGGATCGCAATGAACGGGCAGCTACTGGCCGCCGGCAAAGCACACAAGAATCGCGAACTGGGGATCTTTGAGTTACTGCCGCACAACACGAACGCCCCGCAGACAGAAACGTGAGGCCCTCCGGAACCCCGCAATCAGACTCTGCGTTACCGCCTGCCGTGTCAGCCCTCTCCCCCTCGACCGCCTCATCAGACCAACGATCACATTTCCCCGATTTCCCCAGGAAAAGAGATCCGCAACTGTGCTGCGCAAGCCCGTCTTGTTGGGAAATGTTATGCTGTGCGGACGGTGCTGCCGGTGCCTGATCACGATTGCAATCTTTGCTTCACGAAAGCAGATGCGTAACGCCCGGTACCCGCATGAATCGCCTCGTCGATTTTTGCTTCGCTGATAGTCTCCCCGCACATCTCCCTGTTTTGATCTGCAAGACCCATGGAAAACCGTCGACTCTTCGTCTTCCTGCTGTGGTCCATGACATTCCTTTGGATGTGGTCGTCGTTCTTCGGAGAGCAACCGAAACAGCCACCGGTTCTACCCGCTGTCAGCGACGCCGCAGTTGATGATGACTCTGTTGCTACCGGCGACGGTTCCGGTTCAGCAACCGAACCACAAACTCTGGAGTATGCCGATCATCCGCTCAGCACGGTCGCACTGGGATCCGTCAATCCAGAGAACGGCTTTGCGGCAGAGATCACTCTGACCAGCGAAGGCGCTTCCATTCAGGGAGTACGTCTTGCCTCAAGCCAGTTTCGGGATCTCATTCAAACTGATGACGCTGCGCTGATCCTTGGCAATAACGACACAGACGAGCGCACCTTCAACACGGCGGTCAGCACCATCGACAGTCTGCTGGCGGCCCGACAGGAATCGCTGGAAAAGGTCAACTGGAAACTGGTTTCTCAGGACAGCAATGCCAGCGAAGCACAGGCTGTGTTCGAATACGACGCGCCCGACGGATCTGTTCGAGTGCGCAAAACTTACTCCCTGCCCCGCTCTGATCTTCAGGGGGCAGCACTGGAATCCGCCTGGCGCGAACAGCCCGAACTCTACACGGTCAGGCTGAAGTTTGAGATTCAGAATCTGACCGATCAGGCCCGAGTCGTGAATTACGAAATGCAGGGCCCGACCGGACTCCTGCTGGAAAACAAAGAACACACATTCAAGTATCGGGATCTGCATCTGGAGTTTGCGGGGGGCAAAGACTCCGTCACCCTTGGAATCGCCGCATTGCAGGGAATCTGCGATGACATCGACGCCCGCCTGCAGCGCAAGGCAACTCCGGAAGAATTAACGGCCACCCTGCGTGAAGATGAAGAGTGGGTCATCCCACCCAGATACGCCGGCGTGGACGTCCAGTTTTTCACCGCCATGATTGCTCCCATTCTCCCCGAGGGCAGCGATCCGGAAGAAGGCGCAGAATGGATTGAACGAACCTATCCAATGCTGCTGGGAGAAGATCTGCGGGAGACCCCCGAACCGTTCTTTGTTTCTCGCCTGATCAAAGGCATGATCACTGCACTGGCCGGTCGCGAGATCGATCCACGGACCGCCGACCTCAGTTTTCGGCTGGCTTCGCGGCCGCTCGAATTAGCAGCCTCCTCGACACTCACACACGAGTACGCCATGTTCGTCGGGCCAAAACGGCGGGAGCTTCTCGACCCTGAACCGTTTGCGGCCGGGCAGGTGCTGAATTACGGCTTCTTCGGGCCGGTCGCGCGAATCATGCACAGCGTTCTGGACTTCTTCTATAGCGGCCTCGGCCTGCCCTATGTCCTTTGCATCTTCTGCCTGACGATTCTCGTTCGCGGCATGATGTTTCCGCTGTCTCGCAAACAGGCCATCATGGCTGCCCGACAGAAAGAACTGCAGCCACAGCTCAAAGCGTTGAAGGAACGGTACAAAGACGACCAGCAGAAATTTGCCCGCGCTCAGATGGATCTGTGGAAGAAACACAATATCAACCCATTGTCCGGCTGCCTGCCATTGTTCTTTCAGCTGCCAATTTTTATCGGGCTGTACACCGCTTTGAATTCCGCGGTCGATCTTCGTGGTCAGACATTCTTATGGGTCAGCAACCTGGCAGCCCCGGACGCCCTGGTGCGACTACCATTCATGCTGCCGCTGGGAATGGGTCGTGACTTCAGTATTCTCCCCATCTGTACCGTGGCTCTGTTTTTGACTCAGCAAAAGATGTTCATGCCGCCGGCGCAGGATGAACAGCAGGCCATGCAGTACAAGATGATGAACTTCATGACCGCAATCATGGGGATTTTCTTCTGGCACCAGCCTGCGGGCCTGAGTGTCTACTTCATCGCCTCCAGCTTGTGGAGTATCACCGAACGCAGGATGCTCGGCACAAACGTGAAGCCGGTAACAACCCCCAATGTCGAAGTCCTTATTCCTGATCAGCCGGCGTCGAACTCGGGCAAATCCGGACAGAAGAACGCATCTTCCAGCGGCGGCAAGGAGAAACCGCAGGGATTCTGGGGACGGCTGATGGAAGCTGCCGAAGAAGCCCAGCGGAAAGCAGAAAGTGAGCGACAGAAAAGCTCCAAAAAGGGGCGAAAGAAATAGACTGTGGCTGACCATCCGAACAGCGGGAATGTTTTCGAACCCAGGGGTCATAGCCCCCGGACAGCCGTACTGATTGTCGATCATGGCTCACGCCGCGCCGAAAGCAATCGCATGCTGGAGCAGGCTGCAGCCAGATTTGCCCAGCTCTCAGAATACTCCATCGTGGAACCGGCTCACATGGAGCTGGCTCTGCCCTCCATTTCCGACGCATTTGCGGCCTGCGTCAGCCGAGGAGCGGAACGCATCGTGGTGTTCCCCTGGTTCCTCTCCACCGGACGCCACTGGACAGAGGATATCCCCGCACTTGTCCAACAGGCTGCGGAAGAATATCCCAACATAACGTGGGTGATCACGCCCCCCTTCGGAATGCACCCCGGATTATTCACTGCGATTCAGGATCGGATCGCCACAACACTTCAGGCTGAAACCCCGCGGGACTGACCCGATCGGCGGGGACCTGGCTGCACTCCGAGGCAATCTGCTGACCTGTCTGCCGCACCACGTCCAGCAGGCAGCGAAAGTCAGCCACAGTTGTCAGTGGATTCATGACAGTTGTCCGCAGGACGACCTCCCCATCCAGTGAGGTCTGGACCAGGTAGAACTGGCCGCTTTGAATAATGCGGCTGCGGATCTGTCTCTGCAGAGTGTTCAGCTGCTGTGAGCCGTCGTTCGTACCCGACGGACAGTAGCGAAACGTCAGAATATTACAGGACGGATCATTGCGGGGTTCAAAGTCGTCGGCCTCAAGCAGCAGCTGGTAGAATTCTCGTGTACGCTGAAGCACCCGGTCCACCAGCTGTTCAAACAGCTGTTCTCCGAATACCGACCAAAGACCCCACAGGCCAAATCCGGCAGCGCGCTTGGTGCATTCCACCGTTCGCATTCCACTGTCGATGTCTGCCATGCCGGGACTGGACGGATCAAACAGATACGGGGCGTCCTGTGCGAAGGTTTGAAACCTGACATCCGGATTGCGATACAGCACGGCAGTACAAAGCGCGGGCACAAACAGCATTTTGTGGGCATCCCAAACCACACTGTCCGCCAGCTCGATTCCCTGCAGCAGTCTGCGGTGTTGTT
>JAFMMM010000075.1 GCA_017859815.1 Planctomycetota bacterium | reverse complement strand
CGTCACCGGAATCGCCTCCTTCCTCGCTCGCGACATCGGGCACCACGCTGATTGCCTCGATCCACTGGACGAACTCACGGTCGGCGACCCGGACCTCGCCGGTCACCCAATGGCGATTGACGCAATTCAGGCATGGTTACAACGTGGCGGCCGGGCCCTGTTACCGCTCGACCTGATCGGCGAAGAACCGGTGCGTGCATTGCTGGGTGACGGGATGCCGTTCACAGTGGTCGGCGAATCATCCACCAACCGGGTCAGACTGGATCTGAATCCGGACTATCCCGAAAGTCAGTACCCGGACCGATTCGTGGAGCGGGATTTCGACGAACCGGTTCGTTACCTGCGCATGGTTCCTGGTGCGGGCGAAGTGATCTGGACCATCGACAACTGGCCTGTCGCGGTTCGTCTGCCGGTGGGTCGGGGTTACGTGATCGTCACGGCAATTGATCCGCAGGTCTTTGCCAAGCCCCCGGAAGATTCACAGAATGGTGCCGCGGCATGGACTCCCATCGCATCAATGCGGCGCATTCTGGATACACTTTTTGAACCGCGTGCGGAATCACTGGTGTCACAGGAGTCGGCGGCTCAGCATGCCGCGGCGTTCGTGGGCTACTCCATTCCCGGCCGTGGCACTGCACTGCTGCTGCTCAGCATTTTTCCCGTTCTGCTGGGCATCGTTGGCTTCCGCATGTTGAAGAAATCACGCGGCGAACAGTTGATTTGGATTGTTCCGATCCTGGCCGTTGGCTCTGCGGTTCCAGCCCTGGTTGCCGGGCTCACCACACGCGCAGTCGCTCCTGAAACGCTTGTGGAAACTCGCATCATGATGGCAGGGGCCGGATCATCAACCATTGTCTCCGATGGGTTCTCAAGCATTTTTGTTCCTACTCCCGGTGACCTGCCGATTTCGGGCGAAACCGGTTCGATCCTTGCTGCCCAGTCTGACGGCACCAACATGGACTATCACCGACTGGTTTGGGATGGAGCTATTGAGAACCACTGGGAGAGGCTGAATCAGCCCTCGGGACTGAAGACATATCCCTTGCGCGCGGTCGCCAACCCGGGTGGTCAGTATCGCCTGACTGGAACATTTGATGAACAGGGCTTCGTCGGAACATTGCAGGCGCCGGGGATTGAAAACGCGGCCGACTTTTTGATCGCCGGGGCAACGCCAGACAAGATGAGTGCAAAGAAGACAGGCGAAGCAACACTGCGATGTACTGAAACAGACCTACTGGCCCCCGGTCAGTTTCGAGACACTTCGATCGTCACGGAACAACAACGGGAACGCGAGCGTATGGTGGCATCGGTGTTTGATTTCGGGAATCGTCTGGAGGCATTTCCCCCGGAAACGTCGCTGATGTTTTGGGAAAGCTCCGACAAATCGCTGCTGAAATACGACTCCGAAAATGTCCGCATTCACCAGAACACCCTGGTCATACAGCCGATCCAGTGGATTCCTCCGGTTGCGGAAGAACGGGTCCGAATCTTCTCACCTTTTATGAGCATGCGAACTGTGGAAACGGCCACCGGCGGCATTGGCGGTCTGTACAACAACCCTCGCCGCAAATGGATGCCCATGGAGAGCAAGTCCACAACATTGCTGGAATATTTGTTACCGCCGTCCTGCCGCCCATTTGTGCTTGAATCAGTACAGATTCGTCTTGATATCCGCGCAGGAGGTCGCACGCTGATCATCTCCTGCGGGGATCGAGAAAACCTGACAGCGGCTGAAACTCTGGAAAACCCACTGGGCGAATTTACGGTTGATCTTCCAGTAGAAGCCTGCAAAGCAGCAGCCGAGGATGGTCGTTTCTACCTCCAGCTGGCGGTCAGTGATGTCAACGGCGGCGCCGATCCAGGCAGCCTTGGTGGTGAGCAGGATGACAATTACAGAATCAACCAGTGTCTGGTCATCCTTGATGGCCATCGCACAGAGAATGTGACCGAGTGACCACCGGACTCACTTTGTGTCCGCATCGAAATTCAGGGCTGTACGCTGAGCATCGCCGGCCGAACCACGACTGAACGAAAGTCCAAACCATGGCAACAGAAAACCCGGTTGTTGAGATTCAAAATCTTTCCAAGCATTACGGCGAATTCGTCGCACTCGACAATCTTTCATTAACTCTGGATCGCGGCAGCATTCTTGGCTTCATCGGCCCCAATGGTGCCGGAAAGACCACAACCATTCGGATTCTCGTCGGGCTGTCGCGTCCCACGTCGGGTTCTGCCATGATCGGAGGCGCAGACTGTGTCCGTGACATTGCCAAAGTCCGACGTCTTGTGGGCTACATGCCGGACAAGTTTGGTTCCTATGACAACATGCGAGTCCGCGAGTATCTGGATTTCTTCGGAGCGGCATTCGGGATCTCTCGAAAAGTTCGCCAGAAGCGGATCGCAGAGGTTCTCGAACTGACCAATGCGGTCTGGATGCAGGACCGCTATGTGGAAAGTCTCAGCCACGGGATGCAGCAGCGAGTCGGAATTGCGCGAACACTGCTGCATGAACCCGAAGTCCTGATTCTCGATGAACCGGCCAACGGGCTGGACCCGGAAGCACGAATTGAAATGCGTGAAATTCTGCTCAGACTGGCAGGCGAAGGGCGAACTTTGATTGTCACAAGTCACATTCTTCCCGAATTATCACGAATCTGTGATCAGGTCGCGATTGTCGCTGGCGGAAAGCTGCGAGCAATGGGCAGCCTTGACGACGTGACAAGAACGCTGTCCCAGCGTCGCACCATTGAGATCCAGCTGCTGAGTGCAGAGGGGATCGATGCTGTCGGCGAACATGTCCGCACCGCACTCGGTGCAGATTCTGACATTACCGTTTCGGCGGCGGAAACGACGATTCGCTGTCGCACAGCCGCCGACGATCAACAGTTGGGTGGACTGCTGCGAACACTTGTCACCGATGGAGTTGCAGTTGGACAGTTCCGCGAAGTCGCCGGCGACCTTGAAGAAGCCTTCGTCAGTGCAGCTCGCGAAGCGGAAGCCGAACGCATGGGCACAGCCACTCAGGAGGTGAGCCAATGATTCATGGAATCACGGTCATCCTTGGGCGCGAACTGCTTGCCATGCTTCGCAGCGCCCGAGTTCTTGCGATTTTGATGGGGGTCGCTGTAGCCGCCGCTTTACTGGTTCTTCTGAAGTGGCCATCCACCAGTATTACTGATCTCGATGGTGCTCGCGGTCGTGACGTTTTCCGCTGGATCACGTGGGCCATGTTTACAGCCGCTATTCTGGTGGTCCCCGTATTTCCATCGACACTGCTGGTGCGTGAGGTCCGTCGCCGGACTCTGGAACTGCTGCTGAATTCTCCCTTGTCGCGCAGCTCGATCTATTTTGGCAAAGTCCTGGCCATGCTGGGATTTGTGGTGTTGCTGCTGGCGTCAACGTTGCCGGCAATGGCCTCTGGCTATCTCATGGGCGGTTTGTCCATCACAGAAGACATCATTCGGATGTATCTGATGATGATGCTGATCTGTGTCCATTTGATCGTCATTGGGCTGCTGGTTGGAACCTGGACCAGAAGCACAGAATCCGCGCTGCGGTGGAGCTACGGGGTCACCTTTGCCCTGATGGTCCTGCCATGGTTTCCGGACGCATTGTTCCCAGGCGGAGACAGCCCGCTGGCACGCGGCATGCAGATGCTCAAGCTGATTTCGCCCATCCCAGCGGTGCTGCAGATGCTCAATCAGAACTCGCTCAGCGGTACCGGATTAATGGAAACCCGCGACGCGGTGATGACATATCTTAACTTTTCCGCGGTCTTTCTGACTGTCGGTTCGTTTGTTTGTATTCGGCGACTAAGTCATTCGCTGCTGGATCAATCCCGCTCTCAGGGGTACATCACGGACGATCAGGATGGCTGGGTACAGGCCAGCCGCAGAATTCTCTATCTGGTTGACCCGCAGAAGCGATCAAAAGGGATTCCACCGCTGATCAATCCCGTCATGGTCAAGGAATTCCAGTGTCGTCAATTCGGGCGAATGCACTGGCTGCTGCGACTGGTTGCCGGTTGCGCAGTGTTGTCCCTGTTATTGACACTGGCATCTGCTCGAGGAACGGAATCCCGAGGCGTGGAATACACCGGCGCCCTGATTATTGTGCTTCAGGTGTCACTGATTGTGCTGCTGACCCCGGGGCTGGCGGCCGGAATGATCGCCGGAGAAATCGAAGGCGGCAGCTGGAATTTGCTCCGAGCAACTCCCATGGGCCCTGGGCGAATTCTGTTTGGAAAACTCACCAGCGTCCTGATTACACTGGCCCTGCTGTTATGTGCGACACTGCCGGGCTATGCGGTGATCATGTTCATCAAGCCCATTTTGAAACCTCAGGTGGAGCAGGTTCTGTTTTGCCTGCTGGCTTCTGCCATCCTGTCGATGCTGATCAGCGCGGTCACCAGCAGCTTTTGTCGAGCGACGGCAATTGCCACGACGGCAGCCTACGGCATCCTGATCACAGTGTTCGGTGGCACGCTGCTGGTTTGGGTGAATCGCGACGCCCCATTTGGCCGGGACCTTGTCGAAAATGTTCTGCGGCTGAACCCGATGGCTGCAGCACTGAACGCCATTCAGGCTGAGGGATTCACGGACTACAACCTGCTGCCTTCCGCGTGGTGGATCGCGGGCGTTTCGTCGCTCCTGTTGATGGTTGTGCTGTTCGCACAGACTCTGCGTTTGACCAGACCGGACTAGGCGAACACAGGGCTTGTCCCCGCTGTCGATCAACGGGGACACGTGCGCGGCGGCCTGCCACCACAGGACAGTGCGTCAGGACAGTGCGTCTGAGGCACCAGTTCAAATGCGACAGTGAGCAGCCCGCTGAGTTGGTTGATCCGCCGCAACCGCTTCACTCCAGTCCTGCTTTGAGGACAGGCAGCATGGCCCTGGCGAGCTCACGATGTCCGTTCGGGTTGGGATGACACTGGTCGGTGGTCCAGTCTCCCGGATCATTGCCGGCATCGCGATGCTTCGTCCACACACGGTAATGATCGACCAGCGGGATCTGCAGGCTTTCCGCCACGCCACGCGTAGCCTGCATGTACCGTCTGAGTCGTTCATCCGGATGCTCACCGAGACCATTTTTGCCAGCGTTGTTACCCCAGCAGGGTTCTGTCATCACCACAACGTTGACATTAGCCATCGTCAGGCGAGAGACAATCGCACGCAAATTCTTCTCGAACTGTTCTTCGCTTAACCGGCTGACAGTTTTTCCACGATCAACATAACTGTCGTTCGTTCCGTACATGACTGTGACCAGATCAGGACGGAGCGACAGAATATCCTTCTCCAAACGATGCAGCGCCTGATCAGTTCGTTCTCCGCCGATTCCCTGATTGACGACAGTCAGCCCGGGAAAATCATCGCGCAGTTCGCGTTGCAGCAATGCCGAAAAGGTCTGTTCGGCAGTCACCCCGGAACGTACCCCGCGAGTGATGGAATCACCCAGAGTGACCACAACAGGACCTCTTGCCACTGTCGTTGCAGGCTGTAAGTCTGCTCTGCCTGGCTGCTCATCTGCCTGAGCAGCCGGTGGATCCGGGGAAACGGCCCCGGAAAGCACAAGAAACGCCGTGATGAGGGACAAAGACAACATGCTTTTTCTCCGCAGAAGTAAGTGGCGGGGATGGAATCCGGCTGTTTCCTTAGTGTGCTTGGCAGGAGCGGATCTGTCGACCCTGAGCAGGGATTCCGATCGCCGCGAGCTCGAATTGACTCCAAAGACAGATTCCCTGTAAAAACGCAGTCGTATGACTGTTCAGATCTGCAGGAAGGAACCTGCAGCGATCGGCCGGATCAGCTCTGGCCAGCGAATTTCAGATGGAGCTGTATGATGCGAAGACTGTCCCTGATTCTGCTGCCTGCATTGCTCAGCATTGGCTGTGGCGGAAACGAGGAGCCAGCCTCCTCCCAGGAAACAGCTCCTGTTTCCCTTGCGATTCCCTCCCCGCAACCGGCGGAAAAGATCTCCACGCCGTCAACTCCCGAAGCGGCAGCAAGCGGCCGGAAGAAGTACTCACCGGAGATTGTGATACTGCTGCAGCGTGCGAGAGCGGCGGTCACACAGGGGCGACATGCCGGAGCCATTGAGGCGCTCAGCCAGGCCATTGGCTCGACCCCTGATGACTCCAGCCTGTTTCGCATGCGCGCGGATGTCTACGCATTAGCGGGAGAGAATGCCAACGCACGTGCCGACTTCAGCACCGCCATCCGACTTGCGCCGGATAGCGCCGACCTGCTGAATGCACGCGGGTATTTTTTGATGACGCTTGGCATCCCTGCCGACGCGTTGCAGGACTTCGATGCGGCCATCAGCAGGAATCCACAGCATACAGCTGCACTGAATAATCGCGGGCTGCTGCAACTTGCAGCCGGCCAGTATGAAACCTGTGTGAAAGATTTCTCGAAGGCCATCGCCGCCGATTCTGAATTCATGGAAGCGTGGAATAATCGCGCGTATGCACATCTCAAAAGCGGCAACCTCAACGATGCGATGAGTGATGTCAGACAGGCCATTCGGATTCGCGAGGACTACCCCACCGCATGGAACAACTGCGGCCTGATTGCAATGGAGCAGGAGGACTACCGCGAAGCATCGAGGGCGTTCACGCGGGCGATTGAGCTCTCGCCGCTGGATATTCGCCTGCTGCAGCATCGTCGGGAAGCGTGGCTGAAGCTGGAGCGATTTCAGGAAGCAGGACAGGACGCTGCCAAAATTCGCTGGCTGCAGGAATTGGAACAGTTAACGGCAGCGACCGGAAAATCCCGAGGCAATCCAGCCTTGTGGATCCGCCGCGGAGAACATCTGATGGCAGGAAGTGAGTTTGGAGCCGCTGTGCAGGACTTCACTCGCGCGATCCTGCTGCAGCCGAAAAACCCGCCAGCTCTGACTGCTCGAGCTCGTGCGTGGCTGGCAATGGGTGACACCGAAAAGGCTCTGCTGGACTGCGACCAGGCGCTGAGCATTGAAGACTATCCAGAGGCAAGATCACTGCGAGGCGACCTGTATTTGGCCTCCGGAAAAGCGGCGGAAGCAGTAGCAGACTTTGAAACAGCCGGCCGATTTGATCAGGCAGTCGCAGCGGCCCTCACGTTGCTGGCTGAACAACAGACCGAAGCGGGCGACACGGCAGCGGCTGCTGTCAGCCGGAGAAAAGCTGCCGGTATCACCGACGCACTGACGCAGGAAGCAGTACCGCAGCCAGAACCACCATCGGCGGAAGACAATGGATTTGATCCGCTGACTGATGATCAGGCGAAACCGGAATAACCATCGTGTTCAGAAGCAGTGATTGGTGTCACTTTTCACGGCTGACTGGGTAAGATGGGGACAAGAAAGCAAATCAAACGCGGGGTTGTACAGCCTGCGAACTGTCACCCTCCGGTTTCACAGCAGCATCGCCGCAGGAAAACTGCCCACAGCTGGAATCTCCGGACGAAAACAGGTTCGGTGACCAGGTTTTTCGGAGCTTTGCACACGAACACAGAAAAATTCGGAACCTTGTGTCACGCTGGCATCGTCAACAAGCAGACAAACAGCGCTGATTTCTTCACTGGTGATTCCATGCAGACAACGATCGACAATCCGCCACTGCCATGGCGTCGCATTGCGACCAGCAGCCTGCTTTCCGTGACCGCTCACCTGCTGGTCCTGGGAGGTCTGGGACTGTCTCTGCGAGGCTGTGTAACGACCGGTCCCGGACAATCCGGGGGCGAAGTCTACCGTGACGTCGGACTGTTCATGGTCGACGGACTTGAGGATTCCGGAGGAGAAGACGGGCAGCAACAATCCGACGATGCGTCACCAGTCACAAATCCACAGAATCAAACCAGTGACGAATTTACGGAGCCCCGGACTCCTGTACAGAACCGCGTGCCCAGTACCATTCCGAACGATACATCGCTGATCCAGCCGCTGGAGCAGACGGCTGACGGTGCAACACAGAAATCGCCTTTTAGCGACCTACTGGGGCCAGGAAGTGCCATTGCGGGGCTGGGAGGAAGCAGTGCTGGCGGAGGAGATCTGATTCGTTCCGGCGAATCCGGCGCTGCTCGCAGGACGGGGGGAACCGGTGGAGAAGGAGACACCACCTTCATGGACATCGCCGGAACCGGCAAGACCTTTGTCTACGTGATCGACACCAGCAGCAGTATGGATGGCGCTCGATTGCGAGTGGCCCAACAGCAGCTCAAAGCAAGTCTGCGACTGCTCCGCCCGGAACATCAGTTCGCCGTCATCTTTTACAACGAGTATCGCCAACGACTCAAACTGCGACGGCAGGCCCCGAGGCCGATGTATTACGCCAGCGAAGTGAACCGAATGCTGGCCGTTCAGGAAGTGGATCGGGTCGTCCCGGACGCCGGAACGGATCATAAACCGGCCCTCGAAGAAGCACTGGCACTGAAGCCGGACGTGATCTACTTCCTCACAGACGGTGACGAGCCGAGTTTGTCTGCTGGCGATCTAAGAGATATTCGTCATCTGGCGGGCAAGACATCAATTCACGTCATTCAGTTCAGCAACGGCGCCTACACCAGCCGCACTGCCAATTGGCTGCAGAAGCTGGCCCAGCAATGTCAGGGCGAATACCGCATCATCGCGGTTCAAAACCGATAATCCCGAAATGCCCGATTGTACTTTTTACACCGACAATCCGGTTGTAAATTCTGCAAAACCCAACTAAGCGGGCTCGCTTTCCGAGGGAACACTCGATTTTGTGACCGCAAAATTGCGTAAAACCCTTGCGAATTATCAACAAGACAAGATAAATCGCCCACAACAGCAGTTTTGGCACGCAATCTGCATTACAGGTCTCATGAGAGTTAGAGGGCTCGGCGTGAGAAACCGAGTTCGTCCTGGTCGCCCTGAGAAAGTGACCAGGGGATGAGAGACAGGCAATCCGTGTGAGAAGCGGATTGGCCAGGTGGTTGTCCAAAGGGGGGCACCGCCTAAAGATAAGAGCCTGTGTAGCCCGTTGGGTTACACAGGCTTTTTTCATGGGCGGTCAATCGGTGACTGAACAATCGGTCGCTGCATCACGCTGGCGTCTCCTGCACGAATACCGTTGACGCCAGCGGCCGACGCGAAAAGAATTCGGCCACGGCTTCAGGAACGCTGCAAGGGCAGCACTTCGCTGGTGAGCAAAAGCGGGCAGCAATCGATGGAAGATCAGGAACAACTGGTGACTGAGTTTTCAGCAGCGGCCGTTGGCTGCCTTCATGATGGCATGCAGCGAATCCGACACTGCCATGACCAGTTGAGTGAAGACCAGTTGTGGTGGCGTCCAAAGCCGGACATGAATTCCATTGGGAATCTGTTGTTACATGTCGCTGGCAATCTGCGTCAGTGGATCATCGCTGGTGTCGGTGACGAACCGGACACTCGTCAGCGGCAAGCCGAATTCGACGCGAATGGTCCTCTACCAACGGCAGCGACACTGGGAGCGTTGGAAGTGATCGCGGAGCGGGCAGAAGCTGTGATCCGCAGTGCGACTGGCGAGGATCTTCTGCAGGCGAAACGCATTCAGGGACGTGACACCAACAAGATGGCAGCCATCTGGCATTCGTTGACACACTTCCACGGTCACGTGCAGGAAATCATCGCGATGACTCGCCAACAACTTGGCGATGACTATCAGTTTGCGTGGTCGCCGTCGTCCCCGGAAGAAGGTTGACATCTGCGTTTGAGATCTGCTGCGGGCAGCACTGGCATAACAGCAGCAACCCAATCACAACACATCGTCGGACAACTGCGTCGCAGCGGACTCTGGCGGGGCACCGCATGGTTAATCGAGAGAAAAAGACCGAAGGCACTAACTGCCCGACGACTCTAATCTGCAAACATTGCGGTGAGATCGATATCGTCGTCGGGCCGGCGGCGTTTTCGCCCCTTCTTGAGCGGACGCTTGCCTGGCTTTGTGGGTTTCCCCCGCTCGTTTTTTGAATCGGCTTCTGGTGGCGTCCCTGCTTCCGGTCGAGCCGGTGCCGCAGGCGGAAGTTCGATCGCTGCTTTTGGTTGTCCAGCCGGAGGTGCAGCAGCACCCTTTCGTTTTGCAGCCGCCTCCCGGGCCAGTTTGACCAGTCTCACTTCCGCTTCGCGAAACTCCGCCACCATCTCAGCCGCGTTCGACCAGCGATCATCCGGATTAGCCCGCAGGCCCTTCATAATCGCCGCGGCGATCTGAGCGTCGATCCCGGGGAGCAGTTCCGTGATCTCTGCAGGCGGCTTATTGATGTGCTGCAGCACCGCGTCAATTGTCATCGCGGCGTCCCATGGGAATCGCTTCGTATACATTTCAAAGCAGGTCACAGCGTAGGAAAAAATGTCCAGCCGCTGATCTGTCGTTTGTCGCTTGATCAATTCCGGGGCCATATAAGACGCTGTTCCGGTGCGATTTCCGGGACGGCGGAATTCGGGCAGATTGGGAACCACCAGTCCGAAGTCGATCAACTTGACACTTTTGTCATCCGAGATCATCACATTGCGTGGGCAGATATCGCGATGAATCCAGTTCTGCTGATGCAGGTAATTCAGAGCTTCACCGATCTGAATCATGTACCGCAGGCGGAAGCGTTTCATCTCGTCATTTTGCAGATCGACGAGCAGGGACAGGCTAACCCCTTCGACAAACTCCATCACGAGGAACATTTCGTCCTCGGTGGTCCAGCCAAACTCATTTGTCACAGTAATGCAGGGGTGCTTGAGTGAAACAGCGATCTCACCCTCTGAAGGCTTTGACAGTCCTTTGAAACGAGATTCAAAGCGGGCGGTCTTTTCCTTATCAAGAACTTTGACGGCAACTTTATTTCCAGTCTTCAGGTCCGTCGCTTTCCAGACCCGGGACATACTGCCCTGTCCAACCCGCCCAATGAGATTGAATCGCCGCTCAATGTCGGTTTTTTCATGTGCCGACTTTTTTCCAAACAGCTTCTCGAACATCGCCAGTCTCCACTAACCGAGGCCAGATTCTCTGCAATTCTTGGTTACGTCGAGAAAATGAGCCATATGAAACTGCCTTGGGAGCGGCATTCAACAGGGATTTCCTTTGGATATACTCGTCACACACTGCACATCTTTACACTGACAAAACAGCCAATGTGATGAATTTGCCAGCTTTTTCGGCAATTTGCGTGCGGTCGGTGGTCCTTGACACATCCGTGTGCAGAAAAGAGTTTGAGTAAATTGCCAACAATCACGCGATCGTGATCCCTTGTTTTCGCCTGCGGCGGGGCAACAATAACGGAAGCCAGCTCGGGAAGAGATCTTCAGCGAAGTCCCCCGGGCCAGCCAGTTGTTTGAGTCCTCCGTTGTGTCGGAGTTCAACTCGGGGTTCCGTCTTTGTCTTTGCAGGAGTGTCACTCAATGAAGTTCTTCCAGACCATCGCTTTGACCTTGTTTACGCTTGCCGGAAGTGTTGCCATGGCCGCAGATACAGCTCACGAATTCTCACTCAAGTCGATCGATGGCGAAAAAGTCAGCCTCGAAAAGTACGAAGGCAAGGTACTGCTGATCGTCAATGTGGCCAGCCGATGCGGCCTGACGCCGCAGTACGAACAGCTGCAGGCAATGCATCAGAAGTATGCCGGCAAGGGTCTGGTCGTGATTGGCGTTCCCTGTAACCAGTTCGGTGGTCAGGAGCCGGGCAGCGAAGCTGACATCAAGCAGTTCTGTTCTTCAAAGTACAGCGTGACCTTCCCGATGATGTCCAAGATCGAGGTCAACGGCAAAGGCGAAGATCCGCTTTATTCATGGCTGAAGTCTCAGACGGACAAGAAAAGCGACATCAGCTGGAACTTCGAAAAGTTCGTTGTCGGCAAAGACGGCAAGGTTGTTGGGCGATTTTCGCCTCGCGTCAAGCCGGATGCCGAAGAAGTGGTCAAGGCAATTGATGCCGCTCTGAAATGATCAGTGGCAGGCGAAAAAACGCCTGATGCACTGAATTTCAAAACAGTACGGAACAGGGTTGCGGTATCGCGACCCTGTTTTTTTTGCACTGTGTGTCACCTGCCGATCAACGGATCGGCCACTGCCTGCTGCTGGCTCCCCTATCTACCACAAGTGCCAGTTTCCAGTCGTCAATACGTAGACTCCAAGAACCAGATTAGTGCTGGCGTGTGCTGCGATACACGCCCACAGGTTGCGGTTCCGAATCCACAGGAGATTGATCAGGCTGCACCAGACGAAGGCGGCCAGAATCTCGGGATGCAGGCTGGTGAAAACTCCGGTGACGATCAGGAAGCTGCCCCGCGTCATGTGTCCGGGGGACACGGTCTGAAAATCTTCATTGACCAGAAACGGCGACAGGAATCCTCTCCAGCAGATTTCTTCCGCCAATGGAACAATCACTGTCAGCCCCAACAGTCTTACCCCCACAAACGCCGCCTGCGGAAGACTCCAGGCCGTCCCGTCGATCTGATAACCAGCTCGCTCAGGGATCCACGCTGCCAGCCCGACTGCATCCAGCAGACTTCGCTGCACGGCATCCAGCACAACCCAGAGAACACACCCGGCAACTCCAAGGCCAATTGCTGCTGTGATGCCGCTGCCGTTCCAGCGTGGAAAAGCTGTTCGACAAAGGAACAGGACAAAGCCGCAGCACAGGACCTTGAGGGTGTAGACCAGTTCGTAGGACAGGGCGGACTTGAGTTCAGTTTCCAGCATGGTGAGCACCAGAAACGTCGTCAGCGGTGCCACGAACGGCAGACCTGGCCAGTTCAGCCAACCGATCATTCCAGCATCAGTTGTCGCGTCAGCGGGCGAGGATTTCGCTGCGGGAATGCCAGTATCGGATGTCTCTGTTTTCGTAACCGTTTCGTCAGCCATTCTTGTATCCCACGCGGGCTGTTTGCCGTGACTGCCGCTGCCCTTGCACCATGAATAAGCCGCGTGTCAGCGGAATACGACAGTCAACACAGCAACGATGATTTCTCCTGCCCCCAAATCTCCACGTTTCACTCTGTTCCTGACACCGTTTTCGTCATATTCTGGAGTAAAATCGAGTCAGGTTCCTGCAGCGGTCCGTTCTGCGGGTTCTGCGGACCAAGGAGCGAGCGATGGTCAACCCTGTGCCGGATATGTCAGTCAGCTTGCAGCAGTCGACTCGCCGTGCACTCATTGGGCGGTCGGCACATTTGCTCAGCGGTGCTGCAGCCATCTCTGGATTCTGGTCAGGTTTGCCGGCTGCGACGACCGTCCCCCGCAAGCCCGGCACGCGATCGGCAGGGCGGGCAAAATCCGTGATCATGATTTTCAACTGTGGAGCCCCCGGGCACACAGACCTGTGGGACATGAAGCCACTGGCAGCGCCGGAAATTCGGGGCGAATTCCAGCCGATCGACACTGCGGTCCCGGGTATTCAGATCTCAGAGCTGCTTCCGGACCTGGCCCAACGGATGCAGCAGCTCTCCATTATTCGCTCCGTGCATCATCGTCATGGCGGCCACAATTCCGGCATGCACTGGTCGACGGTTGGCAAGCCCTACCGTATCGACAGCACTTTGATAAATCCCGGCCCGGCTGATCTGCCCAGCCTTGGGACCCTGGTCGGCTGGCTGGCCCGTCGCGACGGTTTTTCGGCTTCGGTTCCCCCCTATGTCATCACACCGGCACCGCATTGCGACAGCACAAAGTACCTGACGCCCGGACAATTCGGCGGCTGCCTCGGCAACCAATTTGACCCTTTCGTATTGAACACAGATCCCGGCGCAAAGGACTTCAAGGTTCCCGGACTGCGATTGAACGAAGCGATCTCCCCGGAACGTCTCGACGGCCGCACGGCATTGCTCAGCAGCCTCGAAAAAAGTGGCACACAGATTCACTCTGATCTCACCGCAGCAATTGAAGAGCAGCGTTTACGAGCGTTGAACATGATCAGCAATGGTGAAGCATCAGAGGCTTTTGATTTAAGCCGAGAGCCGACCGAAGTTCGCGATCGCTACGGACGGCACAGCTGGGGCCAGTCTCACCTGCTGGCTCGCCGCCTGATCGAATCCGGAACGCGATTTGTCACAACGGTGAATGGCCCAAGCATCACATGGGACACCCACAAGGACAATTTCAATCAGATGCGAAATCGTCTGGTGCCACCAATGCAGCAGGCTTTCACCGCACTGCTCGACGATCTGACGGAGCGAGGTTTGCTGGACGAAACGCTGGTCATCTGGATGGGCGATTTTGGACGAACACCGCGCATCAATAAGGATGCCGGGCGCGATCACTGGCCGCAGTGCTATTCCATGGTGCTTGCTGGGGGCGGGATTCGCGGCGGGCAGGTTGTTGGCAGTTCAGACAAAATTGGCGGCGAACCATTTGAACGCCCTGTGACACCGGCAGATGTCCATGCCACTGTTTTTGCGGCGTTGGGTTACCAGGCCGACCAGATTACTTATCATCACTCCGACGGAAGACCAGCGCCTGTCTGCGATGGCACTCCAATTCGCGAACTGCTTTAGTCCTGCAGCCGGCGGACTCACCTGTCCGACAATCGAGGAAATAGTGCGTCCGCGTAACACGGCCTCGACACATCACGACCTCAACACCTGCTGCTCGAATGCGGCGGAGGATCTCATGAACTGTGCCACGCGTATCACCTGTTGCCTGACGTTCCTGCTTGCAACACTGGTCATCCCGCAAGCTCTCAGCACCTGCACCGCCCAGCAAAAGAAGGCTCCTGCAAGCAAAATCCCACGCGGCACCGGACAGATCCCGGGACCGGCTGTCACGCCCGTCAAGGCGGGAAACCGACAACAGGTACGCCGGGCTGCTGCAAACATTGACCTGCTGATCTCCACATTGCATCGAGCCAACGGGGTGACTCCAACAAATCAGCTTGACGACGATCTGTTCTGTCGCCGAGCGTTTCTGCAGATTGCCGGCAGAATCCCAAAGCTCTCGGAAATCAATCGTTTCCTGACATCAGAGGACCCGCAGAAGCGAGAAAAACTCATTGACCGTCTGCTCTCATCACACGACTACGTCAGCTCAATGTTCAACTTTTGGGCGAATTTGCTGCGGCTGCAGGATCACCCTGTCAACAACAATCTGATTGCCCAGCCATTCCACGAATGGATCAAGAAATCGTTGGCGCAGAACATGCCTTATGACAAGTGGGTGCGGGAAATGCTGACCGCAGAAGGTCAGGTCTGGGACAATCCCGCGGTTGGTTACACATTGCGCGACACGGGAATGGATCTTGACCACGTGGACAACACCGTGCAGGTCTTTCTGGGAACTCAGATCGGTTGCGCACAGTGTCATGACCACCCATTCGATCGCTGGACGCAGTTGGAATTTTACCGTATGGCCTCATTCACATTCGGTACACAAATGCGGGCTCCGGCAGGGAACAAGCAGCGATTTCCAAATGGACCACCGCTGCAGCGTCTGCGTGAAGAAATGAAGAAGCGGGATCCGGCTTACAACACGAACGGATTCTTCAGTCGCATTATCAATGCCAATCTGTTTGAAGTTGACTCCCCCCGCAGACAGCGACTGAAACTTCCACATGACTACGCGTATGACAACGGCAAACCGAATCAGCCTGTGTCACCACAGCCAATCTTCGGCAAAGCGTCTGCTCCCAAACCCGGCGAGAGCCAGCGCGATGTCATGGCCCGCTGGCTGACCGCTCCGGAAAATCCACGGTTCACCCGTAACATCGTGAATCGTCTCTGGAAACATGCGTTCGGAGTAGGCCTGATTGAGCCGGTCGATGACCTGAATGACGAATCAAAAGCAGCAAGCCCGGAACTGCTTGCGTTTTTGGAGCAGGAATTAAAACGACTGAACTATGACACGCGTGAATTGCAGCGAATCATCTACAACACGTCCGCCTGGCAGCGAACGGCGACTGCGGAACAGATTGATCCGGATCAACCGTGGCTGTTTCCCGCCCCGATCCTGCGGCGAATGACAGCGGAGCAGATCTGGGACTCATTGCTGACTCTGGCGGTCTACAATTTTGAATCCTTCACGCGACCTTCCATGCAGGGTGTCGCCGCCGACATTGATCTCGAACTGGACAAGGTCGGCCCCGCCGAAGTTCGCAAAGCGGCAGAAACATTTCAACAGAAGTACAGCACAGCCGCTCAGAATCGAATCACCCGGCAACGCAACTCATACAAAGGAAAACTGGTGCTTGCCCGGGCATCGGAACTGCCCCTGCCACTCCCCCCCGGCCACTTTTTACGGCAATTTGGACAGGGCGATCACGAACTCATCGATTCCGCTTCGACCGATGGCAACGTGGCCCAGATTCTGACGATGTTCAATGGAGAAATTACTCACATGATGCTGGAAGCAGGCTCCGTCATTTATGACAACCTGCTGAAGGCACGCAGTGTGGACCAGCGAATCCGAGTGATCTTCTACAGCATCCTTGGCCGCGAACCATCTCGCGGCGACGAATCAACAGCAGCAACTGAGATTCGTCGCGCCGGTCCGGCCGGATATGGAAATGTGATCTGGGCCCTGATCAACACCAAGGAGTTCCTGTTCATTCAGTGAACCGGATTCCACCGCCCCGGACATTCCTCAATAACTTCTCTGGAAGACATCATCAATGTTGCAGTCATTACGCAAAACATCCCCATCAACACGACGGCGGCTTCTGGAAGATCTGGCACGCACTGCAATGGGTGTCAGTGTTCTTCCGGCAATAACCAACGCAGCAACTGCCCCCCATCCGGTTGCCGGTGCGGCACGCCATGTCATCTACCTGTTTATGCAGGGCGCCATGTCCCATATCGACACTTTTGACCCCAAGCCCGGGAAAGAATCGGGCGGGGAAACGAAAGCAATTCAAACCAGTCTTCCGGGCGTGAGGATTGGCGAACACCTGCCCCTGCTGGCAAAGCGAATGAAGGATCTCACGCTGATTCGCTCCATGACGACAGAAACAGCGGCGCATGACAAAGGCGCCTACCTGATGCGCACCAGCTATCGCATGATTAATTCCATCAGGCACCCATTCATGGGTTCGTGGTTGACGCATGTCAAAGGGCGTCTGAATTACGATCTGCCGGGTTGTGTGGTTGTGGGTGCGGCGAATCGTCATCCCGGTGCCGGCTACCTGGAGGCGGATGTTGCGCCTGCGCCG
>JAFMMM010000433.1 GCA_017859815.1 Planctomycetota bacterium | reverse complement strand
GGCGGCGGGTGCCGACACCGTGACAATTCAGGATTCCTTATTGAACCGTTTCTCACTCGTTGCCGGGAAGGGAGATGACCTTGCTCAGGTCAGTGAAACAACGGTGACTCGACGGGCTGCTTTGTGGATGTTGCGTGGCGATGACTCAACAGTGATTGGCAACGGCAACACAGTTTCAGGTCGCCTTGTGCTGGGCGGTCTGCTTGGCGATGACCAGACCGAAGTCTCTGCAACATCCACCATTGCTCGCCTGCGTCAGGTGGGGCGGCCGGGCGACACGATTGACCCGGCGTTGATCGATGAACGGATCGTTGCCGCACCCGCTGGTATCCTTCCACGACTTGATTCGGCAACCGAACAATCCCGACCATCGCTCACGGTGACTCCTGCGGCAGTCGATCTGGCTGAAGGAAATTCCGTGGCACTGACGGTAACACGCAGCGGCTCCACACGATCTGCATTGACTGTGGTGATCGACGGTGACAGCGATTCCCGCGTCAGTGTTCCGGCCACAGTGGAGTTTGCGGCAGGGGCTGATTCCGCGTCGGTGGATGTCACTGTAACCGACGACCTGTTGTATCAGGGTGATCGCACGCTTGCGTTCAGCCTGCTGGCGACGGGACACAATGCTGCAGCGGCCGGCGTCACCGTATCCGACGACGAAACCCGCAGTCTCACTGTCAGCCTCAGCGCAGACAATGTTGCAGAAGAAGACACAACCGGTGTCACTCTGTCCGTGACCCGGAATGACGCTGACCCGGCGGTGGAACTCACCGTAGCATTGTCTGCGGACTCGACGGCCATCGCGATTCCCAACAGCATCGTCATTCCCGACGGCGAATCAGCAGCCACTGTCACTGTGACGCCGGTTGATAATGCGTTGGATACCGGCGACATCACGGTCACCATCACCGCTTCGGCAACCGACTACGCCGATGTCGCTGCCGATCTTCTGATTGTGGACGATGACGATTCTGTGCTGAGTCTTTCTCCGACGACGGGTACGGTCACAGAGGGTGCTTCCGCAGTTCAGGTCACGATTCAACGTGCGGGGGCTGACACCTCAGCAGCACTGGATGTTTCTCTAACATCCGATTCATCGCGTCTGACGGTTCCGCCGACCGTGCAGATTCCGGCGGACGCGGACAGTGTAACTTTTGATGTCACGGGCCCAAACAACGACTCAGTTGATGGCGACATTTCGGTGAACATCACAGCGAACAGCCCAGGCTTTCTTGAAGCGACGGCACAATTCCAGGTGATTGAAAACGATCTGCAGCTGACAATCACAACCGATGAGACGACCACGGTTCAGAGCTCCGGAACGCTGCTGACAAATAAGCCTGCATGGACAATCTCCGGAACCACATCGCCCCATGCGACAATCACGGCAGATACCGACGACGATGGCGATTTCGGTGATTCTTCGGCGACTGCCGATGGTGACGGCAAATTTACGATGACGCTTCCGTTGACTCATACCACGACCAATCGCGGTGCCAACTCCGTCACGCTGCAGGCGACAGCAGGTGCCACCAGCGGCAGCCTCGAAATTCCGGTGCATTTCGCCGTTGGTACGATCATCCGATTTGAAACCAACTCCGGCACCGTGGACGTGGAATTGCTCGATCAGGACGCCCCCATCACGGTGGGTAACTTTCTGACTTATCAGACGTCTGATGCGTGGGACAACCTGATCAGCCATCGCGACGTGAATGGCTTTATCGTCCAGGCAGGCGGCTTCACCGTCACCGATGGACGAATTGCAGAGGTCGACACCAACCCGGCAATCACCAATGAATTCAATGCCGCAAATTCCAATCTTCGCGGCACGCTGTCCATGGCAACGCTCTCCGACAACATCGACAGTGGCACCAGCCAGTGGTTCTTTAATGTCGTTGACAACACATTTCTGGACGACGACAAACACACGGTCTTCGGACGCGTCATCGGTGAGGGCATGACGGTGATCGAAGACATTAATCAGCTGCCGCAGTACAATCTTTCATCGCAGTACAGCCATCCGGCGCTGGGCAACGTCCCACTGCGGCAACCGCCACCGGCGGGAGTGCCTTTGACCGGCAACCTGTCAATGTCTGCGTTGGGGAACGTGGTGACCGGCACCGGCACCCTGTTCGATACCGAACTGAGTCCCGGCGAGGTCTTCTGGCTGAACGGTCAACTGTTTGAAGTATCCACAGTCATCTCGGACACTGAAATCACCACTGTGGAAGACGCCATCAGCGCGTCCACCAATCAGCCAGGTTATGTCGACTTGCTGCCTGCCGATTCCGATTTCGTCATCTTCAGTGCGATTGAAGAACTGCTGAACACCTAGGGACCGCTGACACCGCATCAGTAACGCTGGCTGCGAATCACTCTTCCGGCTTCATGTAGCGTTCCTTGAATTTGCGGTCTTTTTCCGACCGCATCTTCAGGCCCTCGCGATACATGTTGATGAAGTTCTCTGCACGCTTCCATCCCCGGGCGAACTTGTCCTGCACTTCCACAAACAGCAACGCCGACCAGTCCCAGCCGCCGGGATGCCAAATGTACTCATGAGTCAGCAGATGAATGTGATTGTGGCGTTCCAGATTTTCAGTGATTACACCCTCCCGCCACGCCTGAGTACTGTCGCTGATGTATTTCATTTCCGTCAAATACATCGGATCGTACGTGTCGATCACCCCTGGCAGAGAAAACGTTCTGCCCGAACGCATGGGCATATGCGATGACATGGCGTGTATTTTGGTGCTGAAGAAAGTTTCAAACAGCCGAATCTGTGCCTCAGCCGTGGCAGCGGCATCCATCTCCAGACGCTCAAATAAGGCGGCGTCATAGTGCAGACCGATATCATGCCCCAATTCCAGAATCCGTCGGATCTGGACGGCTTCCTCTTCTTCGAATGGGTTGTAGTCGCTCGTTTGCAGCAGGAAGAACGTGGACTGGATGCCAAATTCCGCCTCGATCTCCGCCAGACGCAATGCGGCAGGAATACTGAATTCCACGTCGTGCCGCATGATCACAAACTTCGGGAGATCAAAGATCTCGCGCCCCATGACGTGCACATCTCGGAAGCACAAGGTTCTGTGCGAGTCTCGAATGGCCTGCATCATTTCCCGATAATGCTCGGTCGTGAAATCGAGGTTCGGATTATCGTTACGAATCGCTCTCATCAGCCAATTTTCCTTCCCGGATTCAAACCCCGGGGGAGTTCATGATCCAGCAGGTGCAGACACCGTTGGTCTCCTCCTGCGACATAATAAGTTCCATCGCGGAACGCTTCCGTCACGGTGCCAGCAACGACGTCGGTTTTCAGGCCGGTATTCACACAACGCCAGATTGAGCAGCGTTGCGAACCAAACACCGTGAAGGCGCCGGGGTACGGACGCGTCTGAGCACGCACCCAATTCACAATCTGATCGACAGGCCAGTTCCAGTCGATCAAACCATCGTCCGCCGTTCGTTTCGGATAGAACCGCTCCGGCTCTCCCGAACTGTTCAAAGGCAGTAACCGAACTTTCCCGCCAACCAGTTCCGACCAGCGTGCAATAACCTCCTGATTGAAAATCACGCGAGCCTTTTGTTGCAGCGTCTGAATGTCATCGTGCGGCTCGACCGGCATCAGCGGGGCCGACAGCAAGTCACCGGCATCCGGCTGATCGTTGTAACGAAAAATGTGAGCGTGCAGCGACGTCGCACCCTCGATCACGCTCCAGTTGATCGGAGAACGCCCGCGACCATTCGGCAACCGGTTCGCACACGCATGCATGCCAAAGACGCCGTTGCGACAGCCGTCCAGGAACCACTGAGGCAGCAATCTTTGCCAGCCAATGCAGAAGCCGGCATCACCCCGACACTTCCGCAACCACGCCTCATCCTCCGGGCGGTCCAGTTGATAACTTTCGGAAACATACACCGGAATGGTCTTGCCGAACTCCTGCTTCAGATCAACCCACGAAGGAACGTGGTTGCGATCTGCAACCGCGCGGGAAATTGTCACCACGCCGTTCACAGGGCAATCGTGACGCAGCAGCGAATCGATGAACTCACACGTGTTCTCGCGGCAGCCAATCACCACCGCGCCACTCTTCCATTGTGTCAGTTGCATTGAAAATCCCTTTTCCCGCGGAGCAACCTCTGCTCGGTATTCGCGTCCTCTGCGAATCAGCACGCGAATCCTAGTTCCTGCGAAACCAGCCCTCAAG
>JAFMMM010000432.1 GCA_017859815.1 Planctomycetota bacterium | reverse complement strand
GCTCCTCCCGGAGACTTCGGTTTCGGAATTGTCTCTCTGCCAACCATGCTGCTGGTGGATCGATCCGGGCGTGCCGCCGGCGGGATCACACCAGTCGACCTTGAAGCTGGTGTGGGTGCCCTGCTTGAGGGCAAACCTCTGGAGAGCATTCGACAGTCACCGAAGGCCCCGGCAGAATCAGGTTCCTGAAAAAGAACAGCCCGACGGTGATGACCGTCGGGCTGTTCTTCGTTTCACAAGCTGCCAGCAGATCGGTCAGCCAATCACCTGTTCGTCGGTTTCCGGAACAGCATCGCTGGCGGGATCGAACCACTCATCGCGGAATTCGATTCGTTTCTTGTGTTTCATGGCGAGGTTGGCAGTCAGGGCCATGATTGCATCGGCCATGGCAACGGTGCCGTTACAACGCAGTTCCGAGTTCGGGCGACCGCTGCGAACGCAGTAGCAGAAATGCTCCATTTCTTCGCGGTAGCCACGACTAATCTTGTCTCCCACAGCTCCTTTGGCCAGTGCACCGCCTGCAGAAGGTGCCGACGTGTTGTAGGAATCCAGCACCGGGCCACCGCCCTCACTGCTGTCAATCACCCACAACCGCTGTTCCAGGCCACCACCGCTGCCGGGACTTTGCTCCTTGTACAGCAGCGCTTCTTTTTCTTCCTTCATAATCAGAGTTCCCCGGCTGCCAAAGACGGTTTCGCCGTAAAACTCGAGACGATTCGTGTTAATTGAGGAGTACGTCACGATTGAGATATCGTTCTGATCCTCAGCAAAGGATCGGCCCGGGAATTCCAGCGTCACGTAGATATGATCATCGATGTCGCGATCATCAGCCCAGTTCTCTTCCGGTCCCACTCCTTTGACACCGTAGAAGTTCCGGCCACCGTAGCCTTGTACGGCAATCGGATGCACTTTGCCAAGAAAAATACTTGCAGCATCCATCTGATGACTGCCCAGTTCCGCCATCAGTCCGCCGCCCGTTTTATTGTACAGACGCCAGTCAACCAGCTGTTGTGCGCTGTCATAACCAAGATCTTTCAGGTAGCCATCCTTTTCCATTTTCAGAAGTGCTTCCTGATCTTTCCTCGCTTCCGCAGTGCGTCCCCACTTCTTCCAGCTGTCACGCCCGGGGAAACTGTTGTTGCGGTGCCACTGAGCACGAATAAACTTGATGTCCCCCAAAAGATTCTGCTGGATCAGCGAGTTGGCGTTGTCGTACAGCACGCTGTAATGCCGTTGATGTCCGACCGCCAGCAGCAGGCCCTTTTCCTCGGCCTTGCGAATCATCTGCTTGCACTCGGTGATATTGTGTGCCATCAGCTTTTCGGTCAGCACATGCAGGCCGGCATCAAGACA
Organism: Planctomycetota bacterium; assembly: GCA_017859815.1. Taxonomy (GTDB): domain Bacteria; phylum Planctomycetota; class Planctomycetia; order Planctomycetales; family Planctomycetaceae; genus SXXK01. The sequence goes on along the minus strand of JAFMMM010000432.1, from coordinate 2,881 downwards.
CTCCAGAGCAATTGGAGCGTGCTGGCTGAGAGGAACGGCGATCACCACCATCTCCAGCCCCAGCGACTGGGCATCCTTCAACAGCTCACGATGGCTCGAGTAAACCTTGACTTCGCTGGCTCGAGCCTGCCCGAGTTTCTTGTTCAAACCGATTCGCGCTTCCGGATGACTACCGGTAAATGAGCGTTCCACATTCGCGGGTCGCGGATCGGCGATCGCCACCAGTTCCATGTAGTCGGAAGGATGCTCGGTCATCAGCACGTTGGCCTCGTCTCCACAGCCAATGAAGGCCGCACGGACAGGCTTTCCGTTCAACTTTTCATAGTTGAAATACAAGGCACCAAGCCCCACGCCACCAGCCGCTGCTGTTTTCAGCATGCTTCGGCGGGTCACACCAACTGCTTCGTTAAAATTATCTTTGCCAAGCTCTGTTTGTTCCGGCGTGATATCCATCTATTGGCTCTCCAGTTAACTCATACTGTCCGGCAGACAGCTGATCTTTCAGTCAGGTGTAACGACATCGGGCCGCCTGTCTTTCAGACTGCCCGGGGATCATCTGGTGTTCAAAAACGTCGTGCAGGAATCCCCCAACGGACTCAGGCCGCCTTTGCCCGGCGTCGACGGAAGAAATTCGGCAGAATGGCATCCAGTCCAAACCAAACCCCCGTTGGGATGGTCGCCAGTGCGACCAGCGACATCACCTCGATCAAATTCTTGTTCACAATAAAGCTATGCTCCGGACCGGGAACTTCCGGGAGACCGGGAAGCGGGGGCATCGCCATGTAAAACCCGAAGATCATACAGGCTGCACCGAAAGCAGCGAGCCGCGAAAACAGCCCGAGAATCAGCAACAAACCAAGGCCCGTCAACCCCCCGATGGTCATCAGGTCGATTATTCGCAGGGCATTCCATTCCTGCGGCATTGGCCCTTTGGCCAGGAACTGCTGGTAGGGAACGAGCTTCATCGCCTGCTCCCGCAGTTCGTCGTCCAGGGCAATCACCGGTCCGGCCAGTTCCGTTCCCTTCTCGCGAGTCTCTGTTGTCGTTCGCTGCAGGTGATCAAACTCGTAAGACAATGAGGCGGTAACGGTCTTGTTTTCCAGACGCTCAGTCATTTTTCGATACAACGACATCTCGTCAATCCGCCCATCGATGACACCCGAGTTTTCCGGGTTGCCGTCTAAATGAGCAGCAAGACGTTCTTTGAGAGAAAGACGGGAAGCACGGGTGAAGGCCTCGTTCAGGCCCTGTCGGTAAGCATCGTACAGCGGGCCTTCCAGACCTTCGACTTGCCTTTCCAGCTTGACTTTCTCTGCGGGCAGCATGTGCCGCTTGCCATCGATCAGAAGCAATCCGCGTTGCGCGTCATGCTTGATAATGTTCTGGACGCCGATTGCGGTGAAATCCACCTCTTCCGGAAGCTTTGCGACCTTACCCGCGAAGAACTCCGGTCCGTTCAGCATGGCCAGAATGCGGCCCTTTTGAGAGTCCAGCTCATAGTGCTGAATGAATCGATCTACCCAGCGATCCCAACGCTCCGCGACCAATTCTCGGTCAAGCCAGTCCTGATTGTTCACGTTGCCCGCAAGACTTTGAAACACCGATCGCATTGGCCCCGTGGAATTCTTGAGATACCCTGCTGCCGACCACGGTGATGGTGAATCCAGCGAGTTGATCTTCCAGAGCCCCTCGTACAACAACTGCCAGCCGATACCGACGCGCAGAACCACCAGAAAAATCACGGCAGCGAGAGAATATGATTTCGATTGAGCCACTGAATGAACGCTCCTGTCGAATCCTGGTCCCAGGACACAAATTGTTACCGGCTGTATGCCGTACTGGTGCCTGTCATGTGAAGCAAAAGCCCAACGCCGTTCGCTTGAATAAATTGTACGTCAGCATGGCGGCATTGCGGGGAGATTTTTTTGACTGATTCCTGGTGTTGACGCCACGAAACATGTGGTCGCGCACGCCCCGACACAGAGCCTATACGGTCGTGCCAAAGCACTCATGCCGAAGAAGGCTTGCACACCGTGAGTTGCCCGATCGTCACCGCCTGTCGACACTATAATCGACCTCGACCTGCTGGTCATCCCACCAGATCTCGATTTGCGAGCCGCCGACCACAACAGGTCGCAGCCGCACCCCTCGCTCCGGAAACGGAACGAGTATCGCAGCAATGTCCGCCATCCGTTGACAACATTCAACTGCCTTTTCAACCCCCATCGCAAAAAAAGCGGTGGAAAGCGCGTCCGCAGTGGCGGCAGAAGCAGCCAACACGGTCACAGACAGCATTCCCTCCACTGGCCAACCAGTCCGCGGATCGAGGATGTGGCCCATTCTGCGGCCCTGGTGACGGAAAAACTGGATGTTTGAACCGGAAGTTGCCAGAGCCTGTTCATTCAGCAAAACCGTTGCCATCCGCTTCTCGGTCAGCAGGGGATTCCCCAGCCCGACAGGCCAGCCCAAGTGGCCCGCATGCCTCCCACTCGCAAGCAGACTGCTGTGGCCACCATGCAGCAAGAAACTCGTCGGAAAATCGTCCTGCTCCTTGAGCCAGTCTGCCACCTGATCCAGCGCAAATCCTTTCCCAATCGCACCCGGATCAAGACACACACCCGGTTTGAGTAATGAGACCTCTAACGTTTCTGCATTCAGCCCGACATGCTGGAATCCGCTGATCTCCAGAGCCCGTTGAACAGCCTCCTCCTGCGGGATTTCTCCCTCTTTACGAGCGGCTCGCCAAACAGCCCCGAGCGCACCCGAGGCAAAATCAAAGTGACCGTCGGTGGCCTTCCAGAGCTGTTCAGCCAACTGCAGCAACTCAAAGAAGTCCCCTCGAATCCGGCAGGGGCTGGCCGCTGCTTCCCGATTGACGCGA
>JAFMMM010000431.1 GCA_017859815.1 Planctomycetota bacterium | reverse complement strand
TCGGTATTCATCCATCATGGCCGCCGTCGCGGTGGCTCCGCACCGACTTGCCCCAAGCTCGCGAACACGGATCAGTCCGTCAAGATCGCGAACGCCTCCGGCGGCCTTCACCTGGACGTTCTGAGAACAGGCAGCACGCATCAGTCTGAGATCTTCTTCCGTGGCACCGCGATAGGAATAGCCGCCATCCGGCTGTTTCACAAAGCCATACCCCGACGACGTCTTCACCCAGTCTGCACCGGCCCGCTCACAGATCTGACACAGCTTTTGCTTGATTTCCTCGCTGCTTAGACCGGCTCCGCCATCGACCAGATAGTCGTTCTCGAGGATCACTTTGACCTGGGCTCCCTGCGAATGAGCCTGCTCGCACACCGTTCGGATATCCCGCTCCACCCAGTCCCAGTCACCGCCCAGCGCCTTGCCGACGTTGATCACCATATCAATCTCACTGGCCCCATCCCGACAGGCCAGTTCCGTTTCATAGCGTTTCACCTCTGTACTGCAATTTCCATGCGGAAATCCCACCACTGCTCCCACCAGAACCCCGGTGCCTCTCAACCATTCAACGGCCTGGGCAACCGCAAAGGGTTTGATACAAACGGATGCCACCTGATATCGAGCCGCAAGGGCGCAGCCTTCCCGCAGTTCGGCATCGGTCATCGTCGGATGCAGCAGGGAGTGATCAATCATCCCTGCAAGCTCTTCGTAGCTGTACTTCACAAGAATTCTCCATTCCTCACACCGTATCGCTTCGTTCAGATCCTGAAGCTGTCCGCTCTGAAGTCTCTCGATCACGAAGCGTGGCTGCCGCCGCACCATCTGCCATTCAGAGTTCAGCCCAGCAACGCTGCTGATGACTCTTCAAAATCGCCTCGCACAGCAAAACCTCTCGATGCCCGTCGGAAAAATCGGGGAACGGCCGGGGAGCAGAAAAGTCACCCCTGCTCAAATAGCCGTAGAAGCATTCGAAAAGTTGTCGAAAGGTATCCGGAAATCCTTCGTTATGCCCTCCAGGATAACTCGTCAAAACTGCCGCAGATGGATCCAGCAGGGCGGGATCGCGAACCAAGTCTTCATTGGGTCGATCACGGTATCCAATCCGTAGTCTGTTTGGCCGCTCACTTTCCCAGGCCAGCGAGGCGCGGGAGCCCCCGATCTCAAACTGCAATGAGTTGCGTCTGCCGGCTGTTGTCTGCGAAACCCACAGCGCACCGTGTCCGCCACCGGACAGGCGAAACATCACGCAGCCTCCGTCTTCCGTTGAAATCTCCACAGGCACTGAAGGCGGCTGACTTGCCGCACGCATGCCGGAAAATGTCTCCACACCACCTGGCGGCCGCATCCGCTGCTGATGAACTGTCTGCAGGTCGGCACACACAGAAATCAGACTCTGACCGGTAATGAACTGAACGAGGTCCAGCCAGTGCGTCCCAATGTCAGCAAGAGCCCGCAGGTCGCCGCCATCCTCTCGCATGACTCGCCAGTTGAAATCTGAGGGATCCAGCAGCCAGTCCTGCACATAACTGCCGTGTACGTGAAGCACATCGCCTGCTCGCCCATCCGCCACACGCGCGGCCGCTTCATGGCACAGCGGGTAGAAGCGTATGTTGTAAGCCACCCCTGCGACCAACCCTGTTTGCTGAGCCAGCTGGACAAGCTCAGACGATTCACGCGAGTTCATCGCCAGCGGCTTTTCACAAAGCACATGATGACCGCTGCGAAGTGCTGCCGTCGCCTGCTGAAAGTGCAGGCGATTCGGCGTCGTCACATGCACCACATCGATCGACGGATCCTGCAGCACATCGTCCAGCGTGGTATGTGATTGCGACGTCCGAAACTGATCGGCCAGCCGGGATGTTTTCTCCGGCGTCGAACCAATCACCGCGGCGACTTCAACCCCTGCTCGCCGCAGTGCCTCAACGTGGACCGGCCCGATAAAACCAGCCCCAATGACCGCCGTTCGCCACTGCCTCATCGTCTGTCTTTCCAAAGACGCCAAAATCTTCACCCAAAGGTGACCCCCGGCAGCTCCGCAATCACCTATCCATTCAGCCCTGCCAGATACGCCCGCGCGCGGTTAATCTCCTCGGTGACTTCACCTGCCGTTGGAAGAATGGGAATTCCACGCGGCACCGGATGCATGAAAATCTCAGTCCATCCCAAAAAGTTCACCTGACGCAGCGTCTTCCAGATGGGAGCAAAATCCAGTTCACCGCGGCCCGGCATCTGCAGAAGCTCCTGCTCCTTCGGTAACTTCTGATGGCAGCCCATACCATGCTGCCACGCATAGAAAACAGCCGTACGGTGATGGCACTCCCGTAACAGTCCACACAGCAGCTCGGTATCCTGCATAAGATGATAGGGAGCAAACGCAATCTGCAGTTCAGGCCCCGGAGAAAACTCTGCCAACCAGCGGATGGAGTCCGGTGATTCGATCAGGCTGTTGGCATGGTTTTCAATCGCAAGCGTTACTCCAGCCTCGCGGGCGACTGCTAAATGCGGCTCCAGCTGTTTGACGAATTCCCTGACCGCCGCCTTTTCTTCAGTCCCCTTCAGACCTTTGGGCCCCCGCGCACCAGTCACTAAAGTTTTGGCCCCCAGTCGAGCCGCCAACTGCATTTCCTGCTGCAGACCAAACGGACCCAGCGGATACTGTGTCAGACAACCAATCTGCGTTTGATATTTCTCCAGCAGCTGAGCAAAAGCCTGCTCCCCCATCTCGCTCAGCTGCTCACGCTGATTGCCGTGAACTTTGGGCCAGATATCAACAGCTTCAGCTCCCGCAGGCTCAATCTGCTGAAGTATCTCTTCAATCGAAAAAGTTCCGTACATACAGGAAGCCAGCATGTACCGCGGCTTCCATGCCGACGATTCTTCCGTCGCAGCGGTCGGCACACACAACCCCGATGCAGCTGCGATGCTGCCGGCAAGAAACTGTCTTCGCGTTGCAGCGAGTGTTTGAACAGGCATGGTCAATTCCTCTGTGTCAGGTCGCAGCTTCCGGCCCAATGATCCTGTTTCCGTCCTGCAGAAACGGATCCGCAAGATGCATCAGTTCGCCGCTGTCAGGTCGACGAATCGGTTCCGCCGAGTACTGCGTGACATAGGCACGCCGCATGCGATCAGTCGTATTCGGGCCACTGCGATGAAAAGTTAAAGAGCTGAAGACGACAAGGCTGCCGGCAGGAACAACCGCAGGCACGCCCGGCTCACTTCCAAAATAACCGACCTTGTCGCCGGTCTCCGGATTCCGCACGTGTTCAACCAGTGTGCGAATCCCAACCGTTGACCACGGCAGGACGTATGCAGTCCCGTTTTCCAGCGTCATCTCGTCCACAGCGGCCCAGATGGTCACATAGGGACGATGAGCAAACCCCAGATATCCGCTGTCCTGGTGCCACGAAAAAGGCAGTCCTTTTTCTGCACACTTCGCCACATATTGTTCGTAGAACAGCCACGCATCCGGACCGACTGTGGCCCGACAAACATCCGCCATCAACGGACTGAAGACGTACTCCGAAAGCCGCGGTGCCTGCTGATACTGTTTGGCAATGTGATAGCGGCTGCCCCGATGACTGATATGGAGATGATCCGTTTTCAGACGGTCCATTTCGCCGTGCATCACATCAATCAGCCGGTCACAGGATTCTCTCAGAATCTGCAAATGCTCCGGGGGAATGACAGATTCAAGGATGAAGTAGCCTTCCTCCTGATACTGCTTTCTGTGCTCTGCAGTAATCACAGAATCAGTCGTGAATGTCATGAAGAATCTTTCACACGGAGCAGCTCTGATCACGAATACAGACCCGGAATCCAGACCCGGAATCCAGACCCGCCAACGGAGACAGGAAAACGGCCCCGGATGATAGACCAACACTGTTGTCTTCGCATCTGTCTCCGTCTTCAGCATGCCCCCCCGGCGCGTCAGAAGTATAACATCCGCAGGACAGTGAGGTGAAGCCGCGAATCAACGCCACCTTCCTGCGGCAGTTGCGGACTGCTGGTATGCAGGGCCCGCCTGCTATTACACTATCGATGCCAGGATTTGTTCTTATCTCATCGAAAGGCCCTACTGATGCTCGGAAAAATATCCATGGCCCGGTTCATCCTGCTGGGCAGCAGCCTCACGCTGCTCAGTCCTGCCGTTGCAGACGAGGAATTCGTGTCCCTGTTCGACGGCAAAACACTCACAGGATGGAAAGCTCACCAACCGGAATACTGGCGGGTGGAAGACGGCGTCATCACCGGTGAATCAACCCCGGAACTCC
>JAFMMM010000430.1 GCA_017859815.1 Planctomycetota bacterium | reverse complement strand
GATTGATCAGTCACTTCTTTTCTCAGCGCATCTGCCAGTCGGTCAATGTCCTGTAATTGCTTCCGTGCCAGCGCAACATGTATCAGTCCCCGCTCACCATCCATGACGGCTCCGGATTTCCACCAACACAGCCCCCTGAGAGACATCGCCTGCCGATTATTCGGTGATTCTCTCAGCACTCCGTTGAAACCCGCGATCGCTCCTTCACTTCACCGCGTGCAAATTCCTTCGTTCCAGCTCAAATTCGATCTGATGACCTCTCTGGTTGATCCTGCACCAGCGAATCGCTTCGCTGTCTCTGCTGATCGCTGTGTTGACTCAGACGCAGCAGAATCGACATCGCGGCGGATTGTTCGCCAATCAGATCAAGGGAGCGGGAATGCTGCAGCTGAATCGCGGTATGCCATTCCTCTTCAAGCCCGGCTGACAGGACTTACACTGCCTCCTCCTGCAGCTGCTCAGAGATCAATAATTCCGCGGTCGCAGCCCATCCCCGGGCTACCGTCAGGTTACCTGCCTCCTGCCGACGCAGGCTTCTTCTCGGCCCAACGCTGGCCTGTGACGTCTGATCTGCGGCTTTGCTCTGGTCAGCCGGGCTGACTTCAGCCGCCTGCAGTAACAGCGGGAGCAACAAAACTGTGGGCAGCAGCAGTCGAGGTCTCATGACATTCCCCTGAATTCGGAAACATCCACGAAGTCCCTGCTGGTACAAATCCGGACACCTCATGAGTCTCCAAAACCGCCAGCAAAGAGTTGGGTTGGCAGTCCACAGGCTTTCCTGAAGGAAGGTAGAAATCGATTTCAAAACGGCAGGCCAATTCCCTGTCGACGACCAGATGTTGAAGTGGTGCAAACTTCACTCTATCCTGACTCGCTCGCGATGCCCCGAGCGGAAAACTTTTTTCGCTGGTAATGCTCTCCGTCACCGGACCCTCGATATTGCATGTCTCTGCAGTAAGGTCACACATCGATGCTGAAACTCCGTCGTTTTCTTCACCTTGTGCATTTTGTTTGCGTGATCACTCTGTTTCCAACGAACGCATCGGCTGCTGAACGGAATGTGATCTTCATCATTACTGATGACGAAAGCCCAACCCTCGGATGCTATGGCGACGACGCGGCCCGCACCCCCGCCATTGATGCGATCGCGGCAGATGGCTTTGTCTTTCGCAATGCATTTGCGACGACAGCCTCGTGCAGTGCCAGTCGCAGCGTTGTCATGAGCGGGCTCCACAACCACCGTAACGGACAGTTCGGTCACCAGCATCATTACCATAAGTTCGCTTCATTTCACGATGTCGTCAGCCTTTCCCTGCCTCGTGTGATGGCACGCGCAGGATACCGCACTGGCCATATCGGGAAATTTCACGTCGCCCCAAAGGTTGTTTACGAGTACGAAACATGGTTAAAAGGAAACGGGCGAAATGCCGTCCAAATGGCAGAACGATGCAGAGAGTTTCTGACCAACACTGCTGATGATCGCCCGTTTTTCCTTTACTTCGGCACATCTGATCCACACCGCGGCGGTGGAAAAGATGAGACCTCCGAAAGCGAGCTGAAGCCGGACCTCTTCGGTAACAAACCAAATCGGCAGGCGCACGACGGCGTCAACGAAGTCTTTTTCTCTCCGGCCGACGTCAACGTCCCACCCTTTCTGCCGGACACCCGGGAAACTCGGGAGGAACTTGCTCAGTACTACCAGTCCTGTTCACGCATTGATCAGGGGGTTGCGCGACTGGTCCGGATCCTCAAGGATGCGGACCTTTACGAAAAAACACTGATCGTGTTCACCAGCGACCATGGCATGGCCTTCGCCGGCGGAAAGACCACGGTTTACGAAGGGGGACTGCGTGTTCCGATGGTTGTACGTGATCCTTATCAGAAAGTACGCGGACTGCAGTCGGATGCGATGATCAGTCATATCGACATTACGCCCACGCTGCTCGATTTTGCTGGAGGACTGGACGAGGACAACAATTGCCCAAAGAATATTCTGAACGCCGCACAGTTCTGGAAGCAACGCGGGGAAGCTGTTGACGAAAACCGCAACGGAAATAAACCATTTGACAGCTACCACGGTCGCTCATGGCTGCACTGTCTCAGCAATCCCGCTGAGCCTCATCATCAAACAGTCTTCGCGTCGCATACGTTCCACGAGATTCAGATGTACTATCCAATGAGAGTGGTACGCGACTCAAGATACAAGCTGATCTGGAACATTGCCCACCCGCTGCCCTATCCATTCGCTTCGGATCTGTGGGCTGCCAGCAGTTGGCAGGCCCAACTGAAGAAAGGTCCTGACGCTCCCTATGGAATGATGACCGTCAATCGTTACGTCCAGCGACCGGAGTTTGAACTGTACGACATTCAAAATGATCCCTGGGAATCCACCAACCTCGCCGACAGCGCGGGACACCAGGTCATTCTGCAGCAGTATCAGGACAAACTGAAAAGCATGCAGAAAACAATGCAGGATCCATGGATCATGAAATGGGAATACGAATAAGACTGCCGAAGAATCACTCCCGCGCTACTCCGGAAATGCCCATTTCTGCAGGTGTTCTCCAGCTGCTCTTTGCAGAGTGATACTGTGGATTCGCATGTTCCCGGCCCCGGCAGCAGGGTCGATCCTGATGGACTGTACCTGCTGCTCAGTTCCCAGTGGAATCACGTAACTGCGTTCTGTGCCGTCATGCCGGACATCAAATTCAATGCTGCGATCAAGAGCGAATGGCTCGGAAGGCCCGCGGAAATAGAGCCGTCCCCGCCCTTTCGCGTTTGATGACATCACAAAACGCAACGTGAGGCCGCCGCCCTGCACAGGCATTTGTAATTCCGTGCTCAAGTGCGGATCTCCCCCTGTACTCAGAACCTGCAACGCATTTTGCTGGAGTGACAACTGGCAAGTTCCGCCGGCCATCCAGCCTCCAGTGACGCCCCTTGAAGCCGTTCTTCCATTTCTTTGCCTGCCCTTGCCTCCGCCAGTGCCTTTCAGTTCTGCCTGCCCCTCGAGCGAACGATCATATTCTTCGGGACGAAAGTTTGGATTCGGCAGGGGCCGGACCGCATTTGTGTTTTCAAGGTGTTGTTCGATTTGCTGATCAAGTCGCAAAACCACATCCATGTGCTGCCGAGAGACATCGTGTTTTTCCCCAATGTCAGTGGACAGGTCATAGAGCATGTATCGATGACCACCGCTCAAATCACCATGAAAAACTCGAATCAGTTTCCACTTCCCGGAATGCACGCTTACAGCAGGAGGTAACCAGTCCGGCACTTCCGTCTGATGCGGGAAATAGGTGAAGATCTCCTGACGGTCCAGCAACTCCCCACGCAGCGCCGGAACAATGCTAATCCCATCAAACTCATGACTCGGACCCGGCTGCAGTTCGATCAAATCCAGCAAGGTTGGAAAGAAGTCAACACTCTGAATGAGTTCATCGCTTGCAGAGCCCGGCGAAGTCACCCCAGGACAGACCACGACAGCTGGCCCGCGAATCCCGCCCTCAAACAGATTCGCCTTGCCACCCCGCAACGGAGCATTACTTGTCGCTGTGCCTCCATCAACAAGGTTGTACATGTTGCCGCCGTTGTCGGATGCGAAGACGACGATCGTATTTTCACTCAGTCCCAGTCGATCCAGTGCATCCAGCAGCGTGCCGACAGCATCATCCATACTCTCAATCATCGCTGCGTAGGTCGGACTTCGCTGGGGAGATTGGGGGTCAATCCGCCGACGCCACTTCCTGATCAACTCCTGCTTCGCATCAAACGGGGCGTGAACACTGAACATCCAGTAGTTCAGGAAGAATGGTCGATCACGGTTCTGTTCCATGAATCGCACGGCCTCCTGAGCCATACGATCTTCAATGTGCTGGTTCGGAACGTCAGGATCAGGATCAAACTCTCGAAACTTCCATGGGGCGACATAGCTGCCGGCAGGTCCCGGTCCTGAATGATGTGGCAGATCAACATCGAATCCATGTTCCAGCGGTGAGTACGGTTCACTTCCGAGGTGCCACTTTCCAAAATGCCCCGTGGCATAGCCGCTCCGCTGCAGCACCTGAGGAAGCGTCAGGAAGGCGGTATCGAGCCTTGTCACTGACTTTGGTATTGTGGAAAAGCGTGACGCCGGGCCAGTGGTGGTCTGCTCGGCCTTTAAAACAACAGCAGGGAGATGGCAGCTGGGCGATGTGATGCCGTGCCGCGCTGGGCTCAACCCGGTCAGGATGCTTGCTCGTGTCGGTGAGCAAAGAGGACTGGATGCATAC